>JABEUU010000085.1 GCA_013044295.1 Candidatus Dormiibacterota bacterium
CTCCACGACGAAGCGATCGAGGACCACGGCCATCCCCCGACCCCACACATCCAGCAGCCAGCGCAGGGGAAGCCGCGCCTTCAGGATCCCGTCGGCTCGTACCACGGAGGGCGCCTCTCCGGGACGACTGAGGCCCACCTCGACGGGACTGCTGCGATCGCCCCACCACTCCTGCAAGGGTCGCAGCAACCGCCCGTAGAGCGCGGCGGTGAGACCCGGCAGGTTGGCGTCGGCCCGAGCATCGCCGACCTCCAGGCGACCGACCCAGGCGGCGACGACAGTGGCCTGGAGGCGGTCCGACAAACCGGGGTCGAACCGGAGCAGTAGGGCCAGCTCGTCCTCCTGGGCCTCGGTTGGGAAGGGTCTCCCCGCCTGGCCCGGGCGGGCCGGCTGGGAGTGGGCACCCAGGGGCGTGTACCCAGACCAGCCGGCCCACTGACCGCTTGCCGTCCGACCGGACGTTGGGCCGGGAAAGGTGGGCGCGGGCCCGTGGTGCGGGGCCCCGCCATGAAGGCGCGCCGCCCGGGGGTCGACCTGGGGGATCCGGTCGCCGGGCCCCCGGCTCGCCAGGGTCAGCACCCGGAGGTCCTCGCGGTGGCGAATCCAGCTGTCCAGCAGAGCGATGCAGCTGGACTGCTGCCCGCCCAGAGCCCCCAGGGTGCGCTCTCCCCGCGGGTCCTGGTGGTCGACCGCGGCCAGCTCGCCCGCCTCCCAGCGCAGCCGGTGGATGGTGCCAGAGCACTCCAACCTGACCTCAACTGGCGGGTGCCGCCACCACCAGGGCCTCTCCACCATCCTCAAGCCCAGGCGGGGAGCGGCACGATGACAACTGCACGCTCGCTGGCGCCGGTGGGAAGGAGGCGGAGTTCGGTGGCCCGAGGGTGAAGAGCTGGGCTGAACTCAATCGGCCCACCGCCCATGGCCACCCCAAAGGACCAACCTCCGGCCCGGCCCAGGTAGCTGTGCCCCAGGTTGTCCGCCGCCCACCAGATCAAGGGGGCCAGCGTGACCGATTGCTGAGATGCCGGCCCGTCCAAGTTCGAGTCCGGGGAGGTCACCACATACGCCCTCCATCCCTCGGGCCCCGACACCAGCCCCTCCACCAAAATCGCGATCCCGTCCACGGGCGGCGTGGTGAGCGCCACGGCCACCCCACCGGTCGGCCCGTCGCGCCGATGCGAGTTCCATCCCACCAGGAGGCTGCCCCAGGGCTCCGGAAGAGGGATCGGAGACGCGCCCAGACGAAGCGAGTCGGCAACCCGGTGGACCTGGTCGACCACCTCCGCGTCGGGCTCCAGCGCGCCCGCCGCGACCAGGATCGCAACCGCAGCGTCCAGCTGGGTCGGAGACGGCCAGGTGCCCGGGCCACGGATCGCAGCCGCGAGCCTTCGCCACAGGTACCGCGGCCCGGGCTCGGCGGCCGGCAGCGGCTCGCAGTGTGCCAGAGCGGTCCGCGGCCGGTCGTGAAGCTCGATTCGGTGCCCATCCAGCTCTATCCAATGCGTCCCCGGATCGAGCGGCTGTCGGGTTGTGAACCGACCCTGGAGGGATCCCGCCCCACCGCCTCCGCTGAGGAGGGCCGGAACGGAATTTCCGCAATCGTCGGCCAGGAGAGCCTGACCTCTGGACATGGCCGGGCGCCGCGCCCCGGGATCAGGGGTGGTCACGGTGACAGCCAGAGCCGTGGCGTCATCGCCCAGGGCGACATAGTGAACCTGGATCGCGCCCTTGTCGTCTTCGATCCGAGTGTCACAGGCCACCACCCTCGGGGGCGGCAGTGGGACTGCCGGGCTCGCCTGGGGAGAAAGTGGGCCCGGCACGATGAAATGCTCCCCGGCGCGCATTCTCAGGGCGAGACCGTACTCGCCCACGATCCCCTGCGCCAACTCAAACTTGAGGAGATCCAGCGCCACCAGGGCGCGTGCCGACTCGATCAGGGGCTCCACTCGAGTGGGCCCATTGCTGGGGGAGAGCAGCGCCGCCTCGCCGGCGAGCCGGAGGTGAAGCTCCGCGTCGAAGCTGAGGCTCATCGCGGGCGGGCGGGCGCGGCGTTGGTCCTGCTCATGCCGTTCCCAGAGGTTACCGCAGCGCCAGGCCGCCCTCCCCGCGCCGCCCGGGCTGTCCAACCAGGGCCAACCGCGAAAACGCTGAACCTGCCCCCGCCGCTTCCGAGGTGGGAAGAGCGACCCAGGACCTAGCCAACCCTGATCGAGGCCGCCCTCCCAGGCCTCCGAACGCCGGTCACGTCTCCTGGACGATCGCGTCGATCCGCTGCCGAACCGAATCGGTGAGCTTGGGCAGCAGCGCCAGCGCCTGCAGGTTCTCCTCGACCTGCTGCACGCTGGTGGCCCCGGTAATGACCGAGGAGACATGGGGATTGCGAGCGCACCAGGCGATCGCCAGCTGAGCCGGGGTGCAGTCGAGCTCACGGGCCAGGTCGAGCAGTTGGCGTACCGCCGCGTTGCGAGTCGGGTCGGACAGCTCCTCGCGCAGCCATTCGTAGCCCGGCAGGGCGGCGCGACTGTCCGCTGGGACCCCGTCCAGGTACTTGCCGGTCAGCACCCCCGAGGCCAGCGGGCTCCAGGTGGTCAGCCCCAGCCCACACTCGCCATAGAGGCGGAGGTACTCCTCCTCGACCCGAACACGGTTGAAGAGGTTGTACTCGGGCTGCTCCATCACCGGTTTGTGCAGGTGATGGCGCTCCGCGATCTCAAAGGCGGCGCGGATGTCGCCGGCCGGCCACTCCGACGTTCCCCAGTAGAGGGCCTGGCCCCGGCTGACGATGTCGTGCATCGCCCAGACCGTCTCCTCGACGGTGGTCTCTGGGTCGGGACGGTGGCAGAAGACCAGGTCCACGAAGTCCAGCTGGAGGCGTTCCAGCGACGCCTCCATGGCTTGGAGCAGGTACTTGCGGTTGAGCGTGTTCTCGGTGTTGACGCCCTGGTGCAGGCCCCAGAAGAACTTGGTCGAGACCACATAGCTGTGGCGCGGCCAGCCGGCGCGGCGCAGCGCCTGGCCCATGATCCGCTCCGACTCGCCGCGGGCGTAGACCTCGGCGTTGTCGAAGAAGTTGACCCCGCCATCGTGGGCCGCGGTCATGCACCGCAGGGCCAGCTCCTCGTCCATCTGGTTGCCGAAGGTCACCCATGACCCCAGTGAGAGCAGGCTGACCCTGAGACCGGATCGGCCCAGGCGACGGTAGACCATGCTCATGGGCAAGTGCTCCTCAGCTCGGACGAGAGGGCGGCCGCCCCCTGGTCGATGCCGGTGCAACCTCTCATATCGCCTCCCAATTGATCGCTGCCCGACGGCCCCGCGCCGGTCGGCGCGGGGTTACCACATCCGCCCGGGCGACGCTGGTCCCAGGATACGGTGGTCGGGATCGGCCAATTCCCGCAGCGACTGGGCCCGCTGCCTCTGAGTCTTCGCACCGCCCAGCTGAGGGCCGCTTGGAGCGCGCCCGCCCGATTCCAGGTGGGACGGCCAATCCTTTGGCGGGCGCCCCAGGGGCCCGCAGGTTGCCGATGCCGATGGACCCCGCCGACCATGGGCCTCACCATGGTCACATGCGTGGCTCTTGCCGGGTCTACCTGGAGAGTGGCAAGACCTGGGTGTTCGCGGTCGCCCTGGAGTGGCCCGGATGGTGCCGTCGTGGCCGCGGCGAGGCCGCTGCCTTGCAGGCGTTGGTCGACTACGCACCTCGCTACGCGGCCGCCATCGGACCCTCGTTCTCGGCCGAGCCGCTCCAGGTGGTCGGCCACGTGTCCGGTGCGAAATGGACCGATTTCGGGGCGCCGGGCCCGGCCGAGCCCTGGGACAGCGAGCCATTGAGCGCGGCGGAGGCGACCCGGTTCGCTCAGATTCTGGAAGCCTGCTGGGGCTGCCTTGACCGGGTCCGCGACTCGGCCCCTGAGACGCTGCGCAAGGGGCCCCGGGGCGGCGGACGCGACCGCGATGCCGTCATCGAGCACGTGCGCGAGAGAGAGCGCAGCTACGCGCGCAAGCTGGGCTTGATGCTGGGCCCGAGCACCTCCTGGCGGGACCAGCGCTCAGCCCTGGCAACCGCGATTGGATCGGGATCCAGTGCGGGCGGCTGGACCGCTCGCCAAGCCGCCCAGCGCTGCGCCTGGCACCTGCTCGACCATGCCTGGGAGATAGAGGACAAGAGCGCCTGACCCGGGGCAGGTCAAGCTCCGGTCCGTTCCAGCAGCTCAGAGCGGAGTTAACCCGGTCGCCAGCCCCTCCACCCCCCGGTGGCGCGGGAGACAATTGCCGGCACGTCGGATTGCAGCGGGGTGCGGTATCCCGGCCACCCAACCGAAGCTGCGAAATCGCAGCGCGCCGACAGCTCGTCCTCCCCGCGCGTCCCGTAGTAGATCCCCCTGCGGAACACGGTCTTCGTCCCGTCGACCGACCTCGCAGAGACTTGGAGCCGTCGATCCGGCGCCCTCCGGCGCTGGCTTGCCGGGCCCGGCCTGGGTCCAACCCGCACCTGGGCACGAACGCTCCGTTCGCGCTCCCAGGGCTCCTCAAATCGGGCCGCCCGCGACGTCCTGGATCGGACTAGTCGATGAGCACCGCCCGCACCCAGGCCGGCGGCGCCTCGACGGGCATCCCAACTTGGTTCTGGGTGAGAATCCCGGCCACCACCCGCGTGGCTGGCGGCGGCCGGGACGGCCAGGGGGTATAGCCGTCAGTTAGCACGATCACCACCGAGGGCCGCGGCCTGAGGGCCACCGCGGCGGCGATCCCGGCGGCCATGTCAGTGCCTCCCCCGCCGGCCAGCTGCACCTGGCTGGCGCGGGTAACCCGCCGCACCGCCTGCACGTTGGTGTCGACCGCCAGGACCCGCACCTGGGCCTGGCGGACACCCGCACGGCTCAGGATTCCCTCGACCTCGGCCAGCGCCCGGGCCAGGAGCTGGTCGTGCATCGACCCCGAGGTGTCGCACACGATGGCCACCTCCGGGACCGGCCGGTGCAGCGACGGCAGCACCACCCGGGGCGCCGCCTGGGCCCGGCGCGAGGGCCGCCGGTAGGTGTAGTCGACCGCTCCAGCCACGCTGGCCACTCCCTGGCGGATCTCGGCCGCCAGGACCCGCCGCCAGTCGACACGCGACGGCAGCACCGTCTCGGCCCAGCGCAGCCAGCCCCCGGGGATCGAACCCGGCTGCTGGGCTGACGCCTGGTGGATGGCGGCCGCCACCGACGATCGCAGCAAGGCGGCCTGCTGGCCGGTGAGCCCATGGCCATCCTCACCCTGCGGTCGGCCCGCCGAGTCCCACGACCGGGGTCGGCCATCACAGCCGGAGCCACAGTCCCAGGGGCGGCCGGCCGGCGCCGCCTGCAGATAGCTCTCGGCTAGGCCACCGATGGCCTGGGCGAAGTCTCCAGGCAGATCGGGCGCAACTCGGGGCACCAGCCCCATGGCGACCAGATCGTCGTTGATCTCGGCATCGGCGGCGCGGTTCCAGCGCTCCGGGCCGTCGGCCCCACTGAGGCCGACGATGTCCGCTCGCTGGGCGTGATCGCGAACCAGATGGCCCAGGAGGTGCAGGAGCAGCCGCCCCAGCTCCTCAACACTGAGCTGGTCCACGACATCGGGGTCAGCGTGGATCTCCCAGGATCGGTCGGCCGCGACGGTGGCGCAGCCGGGATCAGCTCTGATCGAGGCGGCGAACAGAGCGGCGGCCAGGTAGGGCATCTGAGTCGTGGCCCAGAGCCGAGACGCGGCCAGCTTGCGCTTGTCGAGGCCCGCCCTGGTCAACCCAGCAGGCCGGCATCCTGGAGCAAAGAGGTGAAGCTCGCCACCTCTGGAGGAATTGGGGCTCCCGGCGGCCGAGCCCTGGCCAGGGTGCGCGCCGCCGCGGCCGCCACGTCGGGAGCGGACTCGCCGGCCCGGCCGAACACCGCCCAGCCTCTGGCCCAGCGGTCAGGAGTCGGGTCTGCGGCCACCGCCGCCGCCACCGAAGACAGCGCCGCATACGCCCGATCACCCCGGTCCGGAAGCAAGAATCCCTCAGGATTGGCCAGGACCGCCTCGGGGTCGGGCAGGTCGGCTTCCAACAGCCAGGAGAGCATCTCCACAGCCGGCCCCGGGCCGACCGCTCCCTGAACCAGAAGAGACTTGGACAGGTCGCTGGCCCCGGCCGCCTCGGCGGCGGCGAGGAGACGCGCGGTCATGTCCCAGGTTCGGGGGCTGGGCCAGGCCCGACCGGCTCTGGCGGCGTCTTCCGGCACCGCCACGGCCAGGTCCGGCCGCACCCGCAGGAACCCGGCGACCCAGGCCCGAGCGACTGGGACGCGACGCTCCCAGCTTGGGTCCAGCCGGGCCGCGGGCGGCGTTGGCCAGCCCCCCGCCAGCCCGTCGGCCAGAGCGCGGGCATCCACCGGCCACTCGAGATGGCAGAAGCGATTGGCCAGCGGGGCGGAGAGGTCCCAGCCGTCGGCCGCCTGCTCGGGTGGGTTGGCGGCCGCCACCACAGCCACCTCGTCGGGGAGGGCGAGGTCGCCTACGGTGCGCTCCAGAACCACTCGCAGCAGGGCCGCCTGCACCGCCGGAGGCGCGGTTGACACCTCGTCGAAGAACAGGAGCCCCTGGCCGATGGCGCAGAGCCTCTCCGCCCATCCGGGCGGCGCCAGGTTCACCCGAACGCCCTTGGCGTCGCTGGAGATCACGGGGAGGCCGGCGAAGTCAGACGGTTCGCGGATGGAGGAGATCACGGTCTCGCAGGCGAGTCCGCTCGCCGCCGCCATGGCGCGAATCACGGAGGTCTTGCCGGTGCCGGGAGCCCCCCAGAGCAGCACCGGGACCCGAGCCCCGACGGCGACCGCCAGCGCCTCCACGACCGGGGCCTGACTGTCCATCGGAGACAACTATGCGGTACCCAGTCCGCCGGGCGCTGTGGGATGCTGGTCACCAATGGCTGACCCCGTCGAAGCCGAGCTCTACCTGCGACGGCAGGCTGAGCGCGCCCTCCAGCAGGGCGAGCGCGAGGGGCCCTTCGGCGGCACCGTCTCCACCGCCGCCACCGCCCTGGTGGCGGTTGGCGCACTCACCAGGGAGGTCGCGGCGGAGGTGATGGCCGACCACTCCCTGGCCCTCTTCCTTCGGGAGCGGGGCGCCCCCTCCTTCCACAGCGGCCAGGGCGTAGGGGTGGTGGCCGCGCTGAACCCGCCTCGGGTGGTCGCCTGCGACGCCGTGATCGACCTGCCGGCAGGGCAGCTGACCGTCCTCTACGTGGCGCTAAGGGCCGATTCCACCATCATCGCTGTGAGCGGGGACCGGCCGATGACCCACCTTCCGGGCAACCCGTTCCCACAGGTCTCGATCAGCGACGACCAGGGGCAGCATGGGATGGCCATGTTCAGTGGGTCCGAGGGAGCGCACGGCATCGAGGGCACCCTGGAGGTGAGTCCCGGGCTAGCGAGGAACACCAGCTGGCTGGACCTGGGAGGCAGTCGAATTCCGCTGTCGCCATCGGCCCCCGCCGAAGTCAGCGTCTCCCTCGAGCCTCTGCCCCAACAGGAACCGGCCCTCGCCCACCTCTGGCGTCAGATCGCCGGGGCCCACCGGTTGCGCGGCGTCGGCTTCCACGGCCCTGGCCCCGACCTCGAAGGCGCCATCGATGCCCTCGCGGCGGTGGACGCGGTGGACCGTGACTCGCCCGAGCTGGCCCAGGTTCGCGCCGTGGCCTCTGCCCTGACCGGCCAGAGCCTCACCGGCCCACTTCCAGAGCCCTGGCAAACCCTCATCCAAAATGCCCGGAGGAGCCCGGATCAGAGGGCACCACGGACAGCCGCACTTGGCGTTGCGACTCCGGCGATTGATGGCGTGGTGGTGGTCATCGAAGCTGTCACCTGGGGCCGTTCGGGGTTGACTGCCCGGGTGGAGGCGTCGCCGGCTATCGCCCTCGGCGGAGCCTTCTCCGCCCTCGGAGTGGAAAGGCTGACCTGGTGGGCTGAGGACGATCTGGGTGGGGTGTATCTGGGGGGCGTGATCACGAGCCAGACGAGACCTGAATACTCAGCCGCAACAGTCGAGTTCTGGCCGGCGCTGGACCCCCTCGCCCGAGAGCTGCGCCTGATGCCCACGGGCACCTCCCATCGAGCCGTGGTAAGGGTGGCGCTGGCGGCTGGGACAGGTCCTTGACCCCGGCCTGGTGGCGCGGTCTGGCTCCGGTTCAGGTCGAGGTTGAGTGCTCGGGCACGACCCACCAAGTGCTTTGGGCAGACGGAGTGGTGCGCGCTCCCAACCATCCCGAGGCCGAGGTCGAGCGCACCCTCGCCACCCTCGCCGGAGAGCGCATCGCTTGCATCGAACTGACGGACATCTGGGCGCGCCACCGGGCTGACCTTCGGGTCCTGGCCCTGACCAGCCGGGGACCCGCTGATCTCATCACGCTCAGACCTCCTGGGCAATTCCCTGGGGGACCCCGCGCCGGGCCGCCGGGCAGGGCCGGGCGGCCGGTGCCCTCGCCCCCCGCGGGGGCTGCGACCTGGAGCCGGGTGTCGATGCTGTCGACGGCCGCCTACGCGACTGGCCGCGGCCCTCAAATCGGGGCTCGGCAACGGCCGCCCATGGGGGGCGGGCCCTTCGACGACCCTCTGATCCGGCTCCTAACCACTGGCGGACGACTCGGGGATCGCCTGGCCGCCCAGGTGGCCGCCATCTGGGCGGAGCGGCTGGCGACCGGGGACCCTAGCGCCGGCGGAAAGTACCCCGCCCTGTCCGCCGCCCTCTACGGCCGCGCCTCAGCCGCGGTCAGAGCGTGGCTGGGGGATCCGCGCATCGACGTCGCGGTCGAGATGATCCCAGCGACGGAGCGCCCCAGCATCAGCCGTGGAGAGAGCGGGATCACCGCCGCCCTGCCATTCGCCTGGATCTCCGAGGTGTGGACGCCGGGGCTGGCCGTGCTCCTGGGACGGTTCACGCTGAGGACCCTGGAGTCCGACCACCGTCACTTGGTCTTGGAGACGGTCGGGAGCGGCCTGGGGCCGACCCGCGCGCTGACCATCGGCCTGTGAGGAGATGGCGGTCGCGCAGTCCTGGGCCTCACCAGGATGCCCCTCTGATCCCGTAGCTGGCGTCCGGATAGACGTGCACGAGGTGCAGGGCAACCCCATCGAAGACGTACAGCCAGTCCCGGGCCTGGGCGCCCGGCCCGGTGGCCGGAGGAGCCTGATATTCATCCACCAGAACCGACCGGCCGGCCCCAGCAACCGACAGCCAGGTCGGGTCGGAGCCGGGCTGCAGCGCGAAGGTGGCGGTCACGGAGAGACGGTCCGAAAGCTGTACCAGGTGGGCCGGCCCCAGGCCGAGATACCCACAGGTCTCGACCGCCGCGATTCCCCAGGCGTCGAACGCGGCCGCGGTGTAGCCGCAACCGCTGGGAGCGGCCACGAGTCGGACTCCGGCCATCTCCGAGGAGTGGACGGTGGAAGCGACCGCCAGCTCGCCCAGATGCCAGGCGGGACATGCTCCCTGGATCAGGGGACCGCTGCCGGGGCCGAGCGACGAGGGGTTGAATGTGAATGTGACCTGAGCTCCGCTCGCACTCCAGGAGGGCGGGGACATCTGGTGGCACGGCGCGGCGTCGGCCCCGATGGTCAGATCGCGCCCGCCAGCCAGGGAGCGGATCACGATGTGGGAATCGGCGAAGGAAGTCGTGCACCCGCTCTCCAGGTAGGCCACCCGATCCCCAGCTGGATTGGGCACGGCGTCGCCGACCAGCTGCGAGTTGCCGAACCTCCAGGTTCTGGACGGCCGAGAGCCGCCCGGGCTGAGCTCGAGGACTGACGAGTGACAGCTGTTTGGAGCGGGATCCCCGCCGACGGTGTCATTGCGCAAGCGCGGCCCGGACGCGGTCGTGACCCAGATCTGACCGGAACTGGAGATGACCGAGCTGACCACCTGGGTCCCGGCTGGCGCGGACTGGATCGGGCCCAGCGCCCGGCCCGAGGGGAGGGAAAACCTCTCCAGGTGGGGGCGACGCGTCCCCACGACTGAGATCGCGACGAAGGACTCGGTGGCGGTCGCACCACCGGGTGCCCAATGGCGGGCGGGCGCAGGCTGACCTGGCTCAGCCCCGCAGGCCGTGAGCAGCAGCCCCCCCACCCCGATCAACGCCGCCGCCAACCAGCTTCTCGAGCCGAGCACACCCTGGCCTCCGATCCGCGGCCTCCGTTGAGGAGTCAATCCGCGCAGCCGCGCCAGCTCCGCCCTGAGATTGTGGCACCAGGTTGGATCGCCCGCTCTTCGAGGGTCGCGCCGGAGCCCGGGATCTCGCACCTGGCGGTCATCGCTAACCGACTGGTCGAGGCGGTCATCGGCTGGAGGAAGTGGTCGGCTCGCCTTCCAGGGCGCCGGGCCCAGCTTTCCGGGTCCAGCTCTGCGCGCCGCCGTCCCGGGTTCAGCACCTGCGCCTCGCGGAACCGGTCGCCCGCGGGAGCTTCCGGCTAGCTTTGGAGCCTGGGAGGCGGCCCGCCGCGTCCCTCTGGAGGAGATGGAGCTGGCTGCCGCCTGGGCTGCGGCCTCCAGGGGCCGAACAGCACCCCGTACAGCACCGCGTTGGCGAGCTGGAAGAGGGCCGCCAGCTCGAATGGCGCCGCCAGGCTCACCTCGTCGAACAGATAGCCGGCCAGCACCTGGCTCCCCGCCATGGTTCCCTGGGCGGGGAGATTTGAC
>JABEUU010000086.1 GCA_013044295.1 Candidatus Dormiibacterota bacterium
GGCGGGCGAGGTCCGCTTGCACACCGGGGGTCCAATCGCGCTATCTTGTTGGGAGAGGCGGTCCGCCGTTGTCGGCCGGGCCAGCTCATCGCAGGCCTCAGGTGAGGGAGTCTCCCAACCTGAGAGGCCTTCATTGCCAAGCCCGGAAACGGCTGGTTCATAGCAGGCGGTTTCCTTCGGAGGAAGTGGCGCTCTGACGCCCCCCAACCTGACCCTCGAACACCTTCACCTGGTGGTCCCCGAGAACTCGGAGGCGATGTCGTTCCTGGAAGCCCTGAACGGGCGCGAGAACGGCGACGCGCGGAGCCACTTCGCCGAGCAGATCGGCTCCTTGGATGACTTCCTGGTCATCGCCGGTCCCGGCGATAACCCAGGGATCACCCTTCGCCTACCGGGGCTCGACGTCAGCTGCGTGCCGGTGCGGCGCGCCCGAGCCCCCCGAGAGCGGGTGGCCCTGGAGGTCGAGTCGGTGCGGCCGGCGCCTCCTGACCGGGAAGATGTCGGCCGGGGTTCGCTGCGAGTTCGCTGCGCCCAGCCCCTGGTCTCCTCCAAGGACGGCGCGGACACCGACACCTTCCACCTGCTCACCATGGCCAAGCTGGCCCGTGGTTCCAAGCCACCGGACCCGATCCTGCTGCAGACCCTGGCCCTGGTGGATGGGCTGGAGACCGCGGAGCGCCTGCGGGCGGCCACCCAGCGGACGCCGTTCGACGGGGTGGTCGAGCTCCTGCGCTGCCGCACCTGCCGTGGCCTCTGGCGCCCCGATCAGGACGAGCGGTGCCCCTCCTGCGGTCGGGAGCTGGGGGAGGACGATCGCCGCCGCCCGGAGGCGGGCCGACTTGAGTTCTCGATACCCAAGGCGCACCAGATCACCATCTCGGTGGATGCGGCGGTGATGATCGAACCGGAGGACGAGCCCCACTATCTGGGCCGCGTGACCAAGGTTGATCACCGCCGCCGGATCGTGGAGGTGGCCTGCAAGGCCTACCAGACCGCCGGCAGCGAGGGCTGGATCACCCCCTCCTTCAACAAGCAGCTGTATGCCAGCAAGCGAAGCACCCTGGCGTCGATCGCCGGTGGGGACAGCCGCAGCCTGCTGCTCGCCCAGTTGCTGATCGACCCCGCTTCCGTCTACGCTCCCGAGGCCGCCCCGCGCGGAGATTGGGTGACCGCCGGGATGCGCAGCAACCCGGCTCAGGACCGCGCGATCGGGATCATGGTGGCGATGCAGGCGGGTCAGGCGGTGCTGATCCAGGGCCCGCCCGGCACCGGCAAGACCTCGGTCATCGTGGAGGCGATCAAGCACCGCCTGCGCGAGCGGCCCGGGGAGCGCATCCTGGTCTGCTCCCACAGCAACCTGGCGGTAGACAATGCCCTGGAGCGGCTCGCCGGCACCCCCTCGATGCGAGCGGTGCGGGTGGCCAAGGCGGAGCGGGTGCACCCGGCGGTCGACGCCTTCAGGGTCGAGGATGAAGACGACTCGCGTCTGGTCGACGCCAACGTCTTCTTCGCCACCTGCGCCACCGCCGCCACCTCATCGATCACGACCGACGAGGCCTTCGACCTGGTCATTCTGGACGAGGCCAACAAGGCCCGGATAGATGAGGCGCTTCCCTGCCTGCGTCTGGGTGCAGCGGTGGTGCTGGTCGGGGACCACAAGCAGCTACCCCCGGTGGAGGACGACGCCATCTACCAGATCGTGGACGACCGTCCCGAGCTGGAGGAGATCATCGACACCAGCCTCTTCGAGCGCTGCTGGGACGGAGGGGTACCCGACCAAGCTCGCTGTCTGCTGGTGGAGCAGCACCGGATGCACCCGGAGATCTCCCAGTACATCAGCTCGGCCTCCTACGAAAACCACCTGGAGAACGCCCCGGAGGTGCTCGACTACGACTACGTGACGCGGCGGCCATTTCCGGTCGCCCTGCACATGGTGGACACCGCGGGCCTGCGCGGAGGTCGCGAGCGGCGGGGGGCCGGGGGCGCTCTCCGCAACGATGCCGAGGTCAAGGTCTGCGCCCAAGTGGTGCGGCTCCTGGATGAGCGGGTCGATCCCTCCCTATCGCTGGCCGTGATCGCCATGTACGCGGATCAGGTCGACCACATCCGCCGGTCTCTCAGTCGGCGCCACTTCCGCCGCCAGGTGCGCATCGACACCGTCGACTCCTTCGAGGGACGCGAGGAGGACATGGTGGTGATCTCCCTGGTGCGGAGCAACGAACGCGGGCGAATCGGCTTCCTGCGGGTCCCCAACCGCCTCAACGTGGCCATTTCCCGCGCCCGGCGCCTGGTCGTGTGCGTCGGCGACGCCGCCACCCTCAGGGCCGGCGAAGAGACCATGTACGGCCGCCTGGTGGAGGCCGCCCAGGCCTGCGGGGGCTACCTCAAGGCGACCGAGTTGCTGGGTGGGGCGCGCGGGTCGAGGCCCCGATCCCAGCCGCGCCGCCCCGCCGAGGTCGCTGGGGAGGGCGTCCAGCCCAATCGCCGCCGCCGTCGTCGTCGCCGCCCCCATGGAGCCGTGGCCGCGCCCGGGACCGCCCCGACGGACGGCACCGCGCCCACGGACGGCGCCACCCCTCAGCCAGCCCGCAAGCGGCACCGCCGCCGCCGCCGGCCGCCCGGCTCGCCAGCACCACTTCCAGTGGATGGCGTCGCGGGCAGCGCTGCGGCCGGCTCGGCGCCGCCGCGCCCGGAGGGGCAGCCACATCGGCGAAGCCGCCATCGACGGCGTGGACCGCGCCCTCAGGCGGGACCGGGGCTGCCCTTTGAGACCGGCGTCAACAGCTCGGAAGGAGGCGCGCCATGAGTGAGTCCGGGATATCGTCGCTGTTCGTCGCGGGCGCCGGTCTGATGGGCTCTGGCATCGCTCACACGGCCGCCCAGAGTGGGGTGAGAGTAGCTCTCTACGACGCGGCGGAAGGAGCGGCCGAGCGCGCCATCGGCCGGATCGGCGATCGGCTGGCGCGGGCGGAACAATCGGGCCAGCTGGCGGCCGGTGCCGCCGCCAACACTGTGGAGAACCTCCGGGCGGTCGCCGACCCCGGGGCCGCTGCGGACACCCAGATGGTCATCGAGGCCATCTCGGAACAGCTGGAGGTCAAGCTCGCTTTCTGGTCCACCATGGACCAAATCTGCCCTGATCCGGTGCTCTTCGCCAGCAACACCTCATCGATCCCGATCACCCGCCTGGCCGCCACCACCACCCGGCCGGAGCAGTTCATCGGGATGCACTTCTACAGCCCGGTTCCGGTCATGGAGCTGGTCGAGCTGGTCCGCGGGCTGCTCACCTCGGACGCCACCTACGCCACCGTGGAGCGCCTCTCACGGGACTTGGGCAAGAGCCCGGTCAGCTCCGCCGACACCCCGGGCTTCATCGGCAATCGCATCCTGATCCCCTTCCTGAATGAGGCCATGCAGGCGCTCCAGGAGGGGGTGGGCTCCGCGAAGGACATCGACCAGGTGGCCAAGCTCGGCTTCCGGCACCCGATGGGCCCGCTGGAGCTGGCCGACTTCATCGGTTTGGATGTCATCCTGGGCATCTGCAAGGTAATGTACGAAGGCCTGCACGACTCCCGCTACGCCCCCAACCCAATCCTCGAGCGCATGGTCGAAGCGGGCCATCTCGGCCGCAAGAGCGGGCGGGGCTTTCACAACTACAGCGGCTGATCCGGGCCTGCCGGCTCCGCCCCGGTCAGTCGGCCCGGAGCGCCTCCGCCAGGAACCGGATCCCGATCGGATAGCGGTATTCGATCCCACCATGACCGCCGTCGAACAGCTCCAGGTGAACCCCCTTCACCCCGATCTCCTCCAGGCTGGCCTTGACCGCGACCGCGCCCACCTCGAGGAAGTACTCATCGGAGCGGCCCCCGTCCAGATACACGGCACGCAGGCTCTGGGCGGCCTGATGGCGACGCGCCATCAGGCGGACCGGGTCCCACTCCAACCAGCGCTCCCAAACCGCTTTCCGGATCGCCCCGGTGGCGGGGTCGAAGGGAAGCTCGGGGATTCCGTCCGCTCGCGCCGAGTAGCAGGCCGCCATCGCGTAGACGTTGACCAGCGGCCCGTCCCCGGGCTTGGAGATACCGGCCCGCGACTGGAAGTCCTCCCGAAAGCGCTCGATCGACCCCTGGTAGTGGTCGCGCAGGCTGCGCACCACCTGGGGGAACTCGGGGAGATAGCAGTACTCGAACAGGGCGTCGCCGGCGTGGCTGGCGAGGCCGGAGAAGAGGTCCGGCCGCAGCAGCGGTGTCACCATCGCCCCGTAGCCACCGCTGGACTTCCCGGCTACCCCGCGGTGCTCGCGGGCGGCCAGGGTGCGGAACTCCGCGTCCACCGCCGGAACTACTTCCTCGCACAGATAGCTGTGGTAGTTGCCGGTCCCCGGGGAGTCCAGGAACTGGCTGCCGCCAAGTCGGGTCCAGCAGTCGACGAAGACCAGGATGGTGGGCGGCACGGCCGGATCCGAGAACAGCTCGTCGTAGAGCTCCAGGGGACTCTTGCGGAAGGGACTGCGGTTCCTCCACATGTCAAGCTGGCCGGTCATGCCCTGGAGGACGTAGATCACCGGGAACCGCTCCGTCAGCGACTCTCGGTAGGCGGGAGGCAAGTAGATCCACACCGGACGCTCGGCGGGATCGCCCAGCGGGTTGGCTTTCAGCAGCTCGCTGGAGATGATCATCTCGCGGAGCTCGCCGGATCCGGGCCAGCTCCATGGCGGGCCCAGATCCCCGCCCGAACGTAGCCGGGGAACGCCAGACCCCCCTTCCTCTGCCATGTCCAGCCCTCCTGCCCCGTTCCTGCCCGATCAGGATAGCCCACCACCTCAGGCAGAATCGGCCGCCCCCGAGCCCAGCAACGGAACGAACCGGCAGGGGCCGAGGTCGCGGCGCTCAAAGCCGGCCTCGCCGCGCCCGAGCACCCAGAGGCGCTGCTCCTCCGGGGTGCCCAGGGGCGCCACCAGCCGACCGCCAACCCGGAGCTGCCAGAGGAGCGCCTCTGGGAGCTCGGGGGCGGCGGCGGAGATGACCACGGCGTCGAAGGGAGCCCGGTCCGGGGCCCCAGACCGGCCATCGCCGACCCGGACCTCGATCCCGGTCACCCCCGCGCCGTTGAGGTTGCGGCGGCAGATGGCGGCCAGCTCCGGCACCAGCTCCACCGCGGTCACCCGGGTGGCACCGGCGGCGCGCAGGACCGCGGCCAGGTAGCCACTGCCGGCGCCGACTTCCAGCACCGCGTCCAGCTTCACCCCGGCCAGCGCGGCCACGGTCATCCCGACGATCTGCGGCTGCGAACAGGTCTGACCCCAACCGATTGCCAGGGCCCGGTTCTGGTCGGCGAACCGGGCCGACTCCGGAGGCAGGAACTGCTCCCGTCGCACCGACCCCAGCGCGGCGAGTACCGCCGGATCGGAGAGCCCGCTTCGGCGCAGGTCCTCCAGCAGCACCTGACCGCGGCCGCTCATCCGGCGCTCAGGATCTGGATGCAGTGGTTGACGTCCTCGGCGTACAGATGCCGGGGTGGCTGGGCTGGCAGCGCACCTTTGGCCACCGGAAGGTAGAACCCAAACTGGGGCGCGGGATTAACCACCGCCACCCGGACCGCCGGGTTGACGGGTGGGAAGACCGCGATCAGCCAAACGTAGGCGCCCGGGTTGACATTGGCCGAGCACACGTCCAGCCGGTTGTTGGAGAGCACCACGATCGGCCGGATCGGCTCGTAGTAGGTTCGCTGCAGGGCAGTGGTGAGGCCGGCCGGATCCAGCTTCGCCGTCAGGGCCGACTCCAGCACGGTCTGGGTGAGCCCCACCCCGCAAGTGGACGCCCCCGGGTTGCTGGCCAGAGCCACCACCTCCAGCAGCGGGCCCAGTCCGCTCAGGCTGCGGGCGTCCCTGGCGTCCGCAGCGGGCAGCAGGGGCAGGATGTCCCGGAGTGGGACCTGGCGCACGTAGTAGAAGGAGATCTTGGTGTTGTCGACGTAGAAGCCCCCGTCGGGGCTGCAGCTGTCGGTGCCGGCCTGCAAGGGACGGGCGTTCTGGCGGGCCGGGAGACCGGACACCAGAGCCTGGACGGCCCCGGCCGCGCTGTTGCCGCTACTGGCGCAGGAGCTCAGCAGGAGCGCTGCCAGCAGCCCGCCCCCAAGCTTCGCCCAGCGCCTGTGTCTGGCCACCTGGTCCAGCCTACCGGGCCCGGGTCACTGGCCCTGCTCGTCCGCCCCTTCCCCGTCGGGGATCAGTTCGGAGCGGGTGAAGAGCGAGCGGAGCTGGTATCCGGCTTGCTCGACTTTGGCTCGGCCGCCCTCCTCCCGATCCAGCAGGGTGTAGATGGCCACGATTCGGGCCCCCGTCTCAGCCACCTTCGCTGCCGCCGCCAGGAGTGAGCCGCCGGTGGTCAGGGCGTCGTCAACCAGGGCCACCCGTTCCCCGGCCCCGGGCTCGGGTCCAGCAAAGCTGCCCCCAGCCCCGTGGTCCTTGGATTCCTTGCGCACGATGAAGGCGCCGACTCTGGCTCCCTGGTCCAGAGCGCTGCAGAGGGCTATGGCGGTCACCATGGGGTCGGCGCCCAGGGTCGGGCCCCCAACCCTGACCACGCCGTCCTCCCGGGCCCAGCCGGCCATCTCCCGCCCGATGAGCAAGGCGCCCAGGGGGTCGAGCGTGACCAGTCGGCCGTCGAAGTAGTAGCGGCTTCGCCGGCCGCTGGTGAGCAGGAAATCGCCCACCCGGAAGGCCCGGTCGAGCATCAGATCCAGCAGCGCCTTGCGGTCGCCCGCCGACAGCGTCAACTGACGGCTTCTGCCTGGCGCCAGCGCAGTACCAGATGCCGCGCCGCCTGGACCTCATCCACCCGCCCGACCGGGGCGTTGTGAGGCGCCCGGAGGAGCGTCTCGGGCTCTTTCTTGCCCTCCTCCAGGATCGTGATCACGATCTCGGCGAGCTGGTCCAGAGCCCGCTTGGACTCAGTTTCCGTGGGCTCGAACATCATCGCCTCAGGGACCGTGATGGGGAAGTACACCGTGGGCGGGTGGACCCCATAGTCGATCATCCGCTTGGCGACGTCGAGGGCCCGCAGCTCGGCGTAGTCGGAGCCCTTGGGAGTGGCCACGAACTCGTGGAAGCTGTCGGTCGGAACTGCGGTCGGCAGGTGCCCGCTGAGGCGGTGGCGCAGGTAGCGGGCGTTCAGGACCGCGTCCTGGGCCACCTGCCCGATCTCGTCCCCATAGGCGCGGATGTAGGCGTAGGCCCGTACCAGCATGCCGAAGTTGCCGTAGAACGAGCGCACTTTGCCGATGCTGTGAGGTTGCTCTTGGTCGAGCTCGAACCGGTCGCCCCGGCGCGCCACCCGAGGCACCGGGAGGAACTTGGCCAGCTCGCCGGCGACCCCTACCGGCCCGGCCCCCGGGCCACCTCCTCCGTGGGGCGTCGAGAAGGTCTTGTGAAGGTTCAGATGCACCACGTCGAACCCCATGTCGCCCGGCCGCGCCATCCCCACCAGGGCGTTCAGGTTGGCGCCGTCGTAGTAGACCAGCGCCCCCGCCTCGTGGGCAAGGCGCGCCATCTCCTCAATGTTCCGCTCGAAGATCCCCAGCGTGTTGGGATTGGTCAGCATCACCGCGGCCACCGTCGGCCCCAGCTTGGCCCGCAGGTCGTCCAGATCCACCGTGCCATCCCCCGCGCTCTTGACCGTGATCACCGAGTAGCCGCACTGGACGGCGCTGGCGGGGTTGGTGCCGTGGGCGGTGTCCGGGATGATCACCGCGGTGCGCTGGTGATCCTCTCGACTGAGGTGGTAAGCCTCGATCATGCGCAGTCCGGTCCACTCCCCATGGGCGCCGGCGGCCGGCTGGAGGGAGACTGCGGCCATGCCCGTGATCTGACAGAGGTACTGCTCGAGCTGCCACATCAACTCCAGCGCGCCCTGGATCGAGGCCACCGGCTGCCAGGGGTGCAGGTCGCTGAATCCGGCCAGGTTGGCCGCCTGCTCGTTGATGGCGGGGTTGTACTTCATGGTGCAAGATCCCAGCGGATAGGGTCCTTGCTGGAGGTTGTGGTTACGCCGGGCCAGACGTCCGAAGTGGCGGGCCAACTCCGGCTCGTTGAGGGCGGGGATGTGGGCCCGTCGGCGCCGCCGGAGAGCAACCGGGAGGTCGTCGTCGATCCCCGGAGCGCTCACCCCGGCGCTGGGCAGACGGGGCGCTCGGTCGGGGTCCTGCGCCAGCTCGAACAAGAGCGGTTCCTCGCCCGCCCAGCTCGGCTGCTCGATCACACCGTCACCGCCTGCGCCGCACCCCTGGGCACCAGCTCGCCAAGCGCGGTTTGGTAGCGGGCGATGGCCGCCGGCGAGCTGGTCTCGGTGGCGCACACCAGATGGCAGTTGACCAGCTCCGGATCGACGCCGCCCAGAGGGTAGCCGCCCAGGATCCCCTGCTGCTCCAGATGCCCAAGGGTGAGCTCGGCCGGCTGGGGCCCCTCCAGCACGAACTCCCACAGAAACGGTTGCTCGGGGAACCGGAGCCGGAAACCCGGCACTGCCTCCAGCCGGGCCGCCAGCTCGTGGGCGCGCCGGTAAGAGATGTCGGCGACCTGGCGGAGCCCGGCCTCGCCCATCTTGGCGAGATAGGTCGTCGCGGCCAGAGCCATCAGAGCGTGGTTGGTGCAGATGTTGGAGGTGGCCCGCTCGCGGCGGATGTGTTGCTCTCTGGTCTGCAGGGTCAGGCAGTAGGCCCGCCCCCCACGGGAGTCCTTGGTCATGCCGACCAACCGGCCGGGAATCCGGCGGACCAACTCCTGGCGACAGGCGAGCAGTCCGACGGTGGGACCTCCCAGCTGGGGAGGTATTCCCAGCTGTTGCCCGTCGCCGGCTGCGATGTCGGCGCCCAATGCCCCGGGAGGCTCCACCACCGCCGCCGCCACTGGATCCGCCACCACCAGGGCCAGGGCCCCAGCGCCATGAGCGAGTTCCACCAGCTGAGCGACGGGCTCGAGGAGACCCAGGAAGTTCGGCTGAGGCGTGATCACGACGGCGGCCTCGCCCTGGCTCAGGAGTTGCTCCGCGGCGACTAAATCGGCCGTCCCGGCCACGGTTGGGATCAGGACCAGGTCGGCGCCCCTCCCCGAGATGTAGGTCTTCAGCACCGCCAGGATCTCGGGGTGGAGGGAGGCCACGGCCAGGACCCGGCGCCGTCCGGTGTGCAGAGTGGCCAGGAGCGCTCCCTCGGCGGTGGCGGTGGCGGCGTCGTACATCGAGGCGTTGGCGACATCGAGGTCGTACAGCTCGGCCACCATTGACTGGAACTCGAAGATGGTCTGCAGGTATCCCTGGCTGGCCTCTGCCTGATAGGGCGTGTAGGCGGTGTAGAACTCGGGCCGGCCAATCGTGGCGCCCACCACCGCCGGGATGAATCGGGAGTAGATCCCCGCCCCCAGGAAGCAGTCCCACTGCCCGAGAGGTCGGTTGGCATCGGCCAGACGCCGCATCTCCTGGCCCAGCTCCAGCTCGCTCAGAGGCGAGGGCAGGTCCAAGACCGGGTGGAGCAGGTGCCCGGGAATCTCACGAAACAGCTGCTCCTGGGTGTCCAGGCCCAGCGCGGCCAGCATCTCGGCTCGATCGACATCGGAATTGGGCAGGTAAGCCATTGGTCAGAAATTATCCCTGCGCTCCGAATCAGCTCTCAATGGGGGTCGGATTGCGCATAGGAATCGTACGCGGCGGCGTCCATCAGCCCGGCGGGGAGATCGCCCTCCAGCTTCAACCGGAACAGCCACCCGGTCTGGTAGGGGTCCTGGTTCACCAGCTCCGGGGTCGCCGTCAGCGCGGGGTTGACCTCGGCCACCTCGCCGCTGGCCGGAGAGTAGAGGTCGCTGGCCGCCTTGACGGACTCGATGGCCCCCAACCGGTCGCCGGCTTTGAGGTGAGCACCGACTGTGGGCAGCTCGAGGAAGATGACATCTCCAAGCTGAGACTGGGCGTGATCGCTGATGCCGACCAGAGCCTCGCCCTGGCCCTGCGGACACACCCATTCGTGAGTCCTGGTGAAACGGTAGGAATCGAGCTCGGGCACCTGTTCAGCCTCCTCCTGGTGATGTGGCCGCTCCGGCTCAGCTGCCGGGCCTACGGTAGAACGGTAGCGGGACCACGGTGGCCTGGGCCCACTGCCCGAGCTCAGGCCTCAGCAGCACCTCCAGCTCGCCGCCCTCCACCTCCGCGCCGGGGATCACGCTGCCCATGGCGATGCCGTGCCCCAGGGTGAAGCTGAAGGACCCGCTGGTGACCACGCCCACCGGCTCCTGATTGCGATAGAGCAGCTGATGTGGGCGGGCGATCTGGCGAGCTTCGAGGCTCAGGCCGACGAACCGCCTCGGCGGCGCGGTGGCGATCGCCTGGAGCGTGTCCCGACCGCGAAAGTCGCCCTTGCCCAGCTTCACCACCCAGCCCAGGCCGGCGGATATGGGGTCCGTGGTCTCGTCGATGTCCTGGCCGTAGAGGCGCAGGCCGGCCTCGAGCCGGAGGGTGTCCCGGGCCCCCAGGCCCGCGGGCAGCAGCCCCGAAGGCCCACCCTGCAGCTGGATCGCGTCCCAAAGCTGCCCCGCCGCCTCGGCCGGGCCGTAGAGTTCGAAGCCATCCTCCCCGGTGTAGCCGGTCCGAGAGATCCGAACCGGCACCCCCGCGACCAGGCCCGCGAGGTGGTGGTAGTAGCGGATGCCGGCCAGGTCGACCCCCTGCGCGAGGGGAGACAGAATCTCCAGCGCCAGCGGTCCCTGCACCGCCAGCAGGCAGGTGGCCGCGGAGACATCGTCCAGCTCAACTTCCGCGCCGGGCAGCTGGGCGCGCATCCAGGCCAGGTCGTGGTCATGACAGGCGGCGTTTACGACCACCATGTAGCCGTCCTCATCCTGGTAGACGAGCAGGTCATCGACGATGCCACCATCGTCACGGCACATCACCGTGTAGAGCGCCCGACCCGGCGCCAGCCTGGTGAGGTCGTTGGTGACCAGCGTCTGCAAATAGGCGAGCGCACCGGGACCGCGCACGGTCACCTCGCCCATGTGGGAGACATCGAAGAGCCCGGCCCTTTGCCGGACCGCCAAATGCTCCTCGCGGATGCTGCTGTACTGCATCGGCATCAGGTACCCGCCGAAGGGCACCATCCGGGCTCCCAATCGACGGTGGACCTGGTCGAGGGGCACCGTCTGAACGTGCTCGGTCATTCTTCCTCCATCTCCCCCAGCGACTCCATCAGCTCGGCGTCGTGCTGTGAGCTCGCCTCGGCCACCGCCCGCCGCAGCTGCTGCACCCGCTCCTCGTCCCAGCCCAGCTGCAACGCGAGCTGACGATCCGTGGGCGGCTCCCCCGACTCCAACCTCAACTCGGCCTCTGTGACGAACAGTAGTTCGGCATCTCGTGCCCACTGCTGGTCATGCTCCCGGGCCCTTGCCTCGTCCTCGATGGTGGCGTTGATGGACGTCGCCACCGCCGCACGGACCTGGGATAGGAACTCGTCGGCGCTGAGGTCGGTGCCTGGCGCCAGCCCGTGCACCACCTTGAGCAGTGCGGTGGTGCCCTCTTGAAAGAGATCCGCTGCGGGGATGCCCGGGGAGGCGGCGGCCTCGGCCGCCTCCAGCACCAGCCAGAGGTGCCGCTGCACCAGCTGACGCCGAGGATCAGCGTCGAGCCCGGGGTCCGCCACCTCGGACAGCAACCTGGCAGTGGCCCGGTTGTCAAGAGGAGGGAACTCGGCCACCATGCGCTGCAGGTGGGTGAGTTCGTCGGGGGCCTCGTCCGGTTCGTGCAGAGGGCCCTTAGCCGTTGCCACAAGTCGAGTATAGGCGCGCGCCAACACGCCCCTCCCCCGCCCGGCCGCAACCTCGCTTAAACTCGCTGAGTGCCGCCAGAGCCTCTTCTCAGGATCCCCCCCAATCAGGATCTGGTCGTTTTCGGGGCGACCGGGGACCTGGCCCGGCGCAAGCTGCTGCCAGCCCTCTATGAGCTCAGCCGCCAGGGCCTGCTGCCCCGTCGGGGCGAGGTTGTCGGCACCGCCAACGACGAACTCGACGATGAGGGCTTTCGGAGGCTCGCCCATGACGCCATAGAGGAGTTCTCGCGGACCGGCCTCGACGACCGGGCGTTCTCCGACTTCGCCCAGCGGCTGCGATACATCCCGGCGGTCAACGACCCCGGGCCCACCCTCGCCAGGACCCTGCAGTTGCCCCATCGGATCGTTTACCTGGCGGTGCCTCCCTCCTCCTTCGAGCCGATCCTCCAGGAGCTGAAGGGGGCGGGCATCGCCAAGGGCTCCTCGATCATCATCGAGAAGCCCTTCGGTCACGACCTGGCCTCGGCGCAGGTGCTCAACCGGGCGCTGCAGCGGATCGTTCCCGAGGAGAGGATCTACCGGATAGACCACTACCTGGGCAAGGAGACCGTCCAAAATCTCCTGGTTTTCCGCTTCGGCAACACCTTGATCGAGAAGATATGGAACCGCGAAGTGGTGTCTCATGTCCAATTGACAGTTGCCGAAGACATCGGAGTTGAGAGTCGAGGACACCTCTACGAGGAAACCGGGGCTATGCGCGACATCATGCAGAACCATCTCTTCCAGCTGCTTGCCCTGACCTGCATGTCTCCTCCCAGTTCTTTCGATCCGGAAGCTCTGAGGGACGAAAAGGTCAAGGTTCTGCAGTCAATCCATCCGGTCTCTCCAGCGGAGGTTGTGCGGGGACAGTACACCAGGGGCTCAGTGCGAGGCAAGACGATGCCCGGTTACCGGGAGCTGGAGGGCGTCTCCCCAGACTCCAACACCGAGACCTACATCGCCCTTCGCCTGGCCGTCGATTCCTGGGAGTGGGCCGGGGTGCCGTTCTACCTCCGCTGCGGCAAGGCGTTGGTCACGCGCCGGACCGAGATCATGCTCTTCTGCCGCGACGTGCCGCTGCACCTCTTCGAGGGAACTGGGATCGAGGCTCTGCAGCCAAACCGGGTGACCATTCGGATTCAGCCGGACGAGGGCATCTCCTTCTCCTTCGTGGCCAAAAAGCCAGGCCCGACCGTGGTCGAGCAGGGGGTGCGAATGGACTTCTCTTATGGCCAATCTTTCAAGACCGAGCCCGCGGAGGCCTACGAGAGGCTGCTCCACGACGCCCTGCTCGGCGACCACACCTTGTTCATCCGCCAGGACGAGACCGAGTACGCCTGGAAGGCTCTCCAGCCGGTCCTTGACGACATGCCTCGGATCAACCTGTACCCGGCCGGCAGCGAGGGGCCGGTGGAGGCCCAGGAACTGATGCTCTCCGGGGCATGGCACAGCCTGGCCCACCACGCCGACGATTAGCCGAGGGTCCCTCCCATCCGAGCCGGCACCTGATCGGGCACCAACTGATCGGCCTCAATCCAGCCCTCCTCGGCATCCTCGCCGGCCCCCGCCCTGACCTTCACCCATCGCCCGTGCTGCTGGAGGGCGACCAGCGGGCTGGACGGACGCACGGCGCGGCCCCGACGAGCCTCGTGGGCGGGTTCCAGATAGATCGGGTAGCCGGTGCCCGCCCAGCTCTGCACGATCGTGCAGTTGCCCGGGGGGATCGCCCGGTACCGGTAGACCGTGTGGGCGTCGACCTGCCCCTGGCTGAGGATCCGGATCAGGTTGGTCGCCCGCATGGTGGCCCTGCGATCACCCACGGTGGTCACCGTCACCCGGGTGCCGGCATCTCCGTTGTCGCATTCGATCCTGATTCGATGGCGCGGGTACCTGACCTTGCTCCACTGCCCGAACATCCCGTTGGCAATGTCCTGGACCGCCTCGGCGGTACGATCATCGACCACCCGAAAGCTGAACGGCGGCAGCCCCAGGACCTGTTCGGCGATGGCGAACACCTCTCGTGGCGGAGCGAAGACCACCGCCTCCCAGTGGTCGCTGCGACGCTTTCCCAAGTAGAGCACAGAGCAAGTCTACTGTTGCGGCGGGCCGGGAGCCATCCCCTCAGGTGAGCAGCGGCCGACGCCGCAGCATCCATGCCTCCAACCGGTGTGCGGGGGTATCGAGGGGACCCAGCATGGGAGCCACCAGCAACCCGCTGTGAGAGGCGAGACGCCCTCCCCAGCGGGTTTTGAACAGGGCGTAACCGTGAGCCGGGTTGCTGCGGTCGAAATTGCGGGGAACCCCCCACATGTCGTACTCGCTGCACCCGTGCTGAATTCCCCACTGAATCATGGTCCAGTGCAGGGCGTAGCTGGCCCGAACCTCGGGCCTAGCGGTCGAGGTGCCCCCGTACAGGTAGATCAGGCGCGGGCCGCAGGCGGTCCCGACCGCGCCCGCCAGGGGTTCACCGTCAAGAGCGGCCAGGAACACCCAGGCTCCCAGCTCCTCGACCGCCGCCTCGTAGTAGGAGAGGGGCCTGCCCTGGAACTTCTGGCGGCCAACGGTCTGGAGGTGAAGTTGGTAGAAACGGGCGACGTCCCGGGGATCGCGTCCGATCGAAACCTCCACCTTCGCCCGTGCTGAGATGTTGATGTTGCGTCTGGTGGAGGCGGGCAGGGCGGCCAGGGCGGCCCGGGCGCTGGAGGGGAGGTCGACCAGCCAAGTTCGCCGGTGCTGGATGTCGAAGTGAGCTGGCCGCAGGCGCAGGCGCTGCCGCAGGGTGGTCGCCTCCACGGCGTCGAGATCCCACTCAGGGTCCAGTCGGAGTAACGGTATCCCTCTTCGCAGGAGCTCGATCCGAGCTCGTGATAAGAGCCGCTCGGCCGCCCTGAGATCAGATGAGCTGGCAAGCGCGGGCCCCCGGGGGGCGTAGGCCCAGCCCAGGCCCCCCGGCAGAAGCTTTCGGTAGAGGATCTGAATCGCAGCTCGCCAGCCGGCCTCGCCCTCCGCGGTCAGACGCAGCACCCGCCAGCCCGAACGCCGCCGCAGCTCTCCCCAACCCCAAGTCTGCATCAGGATCCCTCCGCAGGAGCCGGTCACGAAGGTGTCCCAGGCTTCCCTGTCTGCGGGCCCCGCCAGGCGGACCGCGACCTCAGGGGAGAGGTCGTCGGGGGCGCTGGGCATGCCGCGATTATGCCGATCCTGGACCGGCCAGCTCGGCAAAAGCAGCGTAGACTGAAGTCGCTATGCGCCATGTGGCGATCGTGAGCGCGGCTCTGGGAGCCGGAGGCTTTGCCCTTGGGGCGCAGCTCCCAGTTCTGGCGGCCAGGGTGGGGCCGCAAACTGCGCCGGCCATGAGTCGTCCGCTGACGCTCCCCGCAGGGCTGGAATTCCTGGCAGATCCCACGCTGGTGTTCGGCCTGCTCCTATTGGCGCTGCTCGGGATCGGGGTGGAACTGGTCCACCCCGGCGCGCTGGTGCCGGGCATTGTCGGCCTGCTGGCCGGGGCCGCCGCGATCGTGGGCCTGGTGGCGCTGCCCCTGGATCCAATCGGGTTGGCGCTGGTGGGGGCGGCGGTGGCGCTGTTCATCTTGGACATCTCGATTCCCAGCCATGGCGCCGTGAGTCTGCTCGGGATCATCGCGGCCATCGCCGGCGGCTGGCTCCTGTTCCGGAGTCCGGGGGTCAACCCGATCGCGCTGCTGGGACTTCCTTTGGGAATGGGCGCGCTCTGGGTGACCGCCAGCGGGCGGGCGCTCGCCGTCCGCCACCGGCCATTTCCGCAGACCCCAAACGAGCTGCTCGGCATGACGGGTGTGATCCGGGAGCGAGCGGCTCCCCTCGGCCTGGCCGAGGTCGGGGGAGAGCTCTGGCGAACTGTCGCCCGGGATGATTCGACCCTGGAGGTCGGCAGCCAGATCGAGGTGCTGGCGCAGGACGGGTTCACCTTAATCGTCAGGTTGACGGGGCCGCCGGCGCCATCTCTTTCCTCCCGACCGGCTGCGGCCGTCGGCCGGGATCGGTAACCAGGAGGAATTGCTCGATGAGCGGGACTCTACTGGCGGTGGTGGTCGTGGTGGCGGTGCTGGCGCTCCTGATCTTGATTGCTTTCGCGACCGGCTTTCGGGTGATCAACGAGTACGAACGGGGAGTGGTGCTCCGCCTGGGTCGGCTGATCGATGTCAAGGGGCCCGGGCCACGGCTCATAATTCCATTCGGCTTCGACCGGATGGTGAAGGTGGATCTTCGAGTCATGGTCCATGAGGTTCCGGCCCAGGACGTGATCACCAGCGACAACGTCACCGTGCGCGTGACCGCGGTGGTCTTCTTCCGGGTGGTGGACGCCCGAGACTCCTATGTCAAGGTGCGGGACTACATGAGCACCATCTCCAAGACCGCCCAGACCACCCTGCGGTCCATCTTGGGCCAGTCCACCCTGGATGAACTGCTCAGCCAGCGGGAGCAGGTGAACGCCAAACTGCAGGCCGTGATCGATGAGCAGACGGAGCCCTGGGGGGTCAAGGTGACCGCGGTGGAGGTCAAGGATGTCGACCTGCCCCAGTCGATGCAGCGCGCGATGGCGCTCCAGGCCGAGGCCGAGCGCGAGAAGCGGGCCAAGATCATCAGGGCCCAGGGGGAGTTCCAGGCCTCGCAGACCCTGGCGGACGCCGCCAAAGTGATCGGCACCCAGCCCGCAACCCTGCAGCTGCGCTACCTGCAGACACTCTCTGAGATCGGAGCCGACCAGAACACCGTGGTGGTGTTTCCGGTGCCGCTCGACATGTTCGAGCCCTTCCTGCAACTCAAGCGGCAGGAGACGGCCAAGAACGGCCACAAGGTGGTGGCTGGCGACGCTCCCGCCGTGGGCACCCGGCCATCTGCCGGCGATGGAACGGGGGGCCCGGTCAGCTGAGCCTGGCGGACGCGGCGGACGGGAACCACTCGGGGCTCGGTTGGGCCGGGAGGTTTCTGCTGCTCGGGTCTGGTGAGTTCCAGGAGTGGGCCGTGGAGGCCGAGCTCGAGGTGCTCGCCGGGGCCGCAGGGGACGGGTCGGTGGTGGTGCTAGCCACCGCCAGCGCGCCCGAGGGAGAGGCCGTCTTCCAGCGCTGGAACGCCCAGGGTCTGGCCCACTACGAGCGGATGGGCCTACGGGCGGTCGCGCTACCGGTGCGGACGCGAGAGGACGCCCAGCTTGCCGCAACTGCAGATCAGGTGAGGCGGGCAAGCATGGTGTTCTTCTCCGGGGGCAACCCCGCGTACCTGCGTCAGACCCTGGTCGGGACTGCGCTGCTGACCGCGATCGGGGATCTGCTCCGCCAGGGAGGGGTGTTCGGAGGGTGTAGCGCAGGGGCCATGGTGGCCGGGGCCATCAGCCCGGGCGCGCCCCGCGGCCGCTTTCCGTCCGGCCAGGGCCTCGGCCTGCTACCAAAGGAGGTGTTCGGGGTCCACTGGGACGCACCGCTGATGCGGCCATGGCGGCGCCTGATGGCCGCCCGAACCCCGGCTGGCTGCCGTTTCCTGGGCATCGCGGAGAAGACCGCGCTCTCGGGCAGCAGCCGGGGTTGGCGGGTTCATGGTCGCGGCCAGGTCGAGGTCCGCCACCTCGGCGCCGCCCACGCGTACCGCGGCGGAGAGGCCATTCCAGGACTCGATGAGGAGGATTCGACCGCGCCCTGAGCGGCTCCGTCCGGCGGCTGTGTTTCACGTGAAACATCTGGTCACATCTATACTTGGCCCATGCCCCGGCCACGTGTTCTCACCGTCTGCAACCAGAAGGGCGGGGTGGGGAAGACCACGACCGCGATCAATCTCGGCGCCGCCCTCGCCGAGCGCGACCTGAAGGTCCTTCTGGTCGACTGCGACCCCCAGGCCAACGCCACCTCCGGCCTGGGAATCAGCTCCAAAAACCTGCCTGCCTCGATCTACGACGTAGTCGTCCTGGGTCAGCCGCTGGCCGAGGTGACCGTGCCCCTGAATCACATTCCCGGGATGACCCTGGTGCCATCGACCGTCGGCCTGGCGGGGGCGGAGCTGGAACTGGCCGAGCTGCCCCTGCGGGAGTCTCGCCTTCGGCTGGCCCTGGATGGCCTGGCCGACTACGACTACGTCCTCCTCGACACGCCCCCATCTCTGGGGCTGCTGACCGTGAACTGCCTGGTGGCAGCTGATTCCATGATGATCCCCCTCCAGTGTGAGTACTACGCCCTGGAGGGGCTGGCGTTGCTCACCCACACTCAAGCACTCGTTCGCCAGTCGCTGAACCCAGCCCTCCGCCTCGCCGGGATCGTGCTCACCCTCTTCGACCCCAGGACCGTGCTCAGCTCCCAGGTGGTGGCCGAAGTCCGACGCCAATTCGGCGAGCAGGCGTTCAGCACCGTGATCCCGCGTTCAGTCCGGGTCAGCGAGGCTCCCAGCCATGGCCTGCCCATCACTCAGTACGACCCGACCGGACGGGGCGCCATCGCCTACCGAGCGCTCGCCGAGGAGCTTCTGATGCGCGACAGCCTGGTGGCCGCGTGAGCAAGCACCGCGGGCTGGGCCGCGGGCTCGAGCAGCTCATTCCGCCGGGAGCGGCCACCCTGAGCTCGGTTCTGAGCGGGCCGTCGGTTCGCGAGATCCCGGTGGCCGCCATCGCCCCCAACCCGCTCCAGCCGCGAAGTCAGTTCGACGACGCTTCCCTGCAGGAGCTCTCGCGCTCCATCATCCAATACGGCGTTCTCCAGCCCCTGGTAGTCGAGCCGGCCCCGGACGGATACCACCTCGTAGCCGGAGAGCGTAGACTTCGCGCTTCGCAGCTGGCCGGGCTGGCCACCGTCCCCGCGGTGATCCGGCCGGCCGGGCCGGACCGGGCCCGGCTGGAGATGGCCCTGGTGGAGAACCTGCAACGTCGCGACATCTCTCCCCTGGACGAGGCCCGCGCCTTCAACAGGCTGTGCGATGAGTTCGGCTTGACCCAAGAAGCCGTCGCCCAACAGCTCGGGCGCAGCCGATCGGCCGTGGCCAACACGATCCGCCTGCTCCAGGCCACCCCCGAGGTGCAGCTCGCCCTGGCGGAGGAGCGGGTTTCGGCCGCCCACGTGCGCGCCCTGCTTGCGATAGCGGAACCACTGCTCCAGACCAAGACCTTGGCGCACGTGGTGGCTCGCCATCTGTCCGTCCGCGACACCGAGCGGCTGGTGGCCCGGCTGGCGATGCGAGCGCCGGCCAAGCGGGCGACCGCCCCGTCCCCTGAGGTGCAGGCCCTGGAGGCCGCGCTCGCCCGCCGGCTGAGCACCCGGGTGAAGATCACCCCCAGGGCAGGCGGCCGGGGCCGGATCGTGATCGACTACTTCTCGGCCGACGAGCTGGACGGTCTCTGCGAGCTCTTCGGGGTCAACCTCTAGGCGGCGGGGGCCGTCTGGCCGCTCCGTATACTGCCCGGGTGCCGACCGAACCTCCCGCCACGCCCGTCCAGCCTTCGGCTCCGGACGAGCTCAGGGACGGTCCCTCCAGAGCGTCCGGCCGTCGCTCGCTGTGGCGGGACCTGTTCGAGGTGGTGGCGCTGGCGGCGGTGATCTACCTGCTGATCGCCTTCGCCATCCAGCCGGTCCATGTGGAGGGCACCAGCATGTACCCCGGGCTGCACAACAACGACCTGCTCATCACCGAGAAGCTCTCCCTCTACTTCAGCGGCCCGTCGCGCGGCCAGATTGTTATCGTCAACCCCCCGATCGCCTCCCCCAACGACTTCATCAAACGGGTCATCGGCCTGCCGGGCCAATGGATCCGGATTGCGCCCGACAGCCAGGGGGTGGGGCACGTCTACATCTCCGACACCAGGCCCACCACGGCCACGGGCGGCCGTCAGCTGATCGAGCCGTACATCAATGGGGTCTGGACCCAGCAGGTGCTGTGTTGCACAGCGGCCGGGACCGCCTCGCCGGCCCTGCCCGCCACCGGCGCGTGGGCCCACATCCCCAACAACGACTATTTCGTCATGGGCGACAACCGCAACTTCTCCGAAGACTCGCGAACCTTCGGGTGGGAACCCCGGCACGGGGTTCAGGCGATCGCAATCCTGCGCTTCTGGCCCCCCACCCGGTGGGCGGTGCTACCCGCGCAAACCCCCACCTTCGCCGCCGTCGGAGGCGTGGCCGTGGCGCTGCCGGTCAGGCGTCGCCTCAGGGGTAGATCCAAGAGGTCCCGGCCCGTTCCCAGCTGACCAGCTCTTCGGAACTGAAGAAGAGCCCGATCTCCTCCTCGGCACGGCCGGGGCTGTCGGAACCATGGATCACGTTCTGGCCGATGTCGACCCCGAAGTCACCCCGGATCGTGCCGGGCGCCGCGCCCGCCGGATTGGTCGGGCCCATCATCGAACGCACCAGCGCCGTGACGCTCGGCCCCTCCCAGACCATCGCCACCACCGGTGACGAGGAGATGAATTCGATCACGGCCTCGAAGAAGGGCCGCTCCCGGTGCTCCGCGTAGTGCCGCTCGGCGCGGGCCCGGTCCACCGCCAACAGCTTGAGACCGACCAGATGCAGTCCCCTTCGCTCGAATCGCCCCAGTATCTCCCCCACCAGTCCGCGCTGGACGCCGTCCGGCTTGATGAGCACCAGAGTTCTCTCCACAGCTCAGTCTCCTTGGTGATCGGTGGGACCAGGGCCCACCGCTAATTGCTCGCTCCGGCCTGCAAGGTCTCCAGCAACTCCTCGCGTTCGACCCGCGGTCCAACCGCCGCCGCTCGCCAACCCCCACCTGCCAGAAGCTCGTCGGCGAGAGCCTGCACCTGGCCGGCTGTGACCAAACGTACGTTCTCGACGACCTCGGCGGCGGAGAGAATCTCCTGGGTCAGGAGCTCCTGATTCCCGAGAAAGTCGCTGAGGGCGCCCGCGCTCTCCATCTGCAACAGAAGTCGCCCCTCGATCTGGGCCTTGGTTCGCCCCAGCTCCGCCGCCGAGAGCTCCTCCTGAGCCAGTCGGCGAATTTCGGCCAGGGCACCCGCCACGGCAGCCGGCGCCCTCTCCGGCTGGGTCGCGAGGTAGACGGCCAGGGCCCCGCTGTCACGGTGCCGGGAGGTGAAGGAGTGCACGTCGTAAGCGAGGGCCTGGCGCTCCCTCAGCTCCAGGAACAGCCGGCTGCTCATGCCCTCTCCCAGGGCCGTGTTCAGCACGTCGAGCGTCCAGCGGTCGGGCGCCAGGTAGGAGGAGCATCGCACCCCCACCAGCAGGTGGGTCTGCTCGGCGCGCCGGCGGCGCACCTTCACGTCCCCCGCACGCTCCAGCGGGCTCGGGCTGCCGCCGTCCAGGGCCGGGAAAGAGGCCGCGCCCCTGGGGGCGCCCAGGGCAGGCTCAAGGCGCCGCTCCAGCAGCCCCAGGGCCCGCTGCGGACTGAAGCCCCCACTGATCACCACAACCAGTCTCTCCGGCCGGTAGAAGCTGCTGTGGTACCGGCTCAACTGGGCGGCCCCGATCCGCCGCAGCGAAGGTCGGGTCCCAGCGGGGTCACGGGCCAGCGGATGGCCAGGCCAGATCAGGCCGTCGAAGTCCATCTGGACCACCTCAGCCGGTTGGTCCAGGTACATGCTGAGCTCCTCGGTGACAACCAGGCGCTCCCGCTCCATCTCCTCCCAGTCGAAGCGAGGCGCCAGGACCAGGTCGGTGAGCACGTCGATGGCGAGCTCGAGGCGCTGCCGGGGCACCTGGGCCCAGAAATTGGTGACCTCCTTGTCGGTGCTGGCGTTGAGAACGCCGCCGACTCCCTCAATGGCCTCGGACACCGCCCGGCTGTCGGGGTAGCGCTCGGTTCCCTTGAACACGGCGTGCTCCAGAAAGTGGCTGATCCCCGCCAGCCGAAGGGGCTCCCACCGCGAGCCCACCCCGAACAGCATGGTCACCGCCACAGAGGTCCTTCCAGGCAGCGGGGCGAGGATGACCCGAGCCCCGCTTGGGAGTGTCGACCCGTGCCACCTGGGCGTCCTCACGGCGGCCATCAGTGACTCACCAGCTGGCGCTGCTGAATGGTTGCCAGTGAGATCGCGTACTGGATGTCCAGCGTCGCCGCGTTGCCCTCCACCTGGATCGCCGCGACCACGTTCGCCTGGCGCCAGGCGACGATGTAGGCCTCGTAACTGGTGCCCTCGAACTGCCGCACCTCCATGAAGCCGAGAGCCTGGTCCCCCACCTTGCCAGTCGAGACCGCGGTCCCGCCCGCCGCCAAGGCCTGAGCGCCGACCAGACGGAGCCCCTGGCCGGCCCCCGTCGCACTGCGATAGATCGATGCCGAACTCTCGATCACCACCGGACCAACCGCCTGCTGGGGGCTCTGGCTGCGATTGAAGTCGGCCTCGTAGCCCTCCTCGCGGCCGGCGCTTTGCAATTTCCGCAGCAAGCCGCCATTCTTCCCGGCCGTGCGCTGATTGCTGTAGTAGCCAGCTGAGCTGGACCCGTGTTCGACCACGAACCCGGGATATGGGATCTCGCTCAGGGTGAGGACGAGATCCTTGAGCGGCGCCTTGATCAGGTGGGCGGGGGCAGTCCCGCAGCCGCCCAGCAAGACCGCGACCGAGCAGGTGGCGGCCGCCAAAACTGGTCCCCATCCTCCCCGAAAAGAGCTGGAGCTCAGCTCGAGCCCACCGTATAGCGACCGGGGGGGGCAGAACTGGCGAGGCTGATCGTCACCCGACGAGCCTCGTCGACGTCGACGCTCTGGGTCACCACCAAAGGGTCGTCGGCCAAGGCTATATGCACGGCGCGACGCTCGTAGGGGGGCATTGGATCGAGCGATGCCGGGCGCCCGGTGCGGACCACGTCCGCCGCCACCCGGCGCGCGATCTGGGCCACCGAACGCTCCCGGCGCTCCCGATAGTGAGCCACATCCACGATCACCCTCGGAGCTCCTGGGGTGTGCTGGCTCACCATCAGGTTGATGACCGTCTGGAGGGCGCGCAGCGACTCGCCGCGCCACCCGATCAGGACGCCAAGGTCACTGCCCTCGACCTCGAGCATGACTGGCGCAGACTCCTCTGACCCCGGCTCAGCCTGGGCCGGTCTGACGACGCTAACGGTGGCCTCGACTTCCATTCTGGCTAGCAGATCCTCCAGGTGGCGACGCGCCGCCACCGCCTCAGGAGCCACCCGGGTCACCCTGACCCGCGCGACCGCAGCGCTGACGTGCTCCCCCGGGATCACATCGCGGCCCTGGCTGAGCACCTCGAACATGGCCTCCTCGCGGGTCAGGCCGGCCTTGGCCAGAGCCAGCTCAAAGGCTTCCTCCACCGTGGCGGCGGCGGCCTCGAAAACGTCCCCGTCGAGCCCCTGGGCCACTCTCTATCGTCCCGAGGCTCGGCGCTTGGGCCGGTTGCCCCCGCCCTTGCTGGTGGCCGGCCGAATTGGATCGCGCTGCCCGGAGGTGGGCCGGTCCGGGGTCGGAGCCGGACGCTTGGGTCGGGGACCCCCGGCAGCGCCGGTGGTGCCGCCTGAGGCGTCGTCGCGATCACTCCTGCGCGCTGGCGCCACCAGCGCCCCACCCGTGGCGTCGGCGGTGAGGAGGCCGCGGGGTGAGTTCGGGGGGTGCCAACCCGCCCTCGGGAACCAGCTCGGCACGCTGAGTCCACCCCAACCCATCATGCTGAAAACCTGAAGCACCATGACCAGGCTCTGGGTGATCCAGTAGAGGCCGATCCCCTGGGCAAAGTTGAGAGCGAAGAAGGCGATCAGGACCGGCATCAGGTAGGTGGTCTGGGCCATCACCCGATACATCTGCTTCTCGGAGTCGCTCATGTCGGGGCGGACGGGCTGCATCATCATCTTCGACTGCATGAAGGTGAACACCCCAGCCAGGATCGGAATGATCAGGAGCAGGGGATGGCCGATGACGCCCCCCTTGACCTTGAAGGCGACGTCACTGAGCTGGGAGACCCAGAGAAAGCCACCGTGGCCGTGGAGACCTTCCGAAAGCTTCTGGATCGCCCCGTAGAGGGCGTAGATGAACGGCATCTGGATCAGCAGAGGCAGGCAGCCGGAGAGCTGGCTGAGGGGATTCACCCCGTGCCGCTTGTAGAGCGCCATGGTCTCCTCGTTCAGACGCTGGCGATCCTTCTTGTACTTCTGCTGGAGCGCCTTGAGCTCAGGGGCCACCATGCGTTGCTCGGCCTGGATTCGCCACTGCGTGGCGATCTGCCAGCGAAAGAGCGGGAACAGCAGGCCGCGGATGACCAGGGTGAGGACGATGATCGCGAGCCCGAAGGCGCCGATGGTGGCCGTCGGCCCGAAACTCTCGAACACCTTGTCGAAGAACTGCAGCACCACCCCGATCGGGGTCAGCAGGATGTAGAAGAAAATCGCCAGGAAGGGATTGGTGGGCGGCGGGGCCACCGGGTTGACGAAGGTCAGCAGCTCAAACCCCATGCTTCAGCTCCTCGGGCAGGGGCACCGGGTCGTAGCCACCGGCATGGAATGGATGGCAGCGAGAGATCCGCCGGATCCCCATCCACCAGCCCCTCCCGAACCCGTAGAGCTGAATCGCCTCGTAGGTGTAGTGGGAGCAGCTCGGCTCGTAGCGGCACCCCCCGAGCAAGCCCAGGATGGGGCTGAGGGAGGCCTGATAGAACGCGATGAACCAGAGGGACAGCTTTTTCATCCGAGCCGGACACCCGCCCTCTGCAGCGAGCGGCACAGGCTCGCCGCCAACTCCTGGTAGGAGCTGGTCGCAGCCGCCTGGGTCGGGATCATGACCAGATCGAAGGATCCCAGTTCGGAAAGGTTTTGGGCGGCCGCCGCCCGCAGCCGGCGCCGCACCAGGTTGCGGGATACCGCGCCGCCCACCCGCTTCGAAACGGTGATCCCGAAACGTGGGCGCCCCAGCAGATTGGGCCTAACCTGAAGCCTGAGCAACGGATCACCAACCCCCCTCCGCTCGGCCCGCACGCTCTCGAATTCGGCGGACTTGCGGAGCCGGTAGCGGCTGTTCACCGCACCGGAGCAGGCGTCAACCGCCAGCGGCCCTTGAGGCGCCTCCGCTTGAGCACACGGATACCGCCCGGGCTCGACATCCGGGCCCGAAACCCGTGAGTCTTCCTCCGATAGCGCTTCTTGGGTTGAAAGGTTCGCTTGATGACCTATCTCCTCTGCCACCCGGCCCCGTCTCCGCGAGACTTGCCGACGCAGGGCACAATTAACAGCCGCCCGACCGGCCATGAGGATACCAGACGCACCGGTCGCCATGAGATCCGAGCACTCTGGCTCCGAGCCGACCCGCCTATGGGCCTGGCAGCCGCTAAACCGGGGACGTCCCGGACCCGGCCGGCCCGATCGGGGGCCCGAGGCGAAAGCAGCCCGGGGCGCAGCGCACGCCTTGCCCCTCTCGACCCACTCCCGGACGGTCGCTGGGCGAACCTTGAAGCGCGCCCACCGATCCCGAAATGTCGCCGTCCGCGGGCAAGCGGCCCGCGCCCCAAGCCCGAGCCAAGCGGGCCTGCCGCCAAGTTCGCCAGCTCTACTCCGAGCCCACCCGGGGGTGCCCACGGCCCCTCGCCGGCCGTTGCGGACCAGGCCCAGCGGTGCTACCATCCAGACGCGACTGCGGGGGTGGACTCGGCCCGGTCCAAGCATCGATTTCCACAGGGTGCATCTCTCCCTCCGGTGAGTTTTCCACTGCTGTGTACAAGGTGTGAATTGCGCTTGGCTCTCTGCGTCGTCGTCGCCCTTCCGGCGCCACCTTGAGCTTGTCCTCGGACCAGCTCTGGACTGCGGCGCAAGAGGAGTTGCGCTTCCAGGTGAGCCGCCCGGGGTACGAGGCCTGGCTCAAGAACGCCCGCCTGCTCAGCTTTGACGAGGATCTTGCCAGGGCGGTGATATCGGTGCCCACGCCCCTGGCACGGGACTGGGTCAGTGACCGCTATGCCGCGGTGATCCGGGAGACTCTCTCTGCACTCCTCAACCGCGACGTCGAGGTTGAGTTCGCAGTCCAGACCTCGGGCGCGGAGGGCCTCCCCTTGGCCCAGCTCACCAGTGGGGGCACTGGATGGGCTAACGAGAGCCCCTCCGAGAGCATCGCCGAGACCGTGCCCGGCCTGAACCCGAGATACACCTTCTCGGCCTTCGTGGTGGGCAACAGCTCTCGCTTCGCCCAGGCCGCCTGCCGCGCCGTCGCCGACTCCCCTAGCCGGGCTTACAACCCGCTCTTTCTGTATGGCGGCGTGGGCTTGGGCAAGACCCACCTGATGCACGCGGTCGGCCACGCGGTCTGGCAGAGCCACCGGCAACGGGTTGCCTACGTGACCTCTGAGAGCTTCATGAACCAGATGATCACCTCCATCCAGGAAAACCGGATGGCGGAGTTCCGGACCCGGTACCGGACCGTGGACGTTCTGCTGGTGGACGACATCCAGTTCCTGGCCGGCAAGGACCGCACTCAGGAGGAGTTCTTCCATACCTTCAACGCCCTCCAGGAGGTCAACCGCCAGATCGTGATCACCAGCGACCGCCCCCCGCGCGAGATCCCGACCCTGGAGGAGCGGTTGAGAACCCGGTTCGAGGGTGGCCTGATGGCTGACATCCAACCCCCCGACTTCGAGACCCGACTGGCGATCCTGCGCAGCAAGCTCGGTCCATCTCAGGGATGGGTGGGCGAGGATGTCCTCTCCTTCATCGCCCACAACATCAAGAAGAACATTCGTGAGCTTGAGGGCGCTCTCACCAGGGTCCTGGCCCACGCTTCCATCACTGGCAGCGGCAGCCCATCCCTGGACGAGGTTTCAGAGATGCTCCGGGACATCATCCCCACCGCCGACTCCCGGCCCATCTCGGTGGAGGCGGTCCAGGTGCTGGTGGCGGAGTACTACGGGATAACGGTCAAGGAGATGATCAGCAAGCGCCGCGACAAGCACATCGTGTTCCCGCGCCAGGTGGCGATGTACCTCATCCGGGAGGAGATCGCTATGAGCCTGCCGGCCATCGGACTGGTCTTCGGCGGCCGCGACCACACCACAGTCCTCCACTCCTACGAGAAGATCTCGAACGACATTAAGGAGGATCCCAGGGTCGCTGAGGACATCGCCCGGCTGCGCGACCAACTGCGTCCCAACTGGACTCCTTGAACACAGCTTGTCCAGTGTCCCTGGGGAACAGACCACCACAGCTGGGGGCAACCGTCTGGGTGCCGGGAGCGGTTCACAAGCTGCTGCCAACCGCGACTTTTGTACACAGGATCTCCCCGCGACTTCCGAGATCAAAGGAAGTACCTTTACACAGGCTTCACTCCCCTACTATGACTACGTTTCTAAAACCTGTTTCCTTCGTCTCGGGAGGCCTGTTCACAAGTCCCCGGGCTGAAGACATACCGCGAAGGAGGCAAAGCAGTTGAAGTGCACGATCTCTCCCCAACAATTGGGAGCAGGTCTGGCGGCGGTCACTCGGGCAGTTTCCAGCCGCAACACGTTGCCTATTCTCAGCAACGTCCTGGTGGAGGCCAGAGAGGGCGCTCTCGAACTCACAGCGACCAACCTCGATCTCACCATCCATCACACCATGGCGGCCGAGGTAGAGCAGCCGGGGATTGTCACGGTCCCGGCACGGATCCTCTCCGAGTTCGTCAGCTCCCTGCCGGAGCAGCCTCTCAGCTGGAATCTGGACGCGGTGCACCAGACCGTCCGCCTTCAGAGCGGCCGCTTCGACGCCCACGTGCGCGGGATCGACGCGGCCGAATTCCCACCTCTTCCCGAGGTCGGCGCCGGCGATTCCCTGGAGCTGGATCCCCAGGTCCTGCTGCGCGGGATCGACCAGACGGTGATCGCGGCCAGCGGAGACGAGGGACGGCCGATCTACACCGGTGTGCTGATAGAGTTCGACGGCCCGGAGGTAACCATGGTCGCCACCGATGGGCACCGCCTCGCGGTCAGGGTAATCCGCCTCGCCGACGGCAGCCCCGAGCCTCGCGACAAGTTCGGGATCATAGTTCCCGGTCGGGCCCTGGTCGAGCTGTCCAGGCTGCTCAAGCCACTGGTTTCGGGGCCGGCCTCGGTGACTCTCTCGGTGTCCGAGTCCAGGTCCCAGGTACGCTTCCAGCTTCCTGGCTACGAACTCATCACCAGACTGATAGACGGCGTGTATCCCGGCTATGAGAAGGTGATCCCGAGCGGGGCCCAGACGACCGTGACGGTCTCGACCGAGGAGTTGCGGCGGACGACTCGAGTGGTCTCCCTGTTTGCCCGTGACGCCGCCAACGTCCTGAAGCTCCGGTGTGAACCAGGCCAGCTGGTGCTGTCGGCCAACACCAACGAGGTGGGGGACAACGTGGCCAGCGTGGACGCCACCGTGGACGGGGACAGCCTGGGGATTGCCTTCAACGCCAAATACGTCAGCGATGTCCTGAGCCTGCTGGATTCCCCGGAAGCTGAGCTGATTTTGAACGGCCCCCTAGCTCCCGGGCTGATTCGGGCCCCCGGAGACGACAGCTACCGCTACGTGATCATGCCGGTCAGGGTGGCGCTCTAGGCCTTACCGCCAGCTTGCTTCTTTGTACATATCCCAGCTGAGGCTGCTCAACTTCCGGATCTACCGGGAGGCAGAGGTAGACCTGCTGCCAGGGGTGAACCTGGTGCTGGGCGCCAATGGTGGTGGGAAGACCAGCCTGCTGGAGGCGATTGCAACGCTGGCCCTGACCAGGTCGCCTCGGTCCGCTTCGATCGCTGACTTCGCCACCTGGGAGCACTCCGAGATGGGCGTATCAGCGACCCTGAGTGCTGGGTCAGGGAAGGTCAACCTCGAGTTCAGAGCCAGCCGGCAAACGGAAGCGGGGCGCTGGGCGAGGCGGCTGCGTCGGGAGGGCCAGCCGGCCGGGTCACGGCAGATGCTGGGAACCCTGGGAGTGGTCCTCTTCTGGCCCGAGGATCTGCTGCTGATCAAGGGCGGCCCAGAGCCCAGGAGACGGATGCTGGACGTGGTGCTGAGCCAACTCTCGCCGGCCTATGCCGAGAGCGCGGTAAGGTACCGGCGGGCAGTAGATCACCGCAATGCCGTGCTCCGGGCGATCCGGGAGGGAGCCGCTAGATCCGCCGACCTGGTGCCCTGGAGCGAGGCGCTAGCCACCCATGGGACGGAGATTATGGCCGCCCGCCGCGGCTATCTGCAGCAGGCGGGAGAGGTGGCCGCCGAAGCCGCGGCGGGAATGGGCGAGCGCGGCGATGTGCAACTCGTCTACCGGCCCGGGCTGGGCGGGTTGAGGGATCAGCCGGAAGGTGACTACGCCAGGCTCCTCCATGCGGCCATGGCACCACGGCTGGCGGAGGAGATCGCCAGGGCGCAATCGCTGGTCGGGCCCCACCGCGACGACTTCGAAGTCGCCCTGGGAGGGCAGCCGGCGCGGCAGTTCGCGTCCCAGGGGCAGCAGCGCTCCCTGGTTCTGGCCCTCAAGGTTGCCGAGGTGAGACGGCACGTGCTGGACCGGGGTGAGGCCCCCGTGCTGCTGCTGGACGACGTGCTCTCGGAGCTAGATCACGTGCATCGCACCGGCCTGATCGGCCTGCTCAGCTCCGGCCTGCACGTGGAGCAGACCCTGATAACCGCCACCGAGGAGCAGGGAATCACCGCGGCGGTGGCGGTGGCCCAGGTCCTGGACGTGACCCAGGGCCAGGCCCGGGTCAGGCCCTGAGCGCATGCTTGCAAGGTGGAGAGAATCGAGGAGATCCTGCCGCGGGTGCTGCGTCGCCTAGGGGGCACCCGGCAGGTTCGGCAGGCCCGCGTGGAAGAGGCTCTGGGGCGCGCCTGCGGTGACTACCTGAGAGCCCACGTCCGGGTGGTGGCGGTGGAGGGAACCACCCTGGTGCTGGCCTGTGCCCATCCCGCTATCGCCCACCAGCTGCAGATGGACTCGGCGCGAGTGCTGGAACAGGTCAACTCCAATTTGCCAGATCCGCACCTGAAGCGCCTTCGTTTCGTGACGGAGAGTGGCTGACGAGGCTTGTCCCGGGTGGCGCGGGCTTCACAGCCGGGCCAAGATCTGGCTGGCGGCAAGCGCCGCGGCGTCCGGTCTGGCCCAGGCTGCCGCCCCTGACTGCAGCGACGCCATCAGAGGGTCACCATCGGCGACCAGCCTTCCGAGCACCTCAAGCAGCTGGGCTGGCCCGGTGACGGCTATTCCAGCCCCGGCATCGACCAGCAGCTCAAGGTTGGACCGCTCCTGTCCCGGCAGGGCATCGCTGACCAGGATCGCCAGTCCGGCCGCCGCCGCCTCGGCCAGGGCGCTGGGTCCCGCCTTGCCCACGTAGACGTCGGCTGCCAGCAGCCAGCGGGCGGGGTCTGGGGTATAGGGAATTGCCTCCAGGGGCATCGGCTGGGCCTGGCCCCTGGCCCATCGCAGCAGGGAACGATTGCGGCCGCACAAGACCAGCAGATGGAGTGGGAGCTGGCTCGTGAGCATGGCCCTCAGCAGCGGTCGAAGCTTGCCGGCGCCCTCGGCCCCTCCCCCAACCACCACGCAGAGCCTCTGCTCGTCTATCCCAAGCTCTAGGCGCAGGCGTCTTCTGGTGGCGGGCCCGGCCAGAGCCCCGATTCCTGGGTCGATGGGCAGGCCGACGTCCACCACCTGAGTCGCCGGGATGCCCTGGTTGACGCACCAGCTGCTGGCAACAAAGGAAGGGCTTAGGAAGAGGGAGCTAGGTGGCGACAGCCAACCGGGGTGGACCAGCGCCAGGTCAGTGACTATGGTCAGCATCCGGGCCGGCTCGGAGAGGCTGTTGGCGGCCACCTGAGCCGCCAGCCCGAGCAGGGGATGGCAGTTGACCACGACCCGAGGCTGGCGCTCCTGGGTCAGCCTGGTCATTGCCGGAGCCAGCCCGGAGAGCAGAAAGCGTTCCAGGGTTCGGCGCGGCCAGGACTTGGCGAAGGTCCGGAACAGGGCCCCCCAAAGCGAAGGCGAGGCGCGCACCAAAGGACCGTAGCTGACGAACAGGGCGCGAGCTCCGAGGCCGGCACCGCCGGCCAGGGGGTCGTCGATGGCCACTCGAACCGAGCCGTGTGTCTGCTCGAGGATCGCCGCCCGGACCGCCTCGGCCACCCGCCGGTGGCCGCCCCCGGTGCTGGTGACCCAGAGCTGAACCTCCGCCACGCCGGAGTTCCGGGCCGGCGGATCAGACATCGGTTCGGGGAGCTGCTGAAGAGCGGCGCTGCCGGGAGAGTACGGGCGAGCCCGTCTGCGAGACGCCAGCCCCGGCGAACTCAGCGCCTTCCCGGGCCGGGCCGGCTGGGCCAGGTCGGCGGTCAGTTCCGTCAAGCCCCGCAGGGGCTTCGTGGGCGAGGCTCGGCCGCCACCCCTGGGCAGCCGACGGCAGCGGTCTCCAGCGGCTGCGACGCAGCTTGCTGGGGATGCCGACCAGGGGTCGAGTGAGGAGAAGCAACAGGGTGGATGGTAGAGTGAAGTCAGCGGTCGCGGGGGGGGAGGTTCGCGACCTTGTGCCAAATACCAGGGTGGATCACCATCGGGGTCTCATGTACAGCGCCCCTCGGGGCCCAGGAACACTTGAACCAGGCGGGTGCCGGCCTTCGCTGCGAGGTGGTCGAGACCGCCGAGGGCCTGCGGGACCTGCGCGACAGCTGGCGTGAACTGGAAGACTTGGGAGACCAGCTCAATCCGTTCCTGACCTGGGACTGGCAGTGGAGCTGGTGGGAGACCTTTGGGTCGGACTACGAGCCGCGCTGCCTGCTGGTGTTGGTCGGGGACACCCTGATCGGCCTGGTGCCGCTATGCGTCGCCCGGGCTGAGCCGCGCCGACTTCTCTTTGGAGGCGGCCTCAACCTGTCCGACCAGCTGGGCTACCTGCATCTGCCCGGTCGGGAGCTGGAGGTGGCCGGCGCCACTCTGGACTGGGCCGACGGGACTCCCCTCGACCTTCACTTCCTACCCCAAGATTCGGCCCCTCTGATGGCCCTCAAGGAGGCGGCGGTGGCCAGAGGCCTGACTGTGGAGGAGCATCCCGACGAGGTTAGCCCTGGGCTGTCCCTGCCCCGCGAGTTCGAGACCTACCTGACGGCCTGCCTGGGCAAGAAGGACCGTCACGAGTTGAGGCGCAAGTACCGTCGTCTCGGCGACGAGCGGCCGGACTGGCACATGATCACCCAGGATGACATCGGCCTGGAGCCGGCGCTGACCTCGTTCCTGGGCCTCCTGCAGGCCAGCGGGGAGCACAAGCGGGAATTCCTCACCCCCGCGGTCCGGGAGTTCTTCACCCGGATCTCCAGGCGCTTTCAAGAGCGGGGCTGGTTACGGATCCAACTCCTCGAGGCTCAGGGAGAGGTGCTGGCCGGGATCTACGGGTTCACCGAAGGCGCCGTGTGGCACCTCTACAACTCCGGGTACGACCCCAACCACGGATCACTCTCGCCGGGCCTGCTCTGCGTGGCGGAGGGGATCCGGGCCGCCATCGAAGAGGGCTGCACCAGGGCAGACATGCTCCGCGGCAACGAGCCGTACAAGTACCGGCTGGGGGCTGCCGACTGGCCCCTCCAGCGGCTCCTGATCACCTGGCCGGCGGCGTCCTCGTGACCGCTCTGCTGCACCAGGGGCACGATGAAGAGGCCATCGCCTTCCTCTCCCTGCACGCCTCCCCGCTGGCCCGCCTGGGCAAGCGCGAAAACGGAGGCCTCAGCGTGTACGTCCGGGGTGTCTGCGAAGAGCTGGGGGCGCGCGGGATCCACACCGACGTGTTCGTCCGGCGCACCGACCCGGATCAGCCGGAGGAGCAGGTCATGGGTCCGCGGAGCCGCATCATCGCCGTCTCGGCGGGTCCTTCCCGACCCTTGCCGAAGTACCAGCTGCCGCTGACGAGGGCGGAGTACCTGGCCGGGGTACGCCAGTTCATCTCCCAATCCCAGCGGAACTACACCGCCGTCCACAGCCACTACTGGCTGAGCGCCGAGGCGGGCGCGGCGCTGACCGAGGACCTGGGGCTCCCCTGGCTTCACACCGCCCACACCCTGGCCGCTGTCAAGGGAGAGCTGGGCTTCGACGGCGACGGTCCGGAGCGGCTGGTGGCAGAGCGGAGGGCGGTCGCCGCCGGAGCCAAGCTGGTCGCCAACACCAGCGCGGAGGCCAACGACCTGAGGCGCCACTACGGAGCTCTACCGGGGCAGTGCATGGTGGCCCCGCCCGGAGTGGACCTGGTTCTGTTCCAGCCCAGGGACGCGTCGCGGCTGCGAGCCCGCTTGGGGCTCGAGGGCAGGAAGGTTGTCCTCTTCGCCGGCCGCCTGGAGCCGCTCAAGGGGCCGGACACCCTTCTGGACGCCTTCGCCCTCTTGCCCGGCGTCGGGGGGCTGGCGGAGCCGGCCCAGCTCCTCTTCGTTGGGGAGCTGAGCAGCGAGGGGGCGCGGGTGGGCCAGCGGCGGGAGATGCAGGAGAGAGTGGCGAGTTTGGGCCTCTCCAACCAGGTCTCCTTTCTCGGCGCCCAGCCTCAGGAGCGGCTGGCCCTGCTGTACTGCCTGGCGGACGTGGTGGTGATGCCCTCCCACACAGAGTCCTTCGGGCTGGTGGCCCTGGAGGCGCAGGCATGCGGCACCCCGGTGGTCGGGGCCGCGGTGGGCGGGCTGCGGGAGGTGATCGCCGACGGCCAGACCGGCTACCTGGTGAAGGGGCGGGAGCCGCAGGACTACGCGGCCGCGATAGCCAAGGTGCTGGTGGCGGCGCCGGCCGCGGCCGAGCGCATGGGCCACGCGGCCTGGCAGCGGGCCCAGAGGTTTTCCTGGGAGCGGACCGTAGACCTCCTGCTGCCTGAGTACGGGTTGGCCCCGAAGCTGGCGGTGGCCGTCGGCAGGGGGTGCCGCTGAGCCGATCCGCAGGAGCGCGGCCCCGCCCGTGGGCGCGATCAGCCGGCCCAGATCCCGAGGGCCAGCAGCACCGATCCGGCCGCCAGCACCGCGCCCATCTGCGCCAGCGCCCGGACCTGCAACCTAGGGTCCCCGCTGGCCGAGTTGCGCAGCGGCCCATCCAGGGTTGGTACCACCAGCCAGGGTAGAAACACGGTGAAGTGCTCGATCCCGGGGATGGCGATGAAGAGGGGGACCGCCAGGGCCAGCGCGACCAACCCCAGCAGCAGTCGGCTGGACCTCTGGGCGCCCAGGATCACGGCCAGGGTGCGCTTGCCGACTGCGGCGTCCGTGGGGATGTCGCGGATGTTGTTGATCAGGAGCAGGGCGGCGGCCAGGGCACCGGGCAGAATCGAGGCCAGCACCGCCAGGGGGCCGACCCTGCCGACCTCCACGTACACGGTTCCGCAGGTGGCCACCAGCCCGAAGAATACGAACACCGCCAGCTCCCCGTAGCCTCGGTAGCCGTAGGGTCGAGGCCCGCCGGTGTACAGCCAGGCGGCCAGGAGGCAGACTGCTCCGACTCCCAGCAGCCACCACGAGGTGACCGCGCAGAGCCAGACCCCAATCAGGGCGGCCACGAGGAAGGACGCCAGCGCGGCGCCCAGCACCAGCCCGGGTGGGATCACACCGGAAGCCGCGGCTCGGGGAGGTCCGAGCCGGCTGGCCGTGTCGGCGCCGCGATGGAAGTCGGAGTAGTCGTTGGCGTAGTTGACCCCGAATTGAAGGGCCACCGCCACCCCGAGCGCGGCCAGGCTCCGGCTCCAGCTGACGCCGCCAAGGTGCGCGGCCACCCCCAGGCCCACCACCACCGGCGAGATGGAGGCCGCCAGGGTGGCGGGGCGCGAGGCATGCCACCAGAGCCGACCCACGGTGACGGGCACGGTCATGGGTTGGCCCCAGTCTTGGGAAGCCCCGGGAGGGAGGGAGTCCCCCCCAACGCTCCCCCTCCCCGGCCAGACACCTTCTCTGCCACCAGGGACTGGCTGCTGGCCCACTCGGGCGCGGCGCCGGCGGCGGCCTCAGCCACCGACGAAGCTTGGGGGCCCGGCCTGGAGCCCGTCGATCGAGTCAAACGCGGTCAGCGCCACCGCCCCACTGCCGTCCTCGTTGGCCAGGAACAGCTGGACGTAGCCACCCTGGCTTCGGGTGTAGGCCAGCTGGCGCCCGGAGACGTTCACCGCCGCGGCCAACGGGTACTCGCCCCGGGTTGGGCCAACAATCACAGACTGGGTCCCGGTGGTGATCGCCAGGGAGGCCAGGCCGGCTGACGCGGTGCGCACCAGGATGGTGCCGGCACTGAGGAAGGCCAGCGGCTGCCCCGAGTTGCGGAGAAGCTGGCTCAACGGGTTGGTGGAGTTGGCGGGTTGGTAGAGCCACACCGCCGGCGAGGGGCCGGTGCCGACTGAGAAGCCGAGGCTGTTGCCAGACGGCGACCAGACCGGGTTGCCCTCGGCGGCGGTCGATGAGCTCGAGGTCGCCAGGTAGGTGACCGCTCTGAGGGTCGGGCTGAGCAGGGCGATACGCGGATTGGACCCAGCCGGGATCGCCACTGCGGCGAGGACCTCACTGTCCGGTCTCCACGCCAGTGGGCCCTGCAGGCTGGCCAGGGCGCTCAGTGTCACAGAGGCATCGGTGGCCACGGTGAAGACCCGCAGTGCTCCGCCCGACAGGAAGGCCAGCTGCTGGCTGTCGGGACTCCACTGAGCCCCGGTGCTGGCGGTGCTGCCCAGCACCAGACTGACCTTGCCAGTGCCCAGATCGGTCACCTGGATGGCGTTTTTCCCGGCCAGCTCGGTGGCCAGGAACTTCCCGTTGGGAGAGCCCAGCGCGAAGCTGAACTGCTGGCCCGCGGGAGCCGTGGCCAGCACGCGCAGGGTGGGCGGGTCCCCGGGCACCTGAGGTGGGGAGGCCGCCAGCACCTGGGTGTAGGAGTTGGCGGTCGGACCCGCCAGGAAATCGATCGCGGTGGAACTGCCCAGCCGGCCGACCGTGAACTTGGTCACCACGCGCGCCTGCAGGTGGTTGCCGTCGATGTCCAGGGCGGCCCTGGTGACCGTCAGGGTGTAGGTGGTGCTGGGCTGCAGCGGGTGCACCGGCTCGACCAAAAAGCGCCCGGCCACGGTGGGGTTGGGCTGAATCGTGTACCCACCTGCAGGTGCCGGGGAGAGGGAGATCGCTCCGGACAGAGATTCGGGATTCATCGCCCGGTCAAAGTTCACCGCGATCGCCTGATCAGGACCCAGAGTGCCTCCTGAGGTGGGGAACGTCGAACTCAGCGAGGGTCCGCCCTCGGTCGAGAATGCCCAGGAATGGGACAACGGGTTCACGGCCCCGGCTGCCGACTCAATGTTGCCGGCCAGTTCCACCGTATAGGTGGTGACGGTGGCCAGGGGATGGCGGGGATGAAGCAGTCGCATCACCCGCCCTCCGTCGGCCCATTGGAAGCTGCAACCGGTGCGCCCGCCCCGAGCCGCCACCGCAATCGCGCACCCCGGCGGGGGGCTGCCCTTGCGGCTGCGGATCTTGAGGGCGCGCTCTACCGATGAGGCTCTCATCGGTACGCTGAAGGTGATCACGATGGGGACGTCGGTATGGACTGCGCCCTGGCTGGGAACGGGTGAGACCGCGGTTATCTGGGGGGGCTGCAACGGCCCGCAGCCGGCGAGCACGCCCAGCAGGCTACCGGCCAGGGCCACCGCCGCCAGGGGCCGACACCCATGGGGGCACCACCGTGCCCCAGCTCGACGAACGACGGTCAGCCGATCTCCGCGAGGTCGATTGCAGTCAGCGCCTGGGGCGGGGCTGAGACAACGTCGATCCGCGACTCCCGTTCGGTGCAGAATGCGGACGCCACCTGCGCTCCCTCGGTCAGCTCCGGGGCGGAGCTGGAGTAACTGCCTCTGACGGTGCCCTCGGTGAGCAGGGCGACCGCGACCTGATCTCCTTGGCTGACCAGGATCCCGCCTCCGATGTGCTGGTCCTCGATGTACTCAAGGAGAGCGTCGAAGTCGACGATCCGGGCTGGCAGGTTCACGAAGGCGGTGCTGGCGACGAGGAGCGAGGCGACCGACACCACCAGCTCGGCCGGCAGCTCGACTGCGTCGATCAGTCCCTGCCCAAGGCTGACCGTCCGGACCACCTCCTGGATCGCGGTCTTGCCCCGACGATAGTTGCCGTCCGCGCGCTGCTGGGCCTGGACGATGTCGCCCTCGCGGAACAGAATGTGGGCCCGGCTGCGGTTGTCGCCCTCGCCGGTCACGCTCACGTAGCCCGAAAAGCCATCCTGGCTGAGGGTCTTGAGCAGCATTGGAAAGTTCAGGAACGATGCCTTCAAACCCGAGTGCAGGCTGGGACCTCCGGGCAGTGGCACCAGCACCGACAGCTGGGTGCGCGTCGCCCCCGCCACGGGCTTAGGGGGTGGCCCGGACGGCCCCGGTCTCACCGGCTGGCGGAGCGTGCTGGCTCCAGCTGGGCGGGTGGGCTGAGTCGGTGCCGAACTCGGAATCGAGGCGGCTCGGGTGACCGGGGACGCGGCTGGTGCCGCAGGGCGCGGCCTGAACTCGGCGGTCGGCGGGAACGGCGGCTGGGCTGCGGGCACCGGGGCCTGGTACGGCGGGATATCGCTCATCTCCTCCTCCGGTTCGCTCATGGGACTGGCGGCTATCGAGTCCAGCCAGTCACTGCCGCTCGCCGCCGAGCTGCTGGGGGCGATCGGACCGGGATAGGCCATCGAACTGGCAGGCTCATTGCCGATCCGGACCGGCTCCGCTGTCGCGGCCGGCTGGCTCTCCCACCGGGACACCAGGTCCTCGGTGGAGCTGTTGATGGTTTCCTCTGGAGGAAGCTTCGCGCGCGGGTTGAAGTTGTACTGGCCGGATGTCCAGCCCAGCACGGTCAACACCGCCGGCTCACCTTCAACGCCGTCGCCGACGGCATGGAACAGGTGCCCGAATAGGAAGTGAAGCGAGCATTGCCGGTCCCCACTCTCGACCGCGAGCGTGCCGGTGGCCCGCTCCTGCTGCATGGTCTGGAGCAGTTCTGCGACTGTCGTTGGCCCGAGGCTACCCTGGTTCTGCACTGTGCGGACTCACTCCTGCCGGTCCCGGCTTGCGCCCGGCCGTCCCTCCCCGATTGGTCGGCGCGATACTACCATAGGGTCGCGGGCTGTCGAATGTGATCTGATCTTAAACCGGTGCCCACGCCTCTGGTCAGATGTTCGCACATGCTTGGCTCCCCCGCCAGTGTCCATCTCCAGCCCGAGGCTCACCCCCGCCGGTCTCAAACTCTCCCAGGGCCCATCTGGCGGCCGTTCTCGACTCTGCGCCCTTGCCAGCCCAGAGCGGTTCGGAGCCGGCCCCGTGTTCCGCTTCCCTCAGGTATGCCCGTGGCGCCGACGGCGTCTGCCAGAATGGCCGGGCAGATGGTGGCAGAACTGGAATTGAGTACGGGGCGGCCCTGGGATGAGCAGCTTCAGCGCTGGCCGAGCGCCAACCTTCTGCAGTCCTACGGCTGGGGAGAGGTCCAGGCCCAGGCTGGATGGGAGACCCATCGGCTGACGGTGGCCACGGCCGCCGGGCCGCTCCCGGTCACCGCTTTGGTGGGCGCGACGGGCATTCCCGGAACAACTCGGATCTATGTGCCCCGAGGCCCGGTCTGCGGCCCCGGCGACGCTCCCGCCTTCGCCGCGGCCGCCGCTGCGCTGGTGGCCCTGGGCCGTCGCTGCCGCGCGCTCACGCTGGAGGTGGAGGTTCCGTGGTCGGCCGCTGAGGTCGCGGCCGACCACGAGTTCTGGAGCTGGCAGCCGGTGCCGGCGCGCCAACCGCTGGCGACCGTGGTGGTCGACCTGGCCCCGCCGGCGGAGCAGATCCTGGGGTCCTTTCACGCCAAGACTCGATACAATGTGAAGCTCGCGGAGCGCCGCGGCGTGGTGGTGCGGCCGGGCTCCCTGACGGACCTGATCAGCTGCGTCCGGGCCACCGAGACGCGGCAGGGCATCCATCTCCCGTCGGAGCGGCACCTGCGAACCGTGAGCGAGGTGCTGGGGCCCGCGATCCGGGTACTGGTCGCCGAGGTGGCGGGCGAGGTGGCCGCGGCAGTGATGCTGGCGCGCTGGGAGGAAGATGTGATCTACCTCTACGGAGGGGCTACCGGCGGCCACCGGCAGGACATGCCCAACCATCTGCTGCACTGGCGCGCGATGATGCAGGCGCGCGAGGAGGGTTGCACACACTATGACCTTTGGGGAATCCCCGAGACCGACAGCCCAGACCACCCGTGGCGGGGGCTGGCCCAGTTCAAGCTCGGGTTCGGCGGCCGGCGGATTGTTTACGCGGGCTGTCGCCGCCGCGATCTGCGCCCAGCGGGTGGCCGGCTGGTGGGTGTGATGGACCGAGTGCGGCGCCGGGCGCGGCGGCTGTCCGGGTGAGGAGGGATGGATCCGCCCGAGATCAGGAGGAAGATATCCCCTACTTTCCCACCTACGAAGAGATCGCCTCCGAGCTGCTCGAGGGGCTCGAGGTGGCTGGGCTGCTGGTCCAGGACGTCGGCCACGAATTGGAGCCGAGCACCGGGGAGCGCACATTTCAGTGCGTGGTGAGGCTGCCCTCCAGCGACCCGCCCCATCGCTACCTGGGCACCATGCACTTTCACTGGGACGCACTGCTCACCTACGTGGGCACCTACGGCCCGGGCAGCGAGTGTGACCTCTACCACGATGACGACGAACCCTGCTCCCATGGCGGCGCCCAGCCCCACCCCGGGGTGGAGCTGGTGGCGGAGTACGACCTCGGAGATGGGGGTTACGAGCTTCGCGAGCTGGGGGAGGTTCAAGCCTGGATCGACACCGTCGAGACCCTGCTGGCTCGGGCGCTGCCCGCCCAGGACGGCCGGGTGGTGCATCTGGGGCTCGCCATCCGCGACGGCAATATCTGGGTCGACCGCTTCGTGGCGGAGCAGGCCTGGTATCTGGACCTGAGCGAGTCTCCGGACCTGACCCTGATCTGCCGCGCCGTCGAAGCCACTCTCAAAGTAACTCCATCCCTGGCCGATCGGCTACCTCTCTGACCGGGACCGGTCGAGCCCAGGCCCTCCGCAGCCGAGCCGAGGCCAGCTCGCCGATCGTGGCGTGCCAGCCGGGAGGGGTCCAGTGCGGGACCAGGGCCGCCGCGCCGGCCAGCAGGAAAGGCCGGTCCAAAAGGGCCCGATGGGGGATCGAAAGTTCGGGGCTCGAGATTGCCACGCCCGCCACCAGGATCACGTCCACGTCCAGCCGCCGGGGGCCCTTGTCCACCGAACGCACCCTGCCGGCCCTGATCTCCGCCAGCTGGGCGACCCGGAGCCACCCCCACCCATCCCAGCGCCCCTGGACCAGCAGCATCTGATTCAGGAAGTCGGGCTGAGGGGGGCCCCCGACCGGGAGGGTGTTCCAGCGGGGAGTGCTGGCCAGCTCCACGGCACCCAGTTCATGGAGGGTCTCCCGGGCATGGTCGAGCCACCTGCCCCTGGGGTCCAGGTTGCTGCCCAGGGCCAGCACAGCCTGGGTGGGCGCGCCGCCTGCGGAGGGCTTCAGAGCCGCCTCAGCCGGACCGGTGACGGGCCAGCCGGTCGGTCACCCGGGCCACGTCGCGCATCGCGGCCACATCGTGGACCCTGACCACGTCGGCGCCCCGTGCGGCCGCCCAGGCGACGGTGGCGGCGGTTCCCATGAGACGGCCTCCGACCGGCCGATTGTCCAGCATCCAACCGACCATGGACTTGCGGGACGTGCCCACCAAGAGGGGCCGCCCCAGCAGCCTGAACTCATCCAGATGGGTCAGCAACTCCAGGCTCTGCTGGGGTGTCTTGCCGAACCCCAAACCGGGGTCCACCAGGACCCGGTCCCCCGAAATGCCGGCTTCGACCGCCAGCCGCTGGGACTCTCGGAGCCCGGCCAGGACCTCGCCTCGAAGGTCCTGGTAGGTGACCCCCTGCTGATTGTGCATGCAGACCACGGCGGCATCAGCAGCCGCGACCACCGCGGCCATCTCCGGATCGCCGCGCAAGCCCCAGATGTCGTTGACCGCGACCGCCCCCGCGCCCAGGGCCGCCCGGGCCACCCCCGCCTTGGCGGTGTCGACAAAGAGCGGCACTTCGAACTCGGCCGCCAACATCTCCAGGACTGGGACCACCCGGCGGAGTTCCTCGGCGATGGGGACCTCCTGGTGGCCAGGTCGGGTGCTCTCGCCACCGACGTCGATGGCGTCGACTCCTTCGGCCACCAGCTCCCGGGCGCGACCCCGGGCGGCCTCCAACGAGGCGCCGACCCCGTCACCGCTGAAGGAGTCGGGAGTCACGTTCAGGACACCGAGCAGGTAGGTGCGGCGGCCGAACTCCCAGCGGGCGCCGCCCAAGCGCAGCGGCGGTGGCGGGCGACGCAAGGCCCGGGCCGCGTTCGCGAGCGCGCGCCCAGACGAGCCCAGGCGAAGGCCCAGGGCAGCCAGCTCGGCCAGCGTCCCGGTGACGACCGGATCCCCAGTCGCATCCTCCAGGCTGACCCCGGGCGGGAGCGCACCTGGCCAGACGGTGGGGTCGACGGGTCCTGGCAGAAGCAGCCGGGCCCAGGGGCCGCTGGGCCCTGGGCCCTGGGCCAGCAGACGGACCTCGGACGGCTCAGCCGGGGGCACGGACATCGTGTCAGTGTGGCGCACCAACAGCAGCCGTGTGCCTGAGCATAGAATCATCCCCGCATGGCTGAAGGAGAGCTGAGGCCCATGTTGAATGTAGCCATTCTGGGCCACAGCCACGATGGCAAGACGACCCTGGCGGAGGCGCTGCTGTTCGCAGCCGGCGCCATTCCGCGCTTGGGCAACACGGACCAGGGCACGGCCACCTTGGACTACGAACCCGAGGAGCAGCACCGCCACATCTCAATCCAGGTCGGCGTGGCCACCCTCCCCTGGGAGGGCCGCCGGATCACCCTGCTGGACACACCTGGGTTCCAGGACTTCGAGGGCGAGGTGTTGGGTGCGCTGGCGGTCGCGGATGCCGCGGTGGTCACCGCCAGCGCCGCCGCCGGCCAGGTCTCCGTGGGGACGGAGGCCGCATGGAGTCACCTGACGAGGCGCCACCTGCCTCGCTTGCTGGTGATGACCAAGCTGGACAAGGAGCACGCCGACTTCGGGGCGACCCTGTCCGCCCTGCAGGGGCGCCTGAGCCCGCGGGTGGTGGCGCTCGAGGTGCCGATAGGCCAGGAGCACGACTTCGTCGGTGCGGTGGACCTGCTCAGCGGCCGTGCCCTGCATTTTGATGACCGTGGCGGGCACCAGGAACAGGCGCTGCCAGCTGAGCTGGAAGCTGAGGTCGCCGGCCGCCGCCAGGAGTTGGTAGAGGCCATCTGCGAGTCGGACGACGCTCTCCTGGAGCAGTACCTGGATGGCCAGGAGCCCTCTCCTGAGGCCCTGCTCGAGGCCCTGCGGCGGGCCACCCTGGAGGCCCGGATCGCTCCTCTGCTGGTGGCCGCTCCGGCCAGGGCCCTGGGGGCGAGGCGGATCCTGGAGGTGCTCGCCTCCTGCCTCTGCAGGGATGAGGAGCCACCGTCAGCGGGGCCGCCCCAGCTGTTGGTCTTCAAGACCGTGGCCGACCCTTTTGGCAAGGTCTCCTATTTCCGGGTGATGGAGGGCAGCCTGCGCGCCGACGCCCATCTGGCCAATCCCCGGGACGGCCAGGAGGAGCGGATCGCCAGGCCGCTGCGTCCCAAGGGCAAGACGCTGGAGCCGGTGGACGAGCTGCGGGCGGGAGAGATTGGTGCCGCCACCAAGCTGGTCCACACCGGGACCGGGGACACCTTGGGCTCCAAGGGGTGCGCTCAACTGCCCACCATCCAGTTTCCGCCCACCTCCTACACCATGGCGATCCGGCCCAGGAGCAAGGGGGACGAGGACAAGATTCACCAGGGTCTGCTGCACCTGGTGGAAGAGGACCCGACGCTGCGTCTGGAACAGGACCCGGATACCAAGGAGACGCTCCTGCACGGCTTGGGAGATGTCCACTTGGACGTGGCCCTGGAGCGGCTCCGTCGCAAGTACCAGGTGGAGGCGGTCCTGGCCACGCCGCAGGTGCCCTACCGGGAGTCGATTCGGGGCAGCGCCCGACAGCAGCACCGCTACAAGAAGCAGTCCGGGGGGGCGGGTCTCTATGGGGACTGCACCCTGGAGATTGAGCCGGTTCCTCGCGGGGAGGGCTTCGTGTTCGAGGATCGGATCGTGGGAGGGGCCATCCCCCAACCATTCCGGCTGTCGGTCGAGAAGGGGGTCCGGCAGGCTCTGGAGCAGGGGGTGCTGGCCGGTTTTCCGGTGGCCGACGTCAAGGTCCGCTTGGTGGACGGCTCCACCCATCCGGTGGATGGCAAGGACATCGCCTTTCAACTGGCTGGTGCCATGGCTCTGCGCGAGGCGGTGGAGCAAGCCGGCCCCTACCTGCTGGAGCCGGTCATGGATGTGGAGGTGGTGGTCCCGCAGGACCACATGGGGGATGTGATCGGCCATCTCAACGCCCGCCGGGCGCGGATCGGGGGGATGGCGCCAGCCGAGGACGGGCTGGAGACGGTGGCCGCCCAGGTGCCCCTCGCTGAGATGTATCGCTTTCCCATTGAACTCCGGGCAACCACCCAGGGCAAGGGGCGATATTCGATGACCTTCAGCCACTATGAGGAGGTCCCCGCCCCGGTGGCCCAGCCGATCGTCGAGGCCCATCGGGCCGCCATGCACTCGAAGGAGATGGCGGCGTCCTGAGCCAGAGCGGCCCAGGGGAGGGCGCGGGGCCGGCCATCCTGGTATAACCTCCCGGGCCGCAGCGGGCGTGCTGTCCAGAGCGCAGTCGCCGGCATCCTGCCTGGTTCGCCTCAATCGGGGCCAGGGCCGCGGTGCCACAGGAGATGAGATGCCAGTCCGGCAGAGCGTGATTGACACCGCGGATGGGCGGCAACTGGAGGTCTTCGAAGCCGGGTCCGCGGTCGGCCCGGCGATCATGGTCCATCACGGGACGCCCGGCTCCGGCCTGCTCGCTCCGGCGTGGGTCGAGTACGCGGGCCAGCTCGGGTTGAGGCTGGTGGGATTCAGCCGCCCGGGCTACTCCCGGTCGAGCCGGCGGGCGGGCAGGAGCGTGGCGCAGGTGGTGGACGACGTCGTGGTCGTGGCGGACGCCCTGGGGCTGGACAAGTTGGCGACCTGGGGCATCTCGGGCGGCGATCCGCACGCCCTGGCCCGCGCGGCGCTCCTGCCAGAGCGGGTCGTGGCCGCCTCCTGCATCTCCGGGGTAGCGCCCTACCTGGCGGAGGGCCTCGACTGGACTGAGGGCATGGGCGAGGCCAACGTCGAGGAGTTCGGGCTCGCGACCGGCGGCAACGACGGCCGCCTCATGGCTGCGCTGGAGGCTGCGGCGGAGGGGATGCGAGCCGCCTCGCCCGAGCAGATGGTGGGCGAAATCAGCTCGATCCTGTCACCTGAGGATGAGGCCACCATGAGAGGCGACTTCGGCCTTGTGGTCGCGGATCAAACGCGCCAAGGATTGGCGGAGGGCCCCTTCGGAATGTTCGACGATGACCTCGCCTTCGTCAGCCCCTGGGGCTTCGACCCCGCCTCGATCCGGGTCCCCACCCAGGTCTGGCAGGGCGGCGAGGATTTGATGGTGCCCGCTGCCCATGGCGCTTGGCTGGCTGCCCGGATCCCAGGGGCCGAGGCCCACCTGGATCCAACTCTGGGTCATCTGACCGTCGTCGCCACCAGGATTTCCGAGGTCCACCGCTGGCTGCTCGGTCACTTCTAAGCACCTGGCCATAAGTCTTGTCCAAAGACAAGACGCTGGTCAGGTCCGGCATGCGCCAGCGATGGGCCGGCGTGGTCCCGGCGGGCGAGTTGCCTGGGGGGCTCATCCGGAGTGGTCGGCAGCGCAGACCCGGCACTTCGCCGAGCAGCCCGGCGCCGTCTGGCGCTGGCCTGCTCCCTCCCGTCGCGACGGCGGAGAGGACGGGGCGGCGGAGCAGCGCTTGACTCGGACAGGGCTGCTTGCAGCCCTTCGATGCGCGCCAGGGCTCGCCTGGCGGCTTGGTAGTCCACCCGGGCCGTGCCCGGGGAGTGAGGGTCGGAGAGGGTCACGAAGGCGGCCAGGGCCGCAGCCACCAGATCCCGGTCTCCGATCAGACCACAGCTGGGGCAGCGATGGGTGCGCTCGGCCAGCGCCTTGGGCACTCTTTCCCCGCACAGGCAGTTCTGGGACAGGGCGGTGGTGCGCGTGGAGGCCCGCACCAGTCCGGTGCCGGAGCGAGTGGTGACCGCCCCGGCCTCGTCCGCTATCGCACTCACCAACCGGCCGGGGGTGAAGGCGAGCAGGCTGCGGCCCCAGCGGCGTGCCCACAGGCGCAGGTCGCAGTCCTCCACCACCAAACTGGCGCCGTGGACCCAGACCAGCTCCTGGGCACAGCTGCGAGCCCGGTCGTCCCTGGCCCTGGTGCGAGCCGCCCCGGCTGCCGCCACCTCTGCCCGCAGCCGCCGGTAGCCGCCGGAGAGGACGTCCAGGTGGTAAGCCTGACGGGGCACTCCGGCGGAGTTGGCCAGCCGGGAACCCCGCGGCAGGTTGACGGTGACCGCTCGCTGTCCTGCTTCGACTCGCATCTTGGCGCGGCGCTGCTGCGCTCGGGAGAGCTGGTACTGAGTGGGATTGCGGCAGCGCCGGGAGCGCTCCATCGCCCTGGCCCTCCGCCGGCCTCGCAGCTGCTCCGCCGCCAGGCTGGCCCGCTCCTTCGGCCCGGCGGTGATGCTGCAGGCACGCACCTCGGTCAGCTCCCTGTCCACCGACACCACCGCCACCCTGGAGACGTTGACATCGATCCCCGCCCTGCGATCGGGGCCTGCCGCCGCCAGCCGCCGCCGGGCACTGGACGGGGAGGTGTAGGGAGCCTTCAGCACCAGCAGATGGGCCTCATACCTCCAGCCTCCAGGGACTCCGGGAGCCCGCAAGCGAACCAGGTTGACCTTGTGCCAGAGTCTGGGCTCCGCCAGGCGGTGGGCGGTGTGAGCCCAGCTCCCGGCTCCCTGGGGCAGGCGCACCGGCAGCACCAGGTCCCCATCACAGGAGGCAGGGCCGCCGCCGAACACCACTGCCAAGGCGCCCTGGTGGTCCCACCAACTCTCTGACTCTGGGGGCGCTGGCGCCACCAGATGGCGGGGCTGCCTGAGCACCGACTGGCCCAGAGGACACCAGAGCGCCTCGGCCACGGTCACCCCTGGGGAAGGCTTTGGGCTCTATAGCGATCCAGATGCCCCTGCAGCGTGCCCACCAGCCTGAACGTCTCCCACTTGTGCTGGGTGGTATGAGAGCGGGCCCGTCCGGGAATGGTCCGAACGTCCCACCAACTCCCGGGACGGACAGCCCCCGCGCGGCGGCCGCTGGCGTCCGGGAACAGGTGACGGGAGGCCGCCTGCCATACCTGGTCGGCGGTGTGCATGGCCAAGGCCTTGGTGAGGTGGTGGCCGAGGTGGCGCGAGCGCTCCATGTGGGAGTAGGCCGCCTGCTCCAGGCCGGCGCGGGAAAGCCCCAGCCGCTCTCGCACCTGAGCTCCGCCCTTGACCTCCCGCTCGTGGCTGGCGGCCCAGTAGGCCCGGCAGCGCCGGCCCGCCTGCCGCTGCAGCGTGTGCCGCAGGGAGAACACCGCCTCGTACAGCTCCTCCAGCCGGTGGCGCCGGTGGGGATCCGACAGATCCAGGGACAGGCGGATCACTGCCACCGGCTCATCGGGCAAGCGCTGCCAAGGAGATCTTAGATTCGGCCCTCGGCGGCGGGGAGGGGTTGAGTCAGACATCGGAGCGCAGGATACTCCAATATGGGAACAACTGTGTGCCAACCCTCCCCCTTCGCTTCGCGCCTGCTGGCGGTGCACCCTCCCCCGGATGATGCAGGTGGCTCTCCCGAGACGTCGAGGCACACCCAGTCATTCCCCATCGTGGCCTGGTCTCCCCAGAGTTTGGACAAAACTATTCGCCACATGCTTAGTCGACTGGGACGACCGGCCCTCCGATCCCGGTGCCGGCTCCCCGTCAGGGAGCCTCCCGCAGGCGGAGGATGAGGCGGGTCGCGACCGCCAGCGGCCCCAGGATCAGGACCGCCAAGCCCGCGATCACCAGCCACTCTGGGGCCACGAAGCCAGTCGATCGGCAGATCGTCGCTCCGCCGGCGGTGCCGGATGTGCAGCTGGTCGAACTGATGGTCCCCCAGACCAGCCCGAGGATGAAGAGGCCGCCCAGGCCACCGGGCCACACCAGAGCCCCCAGGAGCTTGTCGCTGAGCCGCCAGCGCCGGGAGACCGCCAGCAGGATCACCCCGACCAGCCAGCCCCCGATCGGGACCAGAAAGCCGCCGACGTAGAGAAACACCAGGGCCAGGACCTCGAGCCAGGGGACGGAGGGCCGGTCTGCAGGAACGACTTCAGCAGCGGCGGCGATGAGCTCGGGCGGTCCCAGGTCGTCCAGAGCCCGGCGCACCTCGAGCTCATCGGCCCCGTCAGGGAGCGCCTCGGCGAGATGGGCGTCGATCTGCTCCAGCAGCGGCTCGCGCTGCGCCGGCGGCAGGGCCTGGGCGGCCTCCCTCAGCCGGCGCCGAAAGTCTGCCACCAGCCGGCCAGGGTCGCTCGCGGTCACCTCAGCTCCCCGGCGGGGAATAGGACCAGTTCCACCATCTCCCGAAAGGTCCGCCACTCCGACCGGAAGCGCGCCAGGGCGAGGGAGCCCTCGGCCGTGAGCTGGTAGTACTTCCGGGCCCGGTCCCCGGTCCCCGGCCGCCAGCTGGTGGAGACTAGGCGGCTCTCCTTGAGGCGGTTCAGCAGCGGGTACACGGTCCCTTGGCTGGTGACCAGGCCGCCCATCGCGCTCATGGTCCGGACCAGGTCGAAGCCGTAGCGGTCCTCGACCTCCAGCAGAGCGAGCACACAGTACTCCACAACTCCGCGCCGCAGCTCCGTCATCGCAGAGCTGGGTGGCAACGGCATTCAGCCAGCAATATACCTTGTCTGACACAGCATTGTCTGGCCAGGGGCCCAACCCCCGTCGGGGGGTCGACGCGAGGGCGGTCGGGTCCTCAGCCAGGGAGCACAATTGGTGGCCGTGGGGTATAATTGCGCATACAACCACTTTTACGAGAAGGACCAGGTGGTCCGCTCGGGGTTGCCCAAGGAGTAGTGCCATGCCCGCCATCACCGCCGCCAACCCACTCGCCCTCCCGCGCATTCCGGCGCCGGCGACCGCCGATGCCCCGGACCGCGCGGTGATCTCGATCACCACCGCGCCGTCGGGGCTGGAGGGCGAGGGCTTCCCGGTGCGACGGGCGTTCGCCGGAGTCGGCCAGAGCCTTCTGGACCCCTTCGTACACATGGACCAGATGGGCGAGGTCGAGTACCAGCCCGGCGAGCCCAAGGGGACGCCATGGCACCCCCATCGGGGCTTCGAGACCGTCACCTACATGATCGACGGAACCTTCCAGCATCAGGATTCCAACGGCGGTGGTGGGGTGATCACCAACGGGGACACCCAGTGGATGACCGCCGGCGCCGGAATCCTCCACATCGAAAAGCCCCCCGAGGCCCTGGTCGCCAGCGGCGGGCTCTTCCACGGGATCCAGCTCTGGGTCAACCTTCCTGCCAGCCAGAAGTGGAGTCCGCCCCGCTACCAGGACATCCGCGGCGGCCAGGTGGCTTTGCTGTCCTCGACCGATGGGGGCGTCCTGGTTCGGGTCATCGCCGGCGAGGTGGGCGGTCACCAGGGGCCAGGGGTGACGCACACCCCGATCGTGATGCTGCACGCCAGCCTCACCCCGGGCTCCCTGCTGCGGCTGCCGTGGCGCTCCGACTTCAATGCCCTCGCCTACGTGCTGGCGGGCAGCGGAGTGGCCGGGGGCAGTGCCCCGCTCACGACCGGTCAGCTCGCGGTGTTCGGCGCCGGGGGCGCCATCTCTCTCGCCGCCGACTCCCAGCAGGAGAGCCGATCCCCTGTGATGGAGGTTCTGATCCTGGGTGGGCTGCCGATTCGGGAGCCGGTCGCTTGGTACGGGCCGTTTGTGATGAACACCGAGGAGGAGTTGCGGCAGGCGTTCACCGATTACCGCGCGGGCCGACTGGGGACCGTCCCCGCCGCCCACCTGGACCTCGGCACCAGACCGGCCGACTGAAGACCGCCGGGACTCACCCCCCCGACACCGCCGGGACGATGTGAAGCTTCGCCCCGGGCGGCACCGGGGTGTCCATGCCGGCCAGATCGAAGATGTCGTCGCTGTCCAGGTAGATGCGCACGTGCTGCCGGAGCCGGCCCCGCTCGTCGCGGAGCCGCCTCTCCAGCAGCGGCAACTGCCCGGCCAGGAGGTCGAGCGCCTGCCCCACCGTGGCGGCCTCGGTAGGGATCTCGCGAAGGCCCCCTGCGGCCGGGCGCAGCACGGCTGGCAGAACCAGGGTCGCGGTCACGCCACGACCGCGGCCCTGACCGACAGCACATCTGGCAGGTGGTCAAGTAGCAGCTGCCAGGAGTCGCCCTCGTCGAAGCTGCCGTACACCTCCCCATTGCGGGTTCCAAAGTAGATCCCGGCCGGCTCCCCGCCATCTGTGCAGAGACCATCCCGAAGCACCGCGGAGTGGTAGTTGGTCTGCGGAAGCCCGTTGGCGAGCGGCTCCCAGCTCTCTCCCAAGTCGCGGCTGCGGTAGATCCGGCAGTGCTTCCCTGGGGGCATCCGCTCTGAGTCGGCCTGGAGCGGGAAGAGGTAGACGGTGTCCGGCAGGTGCGGATGGACCAGCACCGGAAATCCGAAGGTGGAGGGAAGGCCCGACTCCACCGCGGTCCAGCTGTCGCCGTAGTTCTCAGAGCGGTACACGCCGAAGTGGTTCTGGGCAAACAGCCGCTCCGGCCGCGAGGGGTGGCAGCTCACCTTGTGCACGCACTGCCCGAACACCGGAAAGCGCTGGTCCTCCGGCATCCAGTAGCTCTGAATGCCGGAGTTGGCCGCCTCCCAGTTGGCGCCGCCGTCCGTGGTGCGGTAGACCCCGCCGGCAGAGAGCGCCACCAACAGTCGCTTCGGGTCGGTGGGATGGGGCACGACCGTGTGCAGGCAGGCGCCCCCGTTGCCGGGCTGCCACTCGGGACGGTGGGGGTGGTTGTAGAGCCCCTCCACCAGGTCAAAGGTGACACCACCGTCCTCGGAGCGGAAGAGGGCATGAGGCTCGACCCCCGCGTAGACCACCCCTGGCTGGTTGGGCGGTCCGGGTTGGATCTGCCAGACTCGGGCGAGTGAGGCCCCGGTGGCCTCCGGGAATGCGACCGGCGCCTGGTCGGGCTCCTGCCAGCTGGCTCCCAGGTCGTCCGAATGGAACAGCGAGGGGCCCCAGTGCTCGCTGGTGGCTCCGGCGAAGAGGCGTGGCGTCGCTCCCCGCTGGTCGATCCCGACCCCGTAGACAGAGCTCATCACCAGTTGCAGCGGGTTCATCTGCCAACTGCTCCGGGCGCCCCCGGATCTCGCCACCACCACTCCCTTGCGGGTTCCGATCAGAAGAACTGCGTCTGACATCACGTGGCACCTCTACATGCACCGATATTCCTGTTAGGAATAGGTGGATATCAATACCATGCTTCCCATGCCAGGTCAAGCCCCCCCGTCAGTGACCGGATACGCCCTGCTCGGGCTGCTCTCCCTGCGCGGTGAGATGAGCGGGTACGGTTTGAAGCAGCTGGCCGACCGCACCCTGCGGTTCTTCTGGGTGGCACCCGCCATGAGCCACGTCTACTCCGAGCTAGAACGGTTGCGGACGGCGGGACTGGTGGCCCAGACGGTGGCCAACCGCGGGGGCCGGAGGCTCCGGAGGTACAGTCTCTCGGAGAGGGGTGAGCGCGTCCTGAAAGCCTGGCTCAGCGCCGGTCAGGTGGAGTTCCCCGTACTCAAGCACGAGGTTGTCCTGAGGCTGTTCCTGGGGCATCTGACCGGCCCAGATCGCCCCCTGCAAGTGCTCGATGCGTACCGCCTCCAGCTGAACGGCCGGATCGAGGAGCTGAGGGCCATCCGGGGCCGGCTGGGGACGGATCCCCACTTCCAATACCCGGCCATGGTGGCTGAGTGGGGTATTCGGCTCTACCAAGAGGAGCTGGCCTCGGTTGAGCAAGTTGGAAGCGCGCTGGTCGAGGCGGACCCGTGAGCTGAGCCGACCCGCCGGCCCGGGGAACACGCGTCGTGGCGGAGTCCGCCGCCGCCGTTGGGGTCCGCCA
>JABEUU010000087.1 GCA_013044295.1 Candidatus Dormiibacterota bacterium
CTAGGGGGAAGCGGCGCGGGAGAGCTGGCCAGCTGTTGCTGGCGGGATAGCGGCTGTCCGGGCTAGTCGCTACTGGGTCGTGACTGGGGGAGCGGCATGGCCCGAGGAACTGCCTGAAGCGGGGCAAACCATGGGGATTCCGGGCATGCTGACACCGGTGCGGGTGCGCGAGTGGTGTGCGGCAGCGGGCGCTCAGGTGGCGGCGCCGGTCTGGCCCAGGGCGTTGAGAAAAAGCGGCTGCCAGGGCCGGCGCTGGCGCAGGGTCTCATAACGAGCGGAGCGGGTGCGTCGCCCGGGGACGGAGAACAGGCAGAGGTGCGGCCGACCGGTAGTGGCCCGGGCTGGCAGGTGCTCCGGCAGGCCGATGTCCACCTCTCAGCGGGCCAAGTTGTGGGCCATGGTTGAGAGGGCCAGCCAGGCAGCGTCGGCGGCGAATTGTCCAGTAGGCACAGGTGCCGAACCCGCGCCTTCCTTGAGGTAGCCAATGACGGCCTCCCCCTCAGCGTGGCGACAATGGTCAGCCACCAACTCCAAAGTCGTGCTCTCCCGGTTCGCGACCAGGGACTGCTAGCGGAACTCGGTGAAAAGCGCCAATTGGCTCCGCGGGGCGGGCGTCCCGGAGCCAAGCGCGAGGATCGGGGATGCCCGGCCACCGGGGAAGCAGCGGATGCAAGTTTGGAGGCCGAGGTCCCCGAGTACGCGATCGACCAGCGGGTGCTGGCCCATCGGGGCCAGGGTGCGCTTGGGGATGCAGGGCGGCAGGCGGGGAAACTTCGCACCCGGTGCAGATGGCATCTGGGCAAGGCCGCCTCTCCGGCTACCTCAGGTTGAGGTCAGAAGGCGCATTTGACCTGCGGCGAAATGCGCATTGCCATAGCGACCAAATGCGCATACCAGGAGTGGCGAGGCGACCAGCCCACGTCCTCGACATGCGGATTCCGTGGTCAACGACGCCCTGCGGGCTCGCGGGTGGCGGTCGTCAATGGTCCGCGGCAGGCGCGGGAGACGACCCTGAGCCGAGGGGTCCAGGCTAGCCGAGCGGGGCCGTGGGTGAGCCTCGACACCCAGCCGGCCTTGGCCCCCTCGAGAGCAGCCGCCGTGAGACCGTCGAGTAGCTCGTCGTGCTCTTCGTCCACGATCCTTCGCTGGTAGGTGCGCCCTTAGCCGGGCTTCTGAGATAGCAACATCCGACTGCGATACCATTTCGCGGCTGCCTACGAATCCATTTCGCGACCCGGTACAGGACGGTGCCGCCCCGAGATCCCCGAGCATCGGCGGCGGCATATGGCCAATCGGCCGGTGATCAGTGCCTCCCCGCGCACTCTCCGAAAAAGGGGGCTCGCCTGCGCCACCCGCGCCCCCAGACCCAAAGCGACCGACCGGGGCGTGCGCACCGCCCCCGGTCTGAATTCGGTTCCCACGGGCCGACTGGCGCCGTCGCCTGCGGGACCGCGGCCAGGAGACCAAGCCCGCGCCATGGGCTGGCGAAGATCACGAGCGATTTGCCCCGCCGCCGCGACCGGGCCGTCGTTCCAAGATGGCGCCGAGAGCTCTTACATCCTGGCCCCTGGAGGCGTTACAGTCTGGCCACTGTCAGCGTTGCGATCTGGCCATTACGTTTGGCGTGCGCCAGCCCCAGTTCCGCGACCCACTACGCGCCCCTGGCCATGAGGGGCCTTCCCAGGGCCGCGCAGGCGGCCAGGGACACCAGCAGAAAGACGAGAGCCGCTAGCAAAAACGCCCCGGGGGATCCGTAGGGCGGGTTGCCGTGCAGCACCAGCTGGAAGCCGTCGGAGAGATAGCTGAAGGGCAGGACCTGGGCCACCCAGTAGCGGACGCCACCCGCCGGAACTCCCGTGAACAGGCCGGAGAGGAAGAGCAAAGGGGCGAGGATGACTGCCAAAAAGAGCATGGCCTCGCCGGCGTTGTCGGTCAGGGTGGCCACCGCGAGCCCTATCGCCCCTGAGAAGGCGAGCGTGGCCAGGGCCAGCAACCAGGTGGAGAGGATGACCAGTGGGCTCGGCCTCTGGGCGATCTCCAGGATCAGAAAGACGAGGGTCGCCTGCAGGCAGTCCACCAGCCACCCGGCGAAGAAGATCTCCAGGGAGACCCTCCAGGCCGGAATCGGCAGGACCGCCAGCCGGTCCAGCCATCCCGACCCCCTGGATCGGGTCACGCTGACCCCGGTCCCCACCGTGCCCACCATCGCGATCAGGATGGTGAGCAGCATCCCGGCGAAGAACTGGGGCGCGTTGGTGGCGGCCAGGGGTATCACGAGCAGCAGCGGGAATCCCATCTTGATGAACAGCGCCCGGCGCCGGGAGAGGGTCGCCCGCAGCTCCAGCTGCCAGAGGGAACGCGGCGGGCTTAGCCCCAGTCTCCCCTTGGCCGGGGCGGCCACGGCGACGGCCGGGACCGGCTCAGTCATCGAGAGGCCGGCCGGTGATCCGAAGGAAGCAGTCGGCCAGCCCCGGCTCCCTGACCGAGAGGTCCAGGAGGCTCCGATCCAAGTCCCCCAGGGTCGCCAGCAGGTCCGCCAGCAGGCCCTCCCGCTGCTTCGCCACAACCGTCGCGCCGTCGCCGGTCGCGGCCACCGCCTCCACCCCCGGGATCGACCTCATCTGCGCCAGGGGGAGCGTTTCCCGGGAGGTCAGCAGGATCTGCCTGGTCCCGCCCAGGGAGTCCAGCAAGTCCAGCAGGGGAGCGTCATGCACCACCCTGCCCTCGACCAGGAAGCAGACCCTGGTCGCAACCTGTTCCACGAACTGGGTGTCGTTGGTGGAGACGCAGGTCGCCAGCCCGGCCTGGGAACGCCTCTTGAGCGCCCTGGTCAGCCAGCGCTGGCCGCTGACGTCGAGGCCCAGGGTCGGCTCGTCCAGCAGCAGCAGGGGAGGGTCTCCGGCCAGAGCCTCGGCCAGCAGCAGCCGCCGCCGCATCCCGTAGGAGTAGGCGGCGACCGGCTCGTCGCCCACCTCCGCTATCTCCGCCGCCTGGAGCACCTGCTCCGCGTCTTTGGCGGGCACGCCCCTGGCGGCAGAGAAGAAGGCGAGGTTCTCCCTCCCCGTCAGCTCGTCCGCGTTGGCGGTGGCGTCGAAGACCACCGCCAAGTGGCGCCGGGCGGCGTCCCGGCTGGGATCACCGAACCAGCTGACAACGCCCATCTGGGGCCGGCTCCTGGTCGCCAGGCAGCGCAGCAGGGTGGTCTTGCCGCTGCCGTTGGGCCCGATCAGGGAGACCACCTCGCCCCGCTCCACCCGCAGGCTGACCGGTCCCACCC
>JABEUU010000009.1 GCA_013044295.1 Candidatus Dormiibacterota bacterium
GAATCTGGTCCCGATCAGTGGCCGTTCGCATAATGCCGGTGCTGCCTTGCCGCAGTCCCATATGGGGTGCCGCCCCCGAGCCGGGCCGGTATGCGGGCGGTCGGCTCAGGCGGCTCCGGTACAGTGTGGTGATGGTTCGCATCCGAGCGGTGGTGCGGGTTCTCCGGCGCTTGGTCGCGGATGAGCGCCTACCGGGTCCGGTCCGATGGCTGCTGGTCTTCGGCCTACTGCCAATCCCAGGGCCGGTGGATGAGGCGGCTCTCGTGCTGGCGGCTCTGCTGTTGCTCTGCTACCGGCGGCGGGTGAGAGAGATCCTGGCTCACTCGAGCGCTGCCTAGCGATGGCCACGTGACCGGAAGCGGCTGTGGGGGCTGCGCCATCCGCGCCTAGGGCGAGGGCAGCGGCCGGCCGTGGTCCGGGAATGGGCGGTACCTCAGGGGGGCTTATATGGGACGGGCACTTCTGTGGGCTTGGTCCCGCGCACCGGGGCCGGCTGGGATCGTAGTCACGGGTTGGCTGGGCAGCCGGTCGCTCAAGGAGAATGCCGTTGTCTGCTCGGACAGCAAGCATGCCACCTGGTTTAAGGCCCCTGGCCGGGCGCTCGCCGGCCCTGCCACTCCGGGGCGGCGGCCACCCACCGGCAGATGGCCCCGGTGCTGGTGATGTCGAGATGAGCAAGCCGGGTCCAGCCCGATGCCCAGTTCGGGCCGCATGAGTCGGTCGGTGGCTTCGCCCGCGCAGTTGGCCTCCAGGCGCGGGGGGTGAACTGGCGACCCCCCGGCGCACGGGCATGGCGCGGTCCCATCACTCGGTGGGCTTGCCCGGTCCCCGCCGGGCCGATGAGGTGAGCGTCGCCGTCGGCCCGGCCCCACTCCAAGGTGGCCACGCCGTCGAAGGTGACTTGGAGGTCCTGATCACTCGCGGGTGGCCGGCCCGGCCACGTCAGGGCTTGGACAGTTGCAGCGCCGGGCTTAGGTCGGGGCCCCTGCGGCCGTCGCGGCGCGAGAGTTCGCGGTCCGGCTCGTCGGAGGTAACTAATGGGCGGGCGAAGCGATAGACAGTTGAGAGAGCGGCCCGGTAGGCGGGCCGGGCTCTCAGTGGAAACGCCAGCGCGGGTCGAATGGAGGAAATGACATGATCGTGTTCGGAGTGATCTTGCTTATCGTCGGCTTCGTCTTGAGCATTCCCTTGCTCTGGACCATCGGGGTGATCCTGCTCTTGATCGGACTCGCTCTCTGGGTCATGGGCAGCATGGGGCATGCGGTAGGAGGGCGTCGTCACTACTTCTGAAGCCGGGCCGATCGGCCGCCGGTAGGGATTCACTCCGGGTCGCTTGACCGTGCCGGCCGCCGCGCTATCGTCTACTGGTGCCCCGCCGGCGCGATGCGCCGGCCACGGGACGATCCGACCTGAGGAGGGAGGTTTAGCACCATGGCGATGGAGAACATTCGGCAGTGGGAAGGGAGCGACGTGGTGGACCCCGACAAGGCTCGGATCGGGAGGCTGGAGGACGTCTACTTCGACGCCGAGACGGACGAGCCTCTGTTCGTGACCGTTCACACTGGGCTCTTCGGGCGGCACCTGACGTTTGTCCCCACTGAGAACGCGTCTCTTGGCCAGGGCTACTTGCAGGTGGCCCGGTACAAGACCGAGGTCAGCAACGCGCCCCAACTCGAACCGGGTGGTGACCTCTCTCCAACTGACGAGGAGCGGGTCTTCAAGTACTACGGCCTCGACTATCAACCCGCTGCCACGGAGAGTGGGAGGCGGCTGGTTCGGCGCTAGCTGGTCGGCCGGACGGGTGCCCTGAATTAGGACCGGTGGCCGCTTGCTCCTGCCCCTCCCAGCGGCTCGTCTAGGCCGCCGAGCGGCGCCTGCCCCGAATTTTGGGCTCCTAGAGAAGCCCATCTGACCTAGGGCACCCGGCCTGGGTCTTGCGGTGCCCGTCCCCTGGCCCTTGCCGGTTGCAGGTGCTCCCAGGCCCGATGCCAGGCCAAGGCGGTGGAGCCGCGTCCGGACCCCGGTCAAGCCGCGTGGAGATTGACCGACGTATCATCTGACCTGGTCGTTCAGCCGGTGTGGGCGAGCTGGAGCGCCGGTTTCGCATCCTGTAGGAAGTCACTAGGAGGTTGCCCACATCGCAGGTTCGATGATCGACGGTGGCCAGATTGGGGTGACGGACCCGATCCTGCCTGAGTCCATCTCAGTGCGGTCGACGCCGGTGGCCCGTGCCTCGTCACTCCGAGGAACCCTGGCCGACTACCTCAGCCTGACCAAGCCCGGGGTCATGAGCCTTCTCCTTGTCACCGAGTTTTTGGCGATGGTGGTGGCGGCTCGGGGCTGGCCTGGCTGGGAAGTGAGCCTGGCGGCCCTGGGGGGTGGAGTCCTCGCCTCCGGAGGGGCCTCGGCCATCAACTGCTGGTTCGATCGTGATATCGACGCGGTAATGGGACGGACCCGGAACCGCCCGGTGCCGGCCGGGAGGATCGCACCGGGGCGCGCGATCGGGTTCGGCCTGATCCTCAGTGCCGCTGGGTTCGCGGTCTTCATCTGGTACGTCAACCCGTTGGCGGCGGGCTTGTCGCTGGCCGGGGGCGCCTTCTACGTCTTCGTCTACACCTTCTGGTTGAAGCGAGCCACGAAGGAGAACATCGTGATCGGGGGCGCCGCCGGCGCGGTGCCGCCACTGGTTGGCTGGGCGGCTGTAACCCACGGCATCGGGCCCGTGGGACTGGCCCTGTTCGCCGTGATCTTCCTGTGGACCCCGCCTCACTTCTGGGCCCTTTCCCTGATCATCCGGCGCGACTACCAGGCAGTTGCGGTGCCGATGCGACCGGTGGTGGTCGGACTGCGGCGAACCAAGACTGGAATCCTTGGCTATGGGGTGCTGATGCTGGCAGCCACCTGCGGGTTGGGTCTCTGGCTGGGGTGGGCCGAACTGGGAGTAGCTCTGGGCCTGGGGATTCCGTTTCTTTGGCTCAGCCTGCTCGTCCTCCGGGAGACCGAGGGGATGCGCTGGGCTCGCCGACTTTTCCAGTTTTCCATCGTCTACCTGTTTGCCTTCTTCCTGGGCACAGCGCTGGTGGCGGCTCTGGCGCACTGAGGTGGTCCGGCCGTCGTGCCAAGGCTGGGCTGGCGTCGCGGGTCGGGTCTGAATTCGAGTTTGAGGACCTCGAACTAGAATGACTGAATTGGGACTCCAATTCGCTGATCTGCTGCCGGCACTCTCCTACCTGGGTCAGGACGAGGTCGCCCTTCTGCGCCGCGCCTACCAGGTGGCCGAGCAGGCTCACGAGGGTCAGATGCGGCTGTCCGGGGAGCCCTACCTGAGCCACCCGCTGGCGGTCACCAAGCTGCTGGCGGAGATGCGCCTCGACACCGATGCCCTGGCGGCAGCCCTGCTCCACGACGTGGTTGAGGACACGGCGGTCACCTCAGACGACATCCGGGCCGAGTTCGGGAGCACGGTCGAGAAGCTGGTGGAGGGAGTCACCAAGCTGGGCCGGATCAAACTGCACTCGCAGGCTCAGATCCAGGCCGAGAACATCCGCAAGATGCTGATCGCGATGGCCGAGGATCTGCGGGTGGTCCTGATTAAGCTCGCCGACCGGCTCCACAACATGCGCACCATCGCGCCTCTCTCGGAGGAACGCCAGCGCCGAATCGCCCAAGAGACGATGGACATCTACGCGCCCCTGGCGCACCGCCTGGGGATGTGGCAGATGAAGGCCGAGCTGGAGGATCTCTCGTTCTCGGTCCTGGACCACGAGAACTATGAGCGGGTGCGGCAGGAGATGCTCTCCCAGCGCCGCCAGCGCGAGACCGCGCTAGACCAGGCGCGCCGGCGCCTCGGGGAGGAGCTGGGGTTGGCGGGCATCCGCGCCGAGGTGGTCGGCCGGCCGAAGAACATCACCAGTGTGTTCCGCAAGATGCAACAGGGCGGGAGGACCATCGGCGAGATCTACGACCTGGTCGCGTTGCGGGTGATCTGCGACGATATCCGGGGCTGCTACGGGGCGCTGGGGGTGGTCCACTCGCTCTGGAAGCCGATCCCGGGTCGCTTCAAGGACTACATCGCGATGCCCAAGGGCAACGGGTATCAGTCGCTCCACACCACCGTGGTGGGCGAGGGGGCTGAGCCGGTGGAGATCCAGATCCGGACCTGGGACATGCATCGGACCGCCGAGGAGGGAATCGCAGCCCACTGGCACTACAAGGAGGGAACCCAGGCCAACCACCGACTGGACCAGGGGTTCGGCTGGCTCCGATCTCTGCTGGAGTGGCAGAAGGAGCTCCTCGACGCTGAGAGCTTTGTTGAGCACGTCAAGCTGGACGTGTTCCAGGACGAGGTCTTCGTCTTCACTCCCAAGGGGGACGTTCTCTCCCTGCCTTCGGGTTCCACCGCCATCGATTTTGCCTACCGGATCCACACCGATGTGGGCCACCGCTGTCTGGGCGCCAAGGCCAACTCCCGAATGGTTCCCCTGGACTACCGCCTTCAGAACGGCGACATCGTCGAGGTCCTGACCACCAAGTCCGAGCGCCATGGTCCCAGTCGCGATTGGCTGAACTTCGCCAAGACGAGCAGTGCCCGGGAGAAGATCCGGCAATGGTTCAAAAGGGAGCGCCGGGAGGAGAACGTCACCCGGGGCAAGGAGCTCCTGGACCGTGAGCTCAGACGGATGCGGGGCTCGCAACTGTCCGCGATCCCACCCACCCGTCTCCAGGAGCTCGGTCGAGAGTTTCGGATCCCTGACCTGACTGACTTCTTCGCGGCCATTGGCTACGGAGAGATAGCCGCGCGCACGGTGGTGCTCCGATGGGCGGCTGGCGAGGAGGCCGCCGTCGGTCAGTCCGCCTCCGCCCCCAGCATCCCCTTGGTCTCGCGGCCGACACCAAGTGGAGGTGTCCGGGTCTCGGGGCTGGGCGACCTCCTCACCAACATCGCCAGGTGCTGCAAGCCGGTCCCGGGCGAGCCGATCCGCGGCTATGTGACCAGGGGCCGGGGGGTCACGGTGCATCGGGACGAGTGCGTGAACATCAGGCATGCCGGGGATCCGCGCCGGATCGTGGAGGTGGAGTGGGACGCTGACAGCCGCCAGGTATATCCGGTGCGGCTGCGCATCGAGGGCAGGGACCGCACCGGCCTGCTCCGCGACGTGGCCACCGCCATCGCCGAGAGCAAGGTGAATCTCAGTGGCGCGGCGGTGGAGGTGGAGGGCGACCACACGGCGGTGATATCGACGGTGGTGGAGGTCAGCAGCCTGACCGAGCTGAGCCGCCTGCTGGAACGGCTGGAGGGGGTTAGGGACGTGCAGCAGGTGATGCGCGAGGTGGGCTAACGGCGCGGCCCGGGCCGGGCGCCCGAGAAGCGGCGTCCGGTGCGGCCTTAAACTGCCAGTGCAATGGCTGGCATCTCACGGCCGCGCGGAACCGACGACCTGCTGCCGGCCCGGGTGGCGGCTCGTGAGCGCGCGGTGGCGGTCGGCATGGAGGTGGCTGGTCGGTACGGGTATCAGCGCATCGAGACTCCGGTGTTCGAGGCCACCGAGCTGTTCGTCCGCGGGGTGGGCGATACCACCGACGTGGTCAATCGCGAGATGTACACGTTCACGGATCGGGGTGGAAGGTCGCTGACGCTTCGCCCGGAGGGAACTGCGCCCGCGGTGAGGGCTTTCTGGGAGTCGGATCTGCGCCAGGCTCCACTTCCTGTCCGGCTCGCCTATGCCGGTCCCATGTTCCGGTACGACCGCCCGGGCCGCGGCCGCTATCGGCAGTTCAACCAGTTTGGGGTGGAGGTCTTGGGTGACACCGAGCCCGAGCTGGACGCCGAGGTAATCGCGCTGGCGTGGCGCTGGCTGGCAGCTCTGGGAGTGGCCGGCACCAGCCTGCAGTTGAACAGCATTGGGGATGGCGAGTGCCGGCCCGCCTACAGGGCGGCCCTACTGGATCACTTTGAGCCCCACCTGGCGCAGCTCCCCGAACTGGACCAGGCTCGTCTCCGGCGCAATCCGCTGCGGATCCTCGACAGCAAGGAGCTCGGCAGCGAGGAGCTGCTGGCCACCGCCCCGCGCACGACAGACTTTCTCTGCTCCGGCTGCCGTGAGGCCTTTGACCGGGTGCTGCAGGCGCTGCAGGCATACCGGATCCCGTTCGCGCTCAACCCCAGACTGGTGCGGGGACTCGACTACTACGTGCGCACCACCTTCGAGGTCTGGCACGAGGACCTCCGGGGTGCCCAGAACTCATTGTTCGGGGGCGGCCGCTATGACGGCCTGTCCGAGCTCTTGGGATACCCGGCGGCCCCTGGAGTCGGCTTCGCGGCCGGCCTGGAACGGGTGGTGCTGCTGGCCCCCGAGGCTGCCGGTCCGCAGCCGCCGGTGGTTTTCCTGTTGGCAGCCCAACCGGCGGCAGCAGCTACCGTGATCGTGCTCGCCGAACGGCTCCGGGAGCGGGGCCACGAGGTCATCTGCGATCCGGGGAGGCGGAGTCTCAAGGCCAAGATGCGGGGCGCGGAGCGGTCAGGCGCGGCTTTGGTGGTGATTCTTGGAGACGCGGAGCTGGCGGCGGGCACGGCCACCGTGCGCAGGCTCGGAGATGGCCACCAGGCGGAGGTCGCCGCGGACGATTTGGAGCAGCAGCTGCAGGTCCTAGTCCCGAACTGGAACTGATCGAAGGAGTGTGGGTTTGAGAGGCAGACGAATGTGCGGCACCGTGACCCGCGCGGACGAGGGCCGGCGGGTGATCCTGGCGGGTTGGGTCAACCACCGTCGCGATCATGGCGGGCTCACCTTCCTGGACCTGCGGGATCACACCGGCCTGGTCCAGCTGGTCTTCAACCCGACCCATTCCGGAGAGGCCCAGCGCGTGGCCGAGCGAGCGCGACTGGAGTGGGTGCTGAGGGTGGAGGGGACGGTCGGCCGTCGGCCCCCCGGCAACGAGAATCCCAATCTGCCGACTGGCGAGATCGAGGTGACGGTCGAGAGCTGCGAGGTCCTAGCCCAGGCCGACGCCATGCCGATGGGCGTGGCCGACGACGCGCTTGCCGAGGAGCGGGTGCGGCTGCAATATCGCTACCTGGACCTGCGTCGGCCCCGGATGCAGCGCAACCTGCGCGCTCGCCACCGCTTCGTGAAGACCCTGCGCGACGTCGGCGACGAGCTGGGCTTCACCGAGATCGAGACTCCGACCATGATCCCCAGCACCCCCGAGGGGGCGCGTGACTTCATCGTGCCCAGCCGACTCTGGCCGGGCCATGTCTGGGCGCTGCCGCAGTCGCCCCAGCTCTACAAGCAGCTGTCCATGGTGGGGGGAGTCGATCGCTATCTGCAGATAGCCCGTTGCTGGCGCGACGAGGACCTGCGGGCTGACCGCCAATTCGAGTTCACCCAGCTCGATCTGGAGATGTCCTTCGTTGACGAGGACGAGATCTTCGAAGTGCTCGAGACCATGATCTCTCGGGCCTGGGAGTCAGCGTTCGGCATGACGCTTGCGACCCCGTGGCCCCGCCTGCCGTACGCAGATGCGATGCGGCGCTACGGGTCGGACAAGCCCGACACCAGGTTCGGTCACGAGCTGACCGATGTGACCGCCATCTTTGAGCATTGCCAGTTCCGGGTGTTCGCGGGCGCCATCGCCGCCGGGGGGGTGGTCGAAGCACTGCGGGTCCCGGGCGGCGGAGAGCTCACCAGGGGCGAGCTGGAGGGGGAGTGGCTGCAGGTGGCGCGCACCTACGGGGCCCAGGGCTTGGCCTATCTCTGGCGCCGTGGCGGCGACTACGAGGGCTCCATCACAAAGTTCCTGTCGGTTTCGGAGCTAGCCCAGTTGACGGCGGCTCTGGGGGTGGTCGACGGTGACTGCATCTGCTTCACAGCGGGTACCCAGCGAGTGGCGGCTACCGCCCTGGGAGCGGTGCGCATGCATGCCGCGCGGCGTTTCGGATGGATCCCTGAGGGACAGTTCGACTTCCTCTGGGTGACCGAATTCCCACTCTTTGAGAAGGACCCGGACGACGGCAGGATCAAGGCTGTCCACCATCCCTTCACCCAGCCTCACCCGGACGACTGGCCGTTGGTGAGGACGGCCCCCGAGCGGGTCCGCTCGCGCGCCTACGACATTGTCTGTAACGGGGTGGAACTGGGCAGTGGGTCGCTTCGGATCACCCGGCCGGAGCAGCAGGCCGCGATCTTTGAGGCCCTGGGGCTGACCCTGGCGGAGGCGGAGACCAAGTTCGGCTTCCTGCTGACCGCGTTTCGGTACGGGCCGCCTCCTCATGGAGGGTTCGCCGCCGGCATCGACCGGATCGTGATGCTGGGACTGGGCGAGAACTCGATTCGCGAGGTGATCGCCTTTCCCAAGACTCAGACCGGGGCCGATCCCATGACCGGGTCGCCCACGCCGGTGGCGCCAGAGCAGCTCGCGGAGGTGGGACTGCGGTTGGCGCCCAAGGCGGGGAGTTCGGCACCCGGGCCCACGTGATACCTTTGCTGCGGGGTCCGGGGCCCCGCCGTTTGCCAGCACCCGACCCTAGTGATGTTTGATTTGGGAGCGCCGACAGAGTGAGTGGCCCACGAGCCTCCTGGAGAGGAAGTGGAAAGCTGCGTGAGGCGCACCCACCTGGGTTTTCAGGGATCGGAGCCGGGCCGGCGGGTGCTCCCGGACCAATCTTTAGGGCTGGATCGCGTTTGACTTCTGGCCAGGTGGGGCATGCAATGCCATGATGAGTACATCCAATCCGGCTCAGACTGAACTGCGCATTCCCGCCGATCCCCAGTACATCGTCGTGGCCAAGCGGGTGGCTGCGGGGATGGCGAGCGTGGCCGGCCTGGGCGTGGAGGCCTTGGACGAGCTCAACATCGCCATCGCGGAGGCTTGCGAGCACACCATCAACGCCGCCGCCATGTCGGGTTATCCCGACGCCAAGGTGCGCATCTCCTTCAAGGTCCAGGAGGACGCTCTGCGGGTGGATGTGCGCTTGCTGACCGGCCGCTCGGAGCCCGGCCCCAGGGCGATTTCCCCGGTGGACCCCATCCCCCTTGCCGAGCGCGAGGCCCTGGACATGGCGATCCAGATGCTGCGCTGTTTCGCTGATGATGTCGACTTCCAGGCGGTCGGGAGCGGGCTCATGCACGTCCGTCTGGCCAAGTACCGCTGGCGGTGACTGAGGCGGGGTTTCGACCCACCCCGAGTTCCACCAGATTCGACCGAGACCTGCAACGCCAGCTCTTTCAGGAGTACCGTCACAGCCGGGACCCTGGGGTGCGCGAGCAACTGGTGGGACAGTACACCGCTTTGGTGCGCTCCTTGGCGCGTCGTTTCGCCGGTCGAGGTGAGCCGCTGGAGGACCTGGAGCAGGTGGGCTACCTGGGCCTGATCGCCGCCATCGACAGGTTCGAGCCGGACATGGGGTTGGAGTTCACCACCTTCGCGACTCCCACCATTCTGGGAGAGATCAAGCGCTACTTTCGGGACAAGAGCTGGGCGGTCCGAGTGCCCCGTCGGCTTCAGGAGACCTACACCCGGGTGATGCGTGTCCAGCAGGAGCTCAGTCAGCGCTTCAGCCGGAGTCCGACCGTCCCAGAGATCGCCAAGGAGCTCGAGCTGGAGCCGGATGAGGTGCTGGCGGCGCTGGAGGCCGGCCCTGCCCACCGGGCGGTCTCGCTGGACGCTCCCGCTCCCGGCCAGGACCAGGACGGCGAGATGGGGGACCGTCTGGGGATGGAGGACGAGAACCTGGGCCGGATCGAACTCCAGAACATGCTCTCGGCCGCGATGCGGCACCTCACCCCCAGGGAGAGGGAGATCATGACCCTGCGCTTTGTCGAGGAGCTGCCCCAGACTGAGGTTGCCCGGCGTTTGGGGATCAGTCAGATGCACGTGAGTCGCCTGCAGCGCGCGGCCCTGGCCCAGCTCAAGCGCGACCTGCCCGAGTAGACAAGGGGGCGGCGGTCTCAGAATTGGCTGGTAAAATCCGGCCGACTCGGGGGAGCACCTTTTTAATTGCTAAGTGATCAGATTCGGGCGCACTTCCTGGACTACTTCCAGGCGAGAGGACATCTCCTGGTACCCAGCGCCTCGCTGATACCCAAGGACGATCCGAGCCTGCTGCTCGTGAGCGCCGGGATGGTGCCCTTCAAGCCTTACTTTCTAGGCCGACGGCAACCCCCCGGGGAGCGCCTGACCTCCTGCCAGAAGTCCTTCCGAATGGTCGACATTGAGGAGGTGGGGAGCAGCCCGCGTCACGACACCTTTTTCGAGATGCTGGGTAATTTCAGCTTCGGAGCCTATTTCAAAGCTGAAGCCATCGGCTACGCCTTCGACCTCTTGACCAGCGACTTCGGACTGGCCCCAGATCGGCTCTACCCGAGCGTGCATCCCGCCGACACCGAATCGGCAGCCCTCTGGCAACGGGTTGCCGGCATCCCCGAATCGCGCCTCACCCGGCTCGAGGACAACTTCTGGCAGGCTGGCCCGACCGGGCCCTTTGGGGTCGACAGCGAGGTTTACTACGATCTTGGGCCCGAGTTTGAGTCCGGCCCCGAGGAGAGGCCCGGGTCGGGCACCAGGTTCCTGGAGGTTTGGAACCTGGTGTTCATGGATTCGGAACGGTTCGAAGATGGCACCAGTGCCCCCCTGGAGCATCCCGGGGTGGACACCGGAATGGGCTTGGAGCGGATCGCGATGGTGCTCCAGGGGGTGGACTCGATCTTTGCGACCGATCTGTTCGCTCCCATAGTCAGCGACTTTCAGGGCCGAGCGCGGGCCGCCGTCTCCGAAGCCCAGTTGTTGCGCCACCTTCGGATCCTGGCCGACCACACCAGGGGAGCCTGCTCGCTGATCGCCGATGGGGTGCTGCCCTCCAATGAGGGGCGCGGCTATGTGCTGCGGCGGATCGTGCGCAGAGCCCTGGTCAGCGCCCTCTCGCTGGGCCTCGACGGCGGGTTGGTGCCCGCCGCGGAGGTCGCGGTGGGGATCCTGGGGAGCCAGTACCCCGAGATGCGAGAGGCCATGTTCTCCATCCGGACCGCTCTGGAACAGGAGGCGGACCGCTTTCAGGAGACCCTTGGCCGTGGCGCGGGGCAGTTCGAGGCCCTGGCCGGCCGGTCCCTGTCCGGCCGGATCTCCGGGGAGGACGCGTTCCGCCTCCACGACACCTTCGGGTTTCCCTACGAGCTGACCCAAGACCTGGCGGAGGCGCGCGGGCTGGGAATCGACCGAGAGCGGTTCCAGGAACTGTTGGAGGAGCAGCGGGCCAGAGCCAGGAGCAGCCGCGCCCCAGGTGAACCGGGGGCTGCCCGGGTGGCCCTGCCGGAGGCCCAGTTCGTGGGCTATGACGAGCTCGAGGTGAGCACCACGGTCAAGGCCCTGCTGGCGGAAGGCGTCCTCATCGACCAGGCCGGGCCGGGCGACAGGGTGGAGGTGGTCCTCGCCGAGAACCCCTTCTATGTGGAGGGGGGTGGCCAGGTGGGGGACCGCGGTGAGTTGCTCTGGAA
>JABEUU010000088.1 GCA_013044295.1 Candidatus Dormiibacterota bacterium
TCCGAAGGCGTGAGGGCAACCACAGCAGTGGCGCAAGACCCGAAACGGCGACGGCAACCTTGGCAGCGTCCAGGTCGGGAAGGACCGTTGGTCCCGACCGGGTGTCTTATGGGCACTCAGCAGGAACGGTGGCTAATTCCGGCCCAGCACCAACATCAGATCGGCGCCGTAGCGCTCCAGCTTGGCGGGCCCGATCCCGGGGACCTGCGCCAGTTCCTGGACGGAGCCTGGACGTCGCCGTGCGATCTCGGCCAGGGTCTTGTCGTGGAAGACGACATATGGGGGCACTTCCGCGCGCCGTGCCGTGTCCAGTCGCCAGCGGCGCAGCGCGTCCAGGAAGTCCAGCGCATCACCGGTGAGCTCGCTGGGGGGCCGCTTGCGCGACCGGGGCTGGTCTGCCAGCTCGACGGCTTCGCCCTGCCTTCCCGCCAGCACCAGGCGACCGCTCTCGGTAAGGCTGACGGTGGGCTTCTCACTGTGGCCGCGCGCCACCAGACCCTTCTCCACCAGAGCAGCGATCAGGTCCCTCACCCGGGCGAGTTCCCACTTTCCCAAGGCTCCGAAGAACGGCAGCTCAGCCACCCAGGGCTTGGCTCTCTCCCAGACATCTCGGTCTCCGTGCAGGATGAGCGCGATCCGGGCGGCTCCGAGGTGCGCTGAGAAGCGCCCCACTGCTTGGAGGGCAACCTCGACATCGGCGGGCGCTACGGGGGTAGTCGTCACTTCGGTCAGCCCAAGGCAGTTGTCGCACGAGTGGCAGGTGCGCGCCACGCCCTCCTCGCCGAAGTAGTCCGCGATGCGAGCGTGGCGGCAGCCGCGAGACCTGGCGTAGTCCATGACCTGCGTCACCCTGGCGTAGGCGTGCTCCTTCAGCGCGGCCTGTTCATCAAAGTCGACCGGGGCCCCGGTCAGTCGTCGGATCCCCCCATCCTGATCAACGACCTGGGCCCGTTCCAGGAGCGCCACCGCTCCCCGGATGGCGCTGGCATCGATCGTGGGCAGCCGCAAGGGCCAGTCCGGGATCAAGCCACTGCCTGCCCGCAACATCTCCCGATAGACCGCGCGGACCACGTCGCGCTCGGGAAATGCCTGCTCGATGAAGAACTCCTGGAGGCGGCGGTCCTGAGGGCTGTACAGGAGGATGCACTCAGCCGGCTGGCCGTCGCGGCCGGCTCGCCCCGCCTGTTGGTAGTACTCCTCCAGGCTCCCGGGAAAGTCGTAGTGGATAACCTGGCGGATGTCGGGAAAGTCAATCCCCATACCGAAAGCCGAGGTCGCGGCGATGATACGGACCTGCCCGGCCGCGAAGCGCGAGTAGACTGCCTGGCGCTGGTCGCCGTCCAGGGCCCCGTGGTACGAGTCTGCTGGCAGCCCCGCCTCCGCCAGCAGCAGCGCAACCTCGTCCGCCGAAGCGCGGGTGCCGCAGTACACCAGCGACCGCCCGTCGCCGTAACGGATGCGCTCCAGCAGTCGATCGCGCTTCTCCGCCTTTCCGCGGCAGGAGATCACCATCATGTGCAGGTTTTCGCGGACGAACCCGGTGACCTTGCCGGCCGGTTCGCGCAGGCCCAGGCTGGCCACGATGTCGAGCCTCACCCGGGGTGTCGCCGTCGCCGTGAAGGCTCCCACCGGGGGCCGGCCGCAGGCCGAAATGGCGGCCTCCAGGCGGCGATAGTCGGGCCTAAAGTCATGGCCCCAGCTGGAGATGCAGTGGGCCTCGTCGACCACAAACCGGCTGACCTGGAGGCGGCCCAGCCATTCCAGGAAGCCGGCGGTCCCAATCCGCTCTGGCGCCAGGTACAGGAAGCGGAGCTGGCCGCGCTCTGCCTGGGTCATCGCGGCGGACCGCTCGGAGGCGGCCATCTGACTATGAAGGAACGCTGCTGACACTCCGAGTTGCTGCAGATGGGTCACCTGGTCCACCATCAGGGCGATCAGGGGCGAGACCACGATCGTGAGGCCGCCAGCCACGATCCCGGGAACCCAATAGGCGATGCTCTTGCCCGATCCGGTCGGGGCCACGAACAGGACGTCAGCACCCACCTCCGCGGCGGCCACCATCTCGCCCTGTCCGGGGCGGAACGCCGCCAGCCCGAAAGTCTCCTTGAGCGCTGCCCGCGCCGCCGCCGACGGTAGCTCGGGCCGGCGGGTGGGGGAGGTCACCGACCAACGCTAGCAGGTAGAGGTCACGAGCTGGACCATGGGATGGGCGACCTCACGAACCCAGGGCTCCTGGCGAGCCCGCGTGGATTGCAGATTGCCCACTGAGGGGGCAGTCTGCCGAGTCACCGGTCTTGGGCGCTCGTCAGCGTCTGGGCGAGATCGCTCCCAAGGCCACGGCCGGTGAACGGGATCCAGGGGTGTCGCACTCGCTGTGGCTCGTGACCAGCGCCGCCGCCTGGGGTCACGACCATTCGACCCGGCCGGAGCCGTCCACCTGGATCACCAAAGTCGGCGGGATTGTCAGCGGCCGGCCGCCAGCCCCCGACCCCGGCGAGCGCATCCTGACCTGTACCCTGAAGCGCCCCGGCTGGCCGGGGACTGGAAAGCTGAAAGTCTGCGTCCCAGACGACCCTCCCAAGCAGTACTGGGGGAGCGGCCGAGCGGCGGCCGCGGCCGCCACTCCCAGACCGTTGACGTAGTAGAGCCAGAATCCGGGTCCGCCACAGTAGTTGGGGATGGTTTCGCCCCGCGGGGCGGTCACCTCGACCCGGATCGACCCTGTCGTGATGGCCGCGGCCAGAACCCAGCCATCCTTGCTGGCGACAGCGGATTGGGAAGGCGAACCAGCCTGGCCGCCACCTCCCGAGTGACGACCGGGGCCCTCGCTGACCGGCCCCGCCCGGGTCAGCAGGACCACGGCCGCGGCGACGACCCCGGCCGTGACCGCTAACGGCAGCAGGCGCCGCAGCTGTCGTCCAGCAACCCGGGATCCCACACCGGCCGGCTCGGCCTTCACGCCTGCGGCCTTCCCAGCGAGAGGCGGAGGGGAGGGGCTGATGGGTCGGGCAATCCCCGGTTCCCCCTGGGCCATGTCTCCTTGGGGATACGGTCCCCCGAGATCGCCGCAATCTCCCTGCCTGGCGCTCCTCCGACGCCGCTGGGCCCGGGATTCAAGCCGTCGACCGGGCTAAACCGCTGCGGGGTCGATGGGAGTAGCACAGTGACTCCCGGGGTGCCGCTGCGGGCAGATGGGCAGGGACTGGCTTTCGTCGACGCCGGTATTGTAGGAGAGTGTTCCCCTCCACCAGCCTGGGCGCCGCCGCCCAGTCCTTGTTGCCCGAGCCCGTGCAGCGGGCGCTCGCCGTGGTCGAGATCAACTTTGATCCCCGCCATGATCACCCCACCCTCGGCCGGGCGGTGTTCGCCTCGCTGGTGGCTATCGTCGGGTCACTGGTGGCTGACGCCATCCTGGTGGCGATAGGGGTCACGGTCTTTCCCTCCACCAACGGCTTCCCTCACTTTCGGTTCTCCGACTACGCCACCCTGACCGTAATCGGGGTGGGCGCCGCGTGTGTCGCCTGGCCAATCGTGAGCCGGATCTCTTCGAGCCCGCGCTGGTTGTTTTTGCGGATGGCGGTCGTGGTCACCTTGGTGCTGTGGCTCCCGGACGTCTGGATTCTGGTGCATGGCGAGCCCGCCCAGGCGGTCGCGGTACTCATGACCATGCACCTGGCGATCGCCTTCGTCACCTACAACACCCTGGTGGGCCTGGCCCCAGTGCGGCCCGCTCGGGGCCCGCTGGTGGGCCGGTCTCTGCCCCTCGCCTATTGACAGGGAGTAGGCATGCCCGGGTCAGCGCACCACGCCCGGGTCACCGCTCGGGGAGGTCCTCGACGATCTCCGTTGGGGATCCCAGCGGCGCTCGCCGGCACCGGAGCTGGTGGCGAGAAGCTGGCCGGGTCAGGCCGCCTGAATTCGGTACACGATCCCGGTGCCCCAGTCAGCTACCAGCAGAGCTCCATCGGGGGCCTGGACCACGCTGATCGGGTGCTGAATCCCGGAGGCGAATACGCTCACCTGGGAGCTCGAGACGGTCCCAGAGGCGCCCAGGACGACGCGCTCCACCACATGGCCGGTGTCCGCGTAGGTGAAGTTGCTGCCCCACTCGGAGATGAACAGGTTGCCCCGGTAGGCGACCGGATAGGAGCTGCCCGGGTAGAACGTCAGCCCGGCCGGCGCCCATGGGGCAGCAGGTAGGCGGCCGGTGAGCTGACCCTCCGGCTGCGTCCAATTCGCTGGATGACAGCCTTTCCGAAGTCGCCGTGAGATGGAGGTCGACTGAACGACCACCGCTTGTCCGGCGGAGCGTGGCGCCGGTGGCGCCTCCTGACGCCCCAAGCCGCGAGGGCTCAGGTCTGGCTGCCATGCGGGAGCCCTAGTGGCCGGTCCCATAAAAACCGCCTGGCAACCTCCGGCCTTCTGAGTCCAAGCTGATTCCTCCGAGCCAGCGTCCGGGAATCGACGCCGAGGCGCAGTCAGGCTCCGCGGAGGAGCTCGACCACCGGAATCCGGCGGGATGTCTTCTCCTGGTATTCACCAAATCCAGGGAACCGGCTGACCTGCTCGGAGTAGATCCGGTCCCGCTCGGCGCCCTCCAGGGGGCGGGCAGTGGCGGGATAGGTCTCGTCGCCAGTCTCCACCCGCACCGAAGGATTGGCCACCAGGTTGTGGTACCAGTCTGGATTGGTGTCGGCTCCGGCCTTGGATGCGAAGACGAAGCGACGCCCGTCTGAGTCGAGGTACATCATCGGGTGCACTCTCTCCAGGCCGCTCTTGGCTCCGGTGGTGTGCAGCAGCAGCAGGGGGGCCCCCTGGAAGTTGCCTCCTACCTGGCCATGGTTGGCGCGAAACTCCCGGATTAGCGGTGCGTTGGAGTCTTCTTGCTTGTCGCTCAAGTGAGCTTCCTCCTGGGTCAACTGAACTTCTTCAAATTAACACGGCCCAGGTTGGCAAAGAGTGACTCCGGGCGGGCGCGAGATTGGCCAGGTGGCACCGGCCCCACCCGGCCGCTGAAGCCGCTCGAGAAGTTGCTCCGCCGCTGACGCGCCGGGGGGCCCCGGGACCAAACTCTGACTCGAGCCTGCGTCGGGGCGACCTTTTGCCCGCCGCCTCGGCCGGGCCGGCCGGATCGGTCCCCACCGCGACCCCCGGACCGATGGCCGCATCTGTTGCCCCGGCTGCTGCTACGATCAGCTGGTGCTGGCGGCGGGTGACTCCCAACCCATACCGGTGGTCAGTCTGGGGCGTTTGGCCCGTCGGCTTGCACATCTGTCGGCCACCTTCGGCGGGGCGAATCTCCGCAGTCCGTGCCACCCCTATTTATTTAAATGGTATGAACAGCCGCTTTTGGCGGTCGATCGCCGAGCCGTCTGGGCCAGCCCGGCTCCAGGCTGGCGGCGCCTAGCGCGTGGTCGGATGATCGCGTCCCGAGCCCGGGGGCCGGAAGCCGTAGATTGGGGGGCCGCTGCCGGATGCCCGTGAAGCGAATGGACCGCGATCAGTTCTTCGCCCGGCTGGCCCTTCTGGACGACGAACATCTGCGCAAGATTCTGTGGAACCTCTACTGGCGCGGTGCGGTCCCGATCCGAGAGCGCATCGAGACCGAGCTCGATCCCAAGGAGCGCCAGCGCCGGCGATCCATGGAGGATGCGGTCGACCCGGAATGGGTCCTGCGTGATGTCACGGACTTCGTCACCCTGGCGCGGTCCGGGGCTTACCTGGGGGGCGATCGTCGGGTCCGACCGCGCGAGCGCACTCGCTGGCGGTTCACCTTTCAGCAACTTCGCAAGGATGCGGAGAGGGCCCTCGCGGCGGCCGACATCGCGGACGGGGCGGCCGCGATGGAGCAGCTGATCCAGCTGGCCTGCGACACCGGCCACCACGAGTACTTCCGTTCCGAGGATCCCGTCGAGGCGGCGCGTTTCGTGGTGTCGGACGCCGTGGCGCTGCTGTGGACCCGGGTTCGAGATCAGCTTGGCTTCGCCGCCTTCGCTGATCGTGCTGCCCCCCAACTGGCCCGCTGGGAGGCTCAGTACGGCTGGACCCGCACCGGGCTGGGCCAGGTCAGCGAACGGGAGGTCTCCCTGGCCAGTATTTTGGGCGGGATGCTGCGGGCCCCCGAGGCTTGGGTGCGGTTCGCGGACGGCTACCTCCAAGCGCTGGACGAGATCGCCCGGCGCGACCAGGCGGGCTCCGGGCGCTCGGCACGGAGTTCCGATGGGCATCGTCTCCAGCGGCGGTCCGCTGATCTGGCTGAATGGCATCGCCTGCTGCTCGATCGGCTCTTTGGGTCAGACGCGGAGGATCGCCTTGATCGGCTGGCGCGGCATCCGGCCCTCGCGGGACCTGAGCTGCTCTTCTTCCAAGCCCAGTTGGCCAACCGTCGGGGCGATCTCGCCAGCGCACGCCAACTCGTGCACGCGAGTTTGCAGGAGCGGCCCGGGCACTCGGCGTTCCTCGAATTCGCCATGGAGATCAAGGCGCCGCTGCCTCCGCGGGCGGAGCGGATCCTCGCTGAGCGAGGCTGATCTTGAGGCGCGCTGCGGGCTCGCACAGTGGCCATGGCCGCTGCTGCGAAGGGTCCGCTAGAGCGAGGGCCGGCGTCCGCTCCAGGCCAGTGCTTGCTCCCGCTGGGCCGCCAGCCGGAGCAGCAGCGCCTCTTCCCACGGCCCTGCCACCAACTGCACCCCGATCGGCAGGCCCTCAGGGGTCTGGCTCAGAGGCAGGGAGATCGCTGGCTGGCCCGTGATGTTGAAGGTCGAGATGATGGCGGCCATCTGCAGCACCGGGAGCGCCGGCCCCCCCCCAGCGCCTGGTGGGCGGCGGCCAGGACGCTACCCGCCGGCGGCGGCGGAATCGTCATCGTGGGGGTGAGCAGCACGGCAAACTCTTGGCCCCAGCGTGCGACCAGAGTTCAGCTGAAACGCTGCAGATCGTGGACGGAGCGGACGTAGAGAAGGCTATCAATGGCTTGGGCTGCGGCCCGGCCCGCCTGGATGTGCGGCTCGGGGCGCTCCCAATCGATGTCCACGTAGTCAGCCAGGCCCGCGTTGGTGACGTTGAGCAGGGCGACCACGGTATCGGGGGCCAGCTCCATCTGGGCTGGTGCCACGTGATGCCCGAGCGCCTCCAGGGTGCGGGCGGCGAGCTGGACGGCCTCGCGGCAGGCATCGTCGCGGCCCAGTCCCAAGGGCGGCTCCTCCAGGACGCCGACTCGGAGGACCCCGGGGTCGGGGCCCACCTCGGTCAGAAATGGGCGTGCCGGTTTGGGGGCGTTGTACCAGCTGCCGGGGTCGGGGCTTCAGGCGATATCCAGGACCGCCGCGGTGTCGGCGACATCATGAGTCAACACCCCTTCGACGGCCGAGCCCTCCCAGGGGGTGATCCGAGTGGGGATGCGGCCCCGGCTCACCTTGAGCCCCACCAGGCCGCAGCAGGAGGCGGGGATCCGGATCGAGCCGCCACCATCGTTGCCATGGGCGATTGGGAACAGCCCTCCGGCGGTGGCGGCGGCGGCGCCACCGCTCGACCCCGGGGTGTGTACCGCAGATCCCATGGATTTCGGCTGATCCCGTAGCGGAGGTTCTCGGCTGCGGTGATGGGCCCGAACTCCGGTGCGTTGGTGCGGCCACAAAGCACAAACCCCGCGCGCTGGAAGGCTTCGACCACCAGCTCGCTCTCGGCGCTGGGCCCCGCCGCCGCGGCCCACGAGCCGTAGGTGACCGGCCAGCCCGCCACTGGGGTGAGGTCCTTGATGGGGATGGGGACGCCGCAGAAGGGAGGGAGATCCTCCGGATCACTGCGCATCACCAGTTGGGCGAGCCTAGCGGCTTCGGCGCGGGCGGTGTCGTCCTCACGCCAGATCACCGCGTTGAGGGCCTGGTTGCGCTGGTCAACCCGCGCCAGGCAGCCTTCAAGCGCCTCCAACGGGCTGACCTCGCGACTCGGGATTCTGGCCGCCAGCTCCAGCGCCGAGAGGTCGGGAAGCCCATGGTCGTTGGCCACCCGCGAATGGTGACCCGCCGCGGTCCCCCTGCCGCTGGTACGGTGGCAAGTGGAGGTCGGACCAGGGGTCGGCGTCTCAGTCTTGCCCGCCACTGCGCCGGTTCCAGGTGGGATCAGTGTGGGCCGCCTGGCCGAGCCCGCCGCCGGAGGTCTCCCCATGGGCGGGGCTCGCCGCCGGCGGTGGCCCGAGGGAGTCCGCGCCCTCCACCGGCTGTGGCATTGCGGGCGATTGACAATCTGCCGCCAGGAGGAGGGACCACATCCGCCACGAGGGGCTCGGGACCACGGGTGGAGCGTCACCAAGCCAGCGGGATGAGCGGCCTGAGGGCGGCGCCCCTCGGTCGCACTGCGACCCCTTCAGTCCGCAGCTGGCAGGGTGATCGGCTGGTGCCTGATCCCCCAACGGAGACCGGTGCCGTCGACCATGGATCCCGGGCACTGGGCCATAGGTCGGCCCTTGACCAGCTCCCATCGTGGACATTGCTCCCTCTGGCCAGGCCGGGCCGTGCGCTCGGCTCCCTCTCGCGAATCCCCTGGATCGGGCTCGCCGGCCCCTGTCCACCCTTCCGTGGTCCCCGCCAGGATCGTAGACTCATCCCATGCTGTGCTGGCCCCCCAGTTTGTCGCAGGGCGCGCCCCAGCGCTCCCACCTGGGCGGTTCGATCCCATTTGGGCACTTCCCTTGCCTGGCCAAGGGCCCTGTGGGACGGCGCGCCTGCGAAGGGGCGGACCACCGTTTCCAAGGTGGTCAGGCAGCAGTTTTGGGACCGACCATGAATTTGCCCGCCGTGGGGCACCCCAAGAGCTGGCGCCATGGGGATTGAGGTTCCTCCGCCAGGCTCTCGGGGCGCCGGCGGACCAGCTTTCGTCAACCGTCTGTTGGCACCATTGATGAAGCTGCAGGTCGCCAACTACAGGCGGTCCAAGGGACCTGACCAGCCTCGGATGATGGGCTTCCCGGCCCTGCTGTTGACCACCGTCGGCGCCAGGTCGGGCCAGCGCCGCACCGTTCCTTTGGGAGGCTTCCCCGATGGCCCGGATGCCTGGTTGGTGGTGGCGTCCGCGGGGGGCGGCAGGAATCACCCCGCCTGGTTCCTCAACATGGCCAAGAATCCCGACCAGATCTGGATTGAGGTGGGCAATCGCCAGCTTCGAGTAGTGGCAGACTCCCTACGGGGTGGGGAGCGAGAGGCGGCCCTCAATCGGATCGCGGCCATTGCGCCCCGCTACCAGGGGTACCAGAAGAAGACCGACCGACTCATCCCCATCGTCCGGCTCAGGGCAGCCTGATTCCGGCGGCCGTCGCGCGCCTTCCCGGCCGCCGCGCGGCCCGGGGTTGGCGTGGCTCACGCGGCGCCTGGACCGGGGGCTGACACTCCACTGCCGCGCCCCAGGCCGGCCACGTGCCTCGTGTCTACGAGCGGGGGGTCAGCTGAGCCGACCGTGCGGCCACTATATTGGTCCCGGTTCGCCCTCCTGCCTGGCTTCGGTGGCACCGGGGCCAGTGATCAGCCCGACCAGGTGGGGTGGAAGTGGGCATTTCCGATGGCTCCAGCGGGGTGGGGAGGCCCAGCCGGAGCCGGCTCGACCGGCCGGTGGTGGTTGCCCCGGACCCCTGGGGGGATCCCCCACTTTGGGCGAGCCATGGACTTGGCACAGCTGCGGGAGGGGAGGTCCCGGCGCTGCAGCAGTCGCTCTCGTGTGGATCCGGGGTGAGCCGCGGTTCCGGCCCCGTGCCCCAGCCTAGCGGGAGGGCCAGGTGAGCACCGGCCCCGCTCAAGCCCCTGCTCCAGGTGGGGGCCGGGGCCTTCTCAGGATGTACGCCGCCTTCGAGGTGGGCGCGTTTCGCTGGCTCTGGATGGCGGTGCTGAGCGGCAATTCGGGCCGCTTCGCGGTGATATTGGTGGCGGGCTGGGAGGCCTACCGCCTGGGCCACCAATCGGCGCTCTGGCCAAGCCTGGTGAGCATGCTGCTGCTGGTGCCGTCAATGCTCTTCGGACTCCTGGCGGGTGGCATCGCAGATCGCCGTAACCGCGCCCGGATGGCCGCCGCCGGCGAACTCATCAACGCGGTCGGATGTGCCATGGGAGCCGTCCTCACCCTGGCCGGGCAGCTCAACCTGCCGGTCCTCCTGCTTTTGACGGCCGTGGTGGGAGTCGGCAATTCAGTTCAGGCGCCAGCCTGGCAGGCGATGATTCCTGGCCTGGTTGGTGGGGAACGCCTGCTCAACGCCAGCATGGCGACCCGGATCGCCCAGCAGGGCGCCGAACTGACGGGGCCGGCGGTGGCCACTGTGGTGCTGGCCGCTGCCGGGGCCGGGGTCGCCTTCATGACTTGCGCTGGCTTCTACTTGGTTGCTCTGGGAATCCTCTGGGGGCTTCGCGGAACGGTCGCCCCGCCCGCCTACCAGGGGCCAAACCAGGGTGTCCTGACTCCAATTGCGGAAGGGATCACCTACGTCCGTGGGCAGCACCCCCTGGGGACCCTGCTGCTGTGGGTCGGGCTGCACTGCAGCCTGACCATGGCCAGCATCGGGATCCTGCCAGCTGTGGCCACCGCCAACCTGCGCGGCAGCGCGTCGGCATATGGCCTCTTGCTCACCGCCTTCGGCCTGGGGTCGGTCCTGGGGCCACTGCTACTCATGTGGCTGGGCAGCAGGGTCCCCCTGGTGGGCACTCTGGTCGCCTCCGGAGTCCTCAGTGGCCTGCCCCTGGTAACACTGGGACTGGTCCATGTCGTGGTCGCCGCGGTTATCTCCGCGGCCGTTGCCGGCGGAGCTCAGGGCGTGTTCATGGCGGGCATCTACTCAGCCAACCAGGGCCGGACGGTCGACGCCATGCGGGGACGGGTGGCGAGTGTTCAGCTCTCGCTCACCACAGGGGCGATGGGCCTGGCGAGCGTTGGCTGGGGAGCGCTGGTGGCGCTGGTGGCTCCAGGAATCGTGCTGGCGGTGCCGGGCGCCGTGTTCGTGGCCGCTTGCGTTCCCTTCGCGCTGCGCTCCCGCCGCATCAGCTCGGAGCTGGCGGCTGGCGGGGACCGCGGACCGGTCGGGACGGGGAGCGCGGTCTTCGCGGTGTTGGCCTCGACCCAAACCGGCATCTCCGGCGGAGCTTCCATCGGCTCTGAGGAGGCCGGCTGAACCAGTGCCCATGCCCATGCCCGGTATGTCCGCGGCTCCCTACCTGGTGGCCGCGATCTGGGTCGTGCTGCTGCTGGGCGTGGTTGGCCTGGTTGCCCTGGCGGTGCGCGACTTTAGCGATGTTCGTCGGCGCCTCAGGGTCCGGGGCGAACCCGCGGGGCGGCCTTGGGCCAGACCTCAGGGGGCCAGCAAGCTGGGGGATCGCGTCAGTCAGGACCTCAGCTCTAACGGTGGAGGTGCCTCCGCAGGCCTACCGGGACCTCGCGAGCCCACCAGCCACGACTAGCGGTAATGGGAGCGCTTGAAATCTGTCCCGAGGCTCGTCCCCGTGGGGCCATGGTCAGCGGGCCTGATCGTCGAACGCCGCCCGGGCCAGGGGGACCGGCACTCCGTATCGAGGAGCTTCCGGCTCGTAGCAGCCCGATCCGCACGCTTTGTCCGCGGCTGGAGCCGCGGCGAGCTGCGGGTTCCGGATCCGCACCACCCAGCCGGTGGCCACTTCCCCTGGATGCTCGGATGGCGTGCGGAGACCCTCGAGGGCGGTGCTGACTGGGTAGGTGACCACCATCCGGATGGGGGCTGGCGGATGCCTCGAACCCTGAACGGTGGATCCCACCTCGATCCATCCGCTGGGCGGCCAGAGTTCATGGGCGGCTCGCGGTGGACCGCTCGGTGGGCGGCCACCTTACTAATCAGCGGTGACTCGGTAGTGCTGGGTTCCAGACTGAGGGTCGAAAGGCGTAATACCTTGACATACTCCAGGGACTTTGATAACGTCGCGTGCACAGCAGGAGTGTGGCCGCTGATGGCCCTCACCCTGGGCGAATTCGCGTTGGTGCTCCGGGTCGGCGGGATGGAGCGTTCACCTCGGGTGCAAGGGGAGAGGACCATGGCAGAGCAAGTCAGCGTGGGTGCCGGAGCCGCTGCCGAAGCGGGGCACCGCTACAAGAAGGACCTGGGCCTCTGGGCCGTGGTGTTCCTGGCGACCGGGGCCATCCTGGGACCGGCTGTCGGATTCACCCCGGTCTCGGTGCTGGGTCTGGCCGGGCCGGCTGGCATCCTCTCTTGGGTGATCGCCTTCCTGATGATCATGGTCTTGGCGATGTCGTACGTAGAGCTGGGGACCATGTGGCCCCGTGCCGGAGGTGTCGCCTACTATCCGGCCCGCGCCAGCGGGCCTCTGGTAGGTGTCCTAAACGCCTGGGGCGCGTTCATCGGATACTCGCTGGCCGTGCCGTCGATCATCGTTGCCTTCGTCGAGTACCTCAGCTACTGGTTCCCTTCGCTGTACGCGAACGGGACACTGACCTGGGCCGGCATCGGCCTCGCCTTCCTGGTGCTGCTCTCGATGCTGTTCATCAACAGCCTGCGAATCCGCTACATGGGCGAGATCAACAACGCCCTCACGATCTTCACCATTCTCGGTCTGCTCATCATCGTCCTGGCCCTGCTGACTCACTTCCATCCCTCCAACTTCAGCAATTTCCATGGGCTGTTCCCATTCGGGGCCAGCGGTCTGCTGCTGGCGGTCTCCGCCACGGTCTACGGCTATGGTGGCTTCCGCCAACCGATCGACTACGCCGAGGAGGTGCGCGACCCGGGGAGGACGATTCCCAGGGCGGTCTTCCTGACCATGTTCATCGTGCTGATCGTCTTCGCTCTCGAGAGCTTTGCCTTCGCCGGCGCGATCAACTGGCACGGAATGAAGCTGGCCAGCGGCGGCTGGGCGACTCTGACCGGTCTGCAGTTCCCATTCGTAACTGTCGCCAGCGGGGCCAACCTCGCCGTGATCGGCCTGCTGGCTGTCATCACCACCCTGATCGCCTCCTTCAAGGACGGCTACATCTATTCGGGCGGAGCGGCCAGGGTGGGCCAGACCATGGCGCGGTATGACAACTACCTGCCGCCCATCTTCGCCCGCCTCTCCATCCAGGGGATTCCCATGGTCTCCCTCGGACTGGTGCTGGTCGTGGTGGCGATCTACCTGGTGCTCCTGCCCGCGTTCTCCAGCCTGTTCCCGCTGGTTGCCAGCGCCCTGGTGCTCTCATACGCCCCGGGCCCGCTCGCCTGCGCCATCTTCCGCCGTCGCCACCCGGACGAGCCCAGGCCCTACACGATGCCCTTCCTCAGCGTTCTCGGGCCGCTGGCATTTGTGGTGGCCAGCCTGATGGTGTACTGGTCCGGGTGGACGGCCATCCGGATCCTCATCCCCTCGGTTGTGGTCGGGGTGGTGCTGCTCGGCTTCTACCGCCAGACGCGGCCGATCACCCGTCGCGACCTGGTCTACGGAGCCTGGATGCCGGCCTACCTCGGAGTGATCGCGCTGATGTCGTTCCTGGGCGGCTCCGCCTTCGGGGGACGCAACGTGCTGCCTTTCCCGTCCGACTCCTTCATCTTCGCGTTGGTCGCGCTGGCCTTCTACTACATCGGCTACTGGAGCGGCGTCCATTGGACTGGCACCTCGATCACCGAGGAGGCCCATCAGGGCACGCTGGCGCCGGCGGGTGAATCTGCCTGATCTTGGTGGCGGGCGGCGGTGGGGGCGAGAGTCCCAAGCCGCCCGCCACGCTGGCCATCCGGCCCGGATCCGACGGCCGCGCGTGCGTTGCTCTTGGCTGGGGCTGGAATGAGCAAGGACATCAAATGCGCCATCGGGGTCCACGTGGACGCGGTGGCCGGGTGGCTGGGGTCCTATGGGGGCGAGAACTCTCCCTCTGACGTGCAGCGAGGCATGTTCGCCGGCGAGGTCGGGATTCCGCGGCTGCTGACCCTCTTCGCGAGGGCCGGGCTGACCACCACCTGGTTCATCCCGGGCCACTCTCTGGAGACCTTTCCGGAGCAGGTTGCTCAGGTGGTCGCCGCAGGTCACGAGATCGGCGCCCACGGCTACTCGCACGAGAACCCCATCGCCATGACGGGGGCTCAGGAGGAGGCGGTCCTGGCTCGCAGCGTGGAGCTGATCACGCGCGCCAGTGGCCGCCCTCCCCGGGGCTACGTGGCGCCCTGGTGGGAGCTCTCGGACCGGACCGCTGACCTGCTCCGTGAGCACGGATTCCGCTACGACAACAGCCAGGGGTACAACGACTTCTCTCCCTTCTACGCGCGGGTCGGCGACAGTTGGACCAAGGTGGACTTCGCCAAAGATGCCGACCAGTGGATGCGGCCGCTGCTGCGCGGGCGGCAGGTCGATCTGGTCGAGATCGCCGCCAACTGGTACCTCGACGATCTGCCCCCGATGATGTTCATCAAGCAGTCGCCCAACAGCCATGGTTTCGTCAACCCCCGGGACATCGAGCAGCTGTGGCGCGATCAGTTCGACTGGGTCTACCGGGAGCTGGATTACGCGGTCTTCCCGCTCACCATTCACCCGGATGTGAGCGGTCGGCCCCAGGTGCTGCTGATGCTGGAGCGTCTGATCGCCTACATCAGCGGACATGACGGCGTGAGCTGGGTGACCATGGAGGAGGTGGCCGCCGACTTTCGACGGCGCCAGCCATTCGCCCCCTGAGTGCGGGAGCGGAGGAACGGACGCCAGCGCGGGGCGCACCAGTCTCCCCCGCGCTCGCTCGGCGAAGGTCAGAGCAGAGAGAGTCCCGCCGCCCGGGTGGTCTGGGATTGGTCCCGACATGAAAGGGGGCCGCAGCTCAGCTCAAGGCGCTCACCCCGCCCATTGGCAAGCCCCTGCAGGAGCCCTGCCGCAGACAATTGGTGACGGGCAGAGCCCGCTTGGCCGGCCTGACGGCAGCTTCCGGCGGTCGAAGATGCCCTGGGCGAATGCGCTGGACCGGCACCTATGTATAAGGAGTGCTCCCCCATGACAGCTCGGATCAGCCGTTTCCCGGTGCCCGTGCTCGAGGACCTACCCGAGGACCTTCGCGGGCGGATCTCTGAGATCGCGGCCAAGACCGGCTTTGTGCCCAACGTGTTCCTCGCCCTCGCTCATCGGCCGAGTGAGCTGCGGGCGTTCATCGCTTACCACGACGCCGTGATGGAGCGGGAAGACGGTCTGAGCAAGGCCGAGAGGGAGATGATCGTGGTGGTGACCAGCGCCGCCCGGAGCTGCCCTTACTGCGTGGTCGCCCATGGGGCGATCCTCAGGCTGAGACTGCACGACCCGATCGCTGCCGACCTGGTGGCCATCAACTACCGCTTGGCCGGGCTGAGCCCGAGGCATCGGGCGATGCTGGACTATGCGGTCAAGCTCTCCTCGACTCCCGAACGGGTGGGCGATGGGGACCTGGCCCAGCTGCGCGAAAGCGGCTTCAGCGATGACGAGGTCTGGGACATCTCGGCCGTGGTGGCGCTCTTTGCGCTCGCCAACCGGATGGCCCTGGCTTTGGACATGCGCCCCAACCCGGAGTTCCACCTGATGGGGAGGGCGCCCCGGAAGGATTGATCGGGCATTGGAGCCCGGTCAGAACCGGTAGAGGCTCCTGGTGTTTCCGTCCATGATCGCCAGCTCCACCTCGTCCAGCCAGCTCGAGCGGGCGCCCTGCACGGCCCAGCGGTCGCGAACTGTTCGCCAGCCCTCCCGGATCAGGTGGGCTCCGAACCAGAATGTCTCCGGGTGGCCGTGGCCATCGGTGCCGCAGAGGACCCGGGACGTGGGGGCCAGCTCCAACACCCGCTCCATCCGGTCCGCCACGGTGGCGACCGAGTAGAGGTTGAACATCGATAGCTCGGCATGCACATTGGGCTTGGCCAGGGTCAGGTAGGCGAGCTCTTCGTGCCAGGGGTAGGAGCCGTGGATCAAAAGGACTGTGGCCGCCATCCCCTCCGCGGTTCGGAGCAACTCCTCCAGCAGCAGGGGGTTGGCCTCCGCCAGCCGGATCTCGGAGTCGCCGAAGCCCGTGTGGATCTGGAACGGCAGGTGAAGCTCGGCCGCCCATCCCAGGGCTGAGCGCAGGGCGAGGTCGCGGAGAGCCTTCCCCCGGCGCCGGACCGGCAGGGCGGCCGACTCGCGCAGCGATGCCTCCGCCCTTGCGAGGGTGGCGCCGGGATCGACGGCGAGCCCGGTGCGGTAGGCGATTATCGTCTTGAAGCCGAAGTATCCTGAGCCGGGCGCATCCTGCATCGCCTGCTCGACACCGGCCAGCACCTCGGCCGCCCCGGCACCGTCCGCGATCATCCGGTCGATCAGCGGTTCCAGCCGTAGGATCGGACGGACCGGGCACCCGACCATCTGAGCGAAGCTGGCGGCCTGGGCGGTGGTGGCGTCCAGATTCCAGCCTGGGTCCAGCACCATCCCGGTGATGCCGCAGTCCGCGAACAGGCCGCGCACGTAGCCGCTCCAGTCGGAGCTGGCCCGGCCCCTGGCCTCGGGCACCTCTTCAACGGAACACCCGAGGTAAGCCGCCAGGCGCACCCCCAGCAGCTCATGGCTGAGGCGCGAGGGCCCGCTCTGCTGGCGCACGGCGCGGGAGGCATCGTCCGTCGCCAGCTCGACGTTGATGGCGGAGAGGTCAAGAGCCCCTCCGGAGTCGGCTATGGGGTGGCCGTGGCTATCGATCAAATCTCGATCCTCGTGGACTTCGGGTGATGGTGTGCAGACGACGGCTAGGCGCGGGGGACTGGCGGCTCGTACTCGACCTTGAGGCCGGACGCGGTGGCGTTGGATCCGTTGAAGAAGTCGACTACCGCCATCAGCTCCACCAGCTCAGCATCACCGAAGCCCAGTGAGCGCAGCGCGTCGGTGTGGCTGGACAGGCAGTAGGAGCAATTGTTGGTGGCCGACACCGCGACCGCGATGATCTCCTTGGTGCGGCGGTCGAGCGAACCCTCGGCCATCACCGACTTCAGCTTGTTCCAGGTCGAGGCCAGGTACTCGGGCCGGTGGGCCAGTGCCTTCCAGTAGTTCGGAACCTTCGACAGGTTCCGGCTCGCCATGATCTCCTCGTACACCTCCTTGACCAGTCCTTCGGCCTCAGACTCCTCGATCAGTCTCACCAGTGCCACCTCAGTCCCTCCCAGGCAAAATGCCACCCACGGCCGCCGGCACGGGGGTGCGCCAGGCGGCCATGTCCTCGACCTCGCCGCGAGCCACCTGCAGGTAGGCGCGCTGGAGCTCTTGGGTCAGAGGCCCGATCTCACCGTTGCCAATGATGCGCCCGTCGACTTGGGTGATCGGAGCCAGCTGCACCCCCGTTCCCGAAAGGAAGGCCTCATCCGCTGAGAGCAGCTCGCTGCGGTCGACCCGGCGCACCTCGAGGGGCCATCCCCGCTGGCGGACCAGCTCGATCACGCAATCCCTGGTGATGCCGACCAGCACATCGTCGGTGGCCTGCGGGGTGATCACGGTTCCGCCCGCGACCAGGAATAGATTGGAGGAGGAGGCCTCGGCCACGTGGCCGTCACCGGTGAGCATGATCGCCTCGTCGAATCCTCTCGCCCGCGCCTCGTCGGAGGCCAGAGCGGCGTTGATGTAGGCCCCCGTGGGCTTGGCGCGGGCGGGGATGGCGTTGTCGTCGATCCGCCGCCAGGCCGAGATCATCACGTTGAGGCCCTTGCGGATGTCCAGGTAATCTCCGAAGGGCTGGGTGAAGACGCACAGGTCGGTGGCGATGCCGGAGAGGGTCACCTTGATGGTGCGCCCAGACTTGTAGAGGATGGGGCGGATGTAGACATCCTCCCGGTATCCGTTTCGGGCCAGCAGCTCCAGGATGATCGATTCAATTCTGCCCTGGGTGAGGGTGGGGTCGGGCTCCAGGTGGAGGATGTGGGCGGAGCGAAGCAGCCGCTCCGCGTGCTCACGCAGGCGCAGCACGTAGAGCTGCTCCTTGACCGGGTTCCAATAGGCGCGGATCCCCTCGAAGCAGCCGGTACCGTAGTTGAAGGCGTGGGTGGAGATGGGCACGCGGGCCTCGTCCTTGTCGACGAAGCCGCTCTCGAAGTAGACGATGTCTCCCGGGCTGCTCATATATACCTCCCCATGCCGCCGGACACGTCGATGGACGCGCCCGTGATATAGCTCGCGTGCCGGCTGGCCAAAAAGGCGACCAGTCCGGCGACCTCGTCTGGTTCGCCGAATCGTCCCAACGGGACCTCCGGCGCCGCGGTCCTATCCAGGAACTCGGACTCGGTGAGCTCGGGAGCGCGGCGGCGATGGATGGCGGCCCACTGGGGTGTCCGCACCAAACCGATGTTGACCGAATTGACCAGGATCCTCTCGGGACCAAGCTCCATCGCGAGCGCCTTGTTGAAGGCCAGACAGGCGGCCCTGTCCACGGTGGTCGCGAAGAAGTCCGGGTCGGGCTGGCGGCCGTAGATGGCGTTGACGTTGATGATCACGCCGCCGCCAGCGGCTCGCAGATGAGGCAGAGCGGCGCGGCTGCACCGGATCTGAGAGAACAGCTTGACATCGAGGTCGGCCTGGAAGTCGGCATCGGTGAGGGTCTCAAACGTGCCTGGGTGGGCCCGCCCAGCATTGTTCACCAGGATGTCGAGGCCGCCGAACTCCTCCGCCGACCTGGCGATGAAGCGTTCTACATCGCCCGGAATGGTCACGTCAGCCACCTCGGCCCGCACCCGTCCCAGCTCTCCCAGCCGCTCAGCCGCGATCGTCAGCTCGTCTCCGTGCCGCGAGCAGATGGCGACGACCGCGCCCTCCTGGAGCAGGAGTTCCGCGATCGCATAGCCCAAGCCCTTGGACCCGCCGGTAACGATGGCGCGGCGCCCTCCCAGGCCCAGGTCCACCTTGGCCTACTCCGACGCTCGTCGACGGGCGTCGCTCGCCAGGTCGAGGAGGGCCTGCCTGGGAGGGTTGAAGACGTCGAACTCGAGACAGGCGCCGTCTTTGGTGCGGGCCCCATGGGAGACGTTGGCGGGTACCACCGCGACCATGCCCGGAGTCAGCTGCCGGACCTCCCCGTCGATCTCGAACTCCAGCTCACCTTCGACCACAAGGGTGATCTGCTCCTCGTCGTGGACATGCACCGGCGCCTCGGTGTGGGGCTCGAAGTGGACCGCCATCAGCATGGTGCGCTCTCCGAGCAGGTATCGAAATTCCAGCCCGGGTACGAACTGAACTGGGTCCTCTCCCCTTTGCAGATCCACGAAGCGGCCGGGAGCGGTGGGGGGTCGACCTGAGCCGACCTGGCTGAAGTACTGGTCCGCAAGGCTCATCCTGTTTCGCTCCCTCTTTTCCACAGATCGGTTAGATCCAGCGCAGCGGCTCGCGCCCGCATTTGGCCGGTCGTCATGGATAGCCTGACTATAGCATTAGCAGCTATGATGTGATGGTGAGTAGCCGTCCATACCATTGCAAGTGATGGCCAAGCCAAGTGCGCGCCTTACTAATGACAACCGTGGGCTCGCGTCCCCGGGGCCGGAGCAGCCGCCAGCTCACGCAGTTGACGCCACCGACCTTGCGATCCTGGTCCACCTCCTGCGCGACGCCCGGGTCTCGGTGCGAAGGATCGCGGCGGCGGTGGGGATGTCTGCACCCGCGGTGACCGAGCGCATTGCGCGGCTCGAGCGCAGCGCGATCATCCGCGGCTATCGGGCCGATGTCGACTGGGCGAAGCTCGGCTATGCCGTGATCGCCTATGTGTTGGTCACCGGGGTGCAGGGCTGGGAGCAGACCGAGACGGTGGAGGCGCTGCGGAGCCTCTTGGAGGTGGAGGATGTGACGGTCGTCACCGGCGCCTCGGACCTGCTGGTCCGGGTCCGGGTCCGCGACCAGCAGCATCTGCGCGAGTGCCTCTTCGATCGCCTCTGGAAAGTTCCTGGCGTGCACCGGACCGAGACCGTGCTCTGCCTGACCGACCCCGGTCCGAGGACCTTTGACCTGCATCTGGCGGAGGCCATGCTGGCAGAGTCGAGAGGGGATCGAGCCGCGCACACAGTTCCGGAGCCAGGCCGTCGGCCCTCCAAGAGGTCCAAGTGATGTGTGAGATTCTGCTGGCGGTGTGGCCCGAGCCGAGCCCGATCGAGCAGGTGCTGGAGTGGGGCACGGCGCTGGAGCGCTACGGCCTCGGTGGCTTCGGATGGGGCGTTGCCTGGCGTGGTCCAAAGGGCGTGGCCAGCTACCGCCACCCTGGGCAGCTGGCCGGTGACGACGCGGGCCGGGCCCGGCTGGCGTCGATCCGCTCCACCCACTTCCTGGTCCACCTGCGTCGGCCCTCGCAACTGACCACCATCGCCCTTGCCGACACTCAGCCGTTCCGAGCTGAGGACGGAAGCTTCGCCTTCGCGCACAACGGCCGACTTGACGGCGCCGAGGGCCTGCGTGGACGCTTCGGGACCAAGCTGCAAGGACGGGCCGACAGCGAGGTCGGATTCCGCCTCTTCGAGGAGCTGTTGGGGGAGGGCCAGAGCGCGAGGGCTGCTCTGCCCGCGATTCACACCCGACTCGGTGGCACCGCGAATCTGGCCTTCCTACCGGCGGAGGGAGCGCCTCTGGTCTACGCCGGGGCGCCTGCCAACCAGCTCTGGAGCTTCGACTTGGCCGGCGCCGAGGTGGTCAGCACCGGGCTCCACTCCACGGACGAGGCGGTATTCGAGTTCTGCTTCCCCGGGGCGTCGCACCGGGCAAGGATCGGGGACGGCGAGACGGCGGCGGTGGCGGAGAGTTAGTCGGCGTCCGAGGAGCTGGGGCCAGACGGGGTCGGCTGCGGCCAACCGCGCCAGCCGCCCCGATCAGCACCGAGGCGAGCGCGCAACCGAGACCAGAAGGAGAGGCAGATGGCGAAGATTCTCCCCCGCGACCTGGCCATGGGCAAGGTCGGCTTCGTAGCGGAGCACCGGCTCTACGACGAGGCCAAGGGCGCAGCCGCCGAGGCCGCTGCGGCGGCCGTGGCGGACCAGGGCATCCGCACCGTGCGGATCATGTGGCCGGACCAGCACGGCGCGCTGCGCGGCAAGTTCGTGTCCGCGCGCGACTTCGCGCTCTCGCTCCGCAATGGCATGGACTTCTCCGGGGCGCTGCTCAGCATGGACTCCGCCAATCACGTCTTCCCCCCGCTGTTCGTGGAGGGGGGCGGCTTCGGCATCCCGGAGCTGACCGGGTTCCCAGATGTGGTGCTGGTGCCTGACCCCACGACCTTCCGGGTCCTGCCGTGGGCGGACGCCACGGCCTGGGTGATGTGCGACATGTACTTCGGCAACGGCAAGGAGGTGACGCTCTCCACCCGCTCTGTGATGCGCCGCCAGCTCCAGGCGGCAGCCGAGATGGGGTTCGACTACGTCGCCGGCCTCGAGGTGGAGTTCTACATCACCCGGCGCGAATGGGACCGGATCGCTCCCGACCAGACCGGGTGGCCGCCGGTGGCGCCCCCGGTGAGCATGGTCGCCCAGGGCTACCAGTACCTGTCCGAGACCAGGCTGGCACAGTTGGGCGACATTCTCAACCCCCTGCGGGACAACCTGGAGGAGATCGGACTTCCGCTGCGCAGCATCGAGGACGAGTGGGGCCCGGGCCAGACCGAGATCACCCTCGACCCCATGGTCGGGCTGGGCGCGGCCGACGCCATGATCATCCTGCGCTCGGCGATCAAGCAGATCTGTCATGAGCGTGGCTACCACGCCACCTTCATGTGCCGTCCCCTGCTGCCCAATGTCTCCTCCAGCGGATGGCATCTCCACGAGTCGCTGCGGGACGCCAAGGCCGGTCGCAACGCATTCCAGGGCGGCAAGGGGGAGGTGCTCTCGGAGGCGGGGCGGCAATTCGCCGCTGGCATCCTCCAGCACGCGGTCCCGATGACCGTGTTCTCGACCCCGACGATCAACGGGTACAAGCGCTTCCGGCCCTACTCGTTCGCCCCCGACCGGGTCAACTGGGCGATGGAGAACCGCGGCGCCATGCTCCGGGTCCAGGGTCAGCCGGGGGACCCGGGATCACACCTCGAGAACCGGTTGGGAGAGCCGGCCGCAAATCCCTACCTCTACATGGCCGCCAACATAGCGGCCGGCCTGGACGGAATCCGCCAGAAGCTGGTGCCGCCGCCCCCGGTGACGGCGGACCCCTACCAGGAGGCGGCTCAGCTGTTGCCAACTTCACTCTGGGAGGCGGTCGACGCCCTCGACCAGGACCAGTTCTTCCGCCAAGCGCTCGGGAGAGAGATCGTCGACTTCATTGTCATGATGAAGCGAGCCGAGGTGGCGCGCTTCCTGAGCACCGTCACCGACTGGGAGCAGAATGAATACTTCGAGTTCTTCTGAGTCCGGTGTCGGCTAGAGGGGGAATTAGCGATGTCTCAACCGGTCCAGCATCTGGTGTTATTCCGTCTGGCCGAGCCCCCGGGGCCCGAGGTGGAAGAGGAGATGCGGCGGCAGATCTCGACCTGGGCCGGGGTGATTCCCGGACTGCGCCGGCTGCGCTTCGGTGCCGACACCGGAGGCCGGGCCGATGGCTACCAGTTCTGCCTGCTCACCGAGTTCGAGGACGCCGAGGCGCTGGCGGCCTACCTTCCCCATCCGCTCCATGCCGCCTTTCTGCGATGGGTGCAGGATCGACCGTTCGAGGTGCTCCGGTTCGACTACCCTCTGGATGAAAGGACCAGCCTGCTGGAGAGCGCCTGACTCCTGGGAGGCGGCCACTTGCCAATTGAGGGTCGAACGGCTCGCGCGAGTCAGGCTCGGGGTGCCGACTGCGGCGCCCAGCCAGGACCATCAACCGGGGCGTAGAATCCCAGCCGATCGGTCCAGATTCCACCGACCAGGTGGTGCGCTTGGCGGCTGAGTCGGAGCGAGCGTTGGAGCCCCTTCCACGCCCCGCGCTTGCGGGCAGCATGCGCCGGTCACCGAGGGCGACGTCGCGTCCGGGTTGGACCAGCCGGGGCCGGCCGCCCAAGTCACCAGGGCGGGTGCGCGTGGGGTAGGGCCATGGGGGGTCAGGTCCCAGCACTTCCTCCTGGTCATGCGGAACGGTCGCGCGGTCTCAGGATCGACCCGCGCGGGCCTTCTGGGTCAAACGAAGATGGGATCTCCGGACCCAGAGCCGAACAGCTCGAACCCACCCGTCAGTCGTCCCCACCTCGGCCCCTCGGCGCTACCCTGATCTGGTGCGCATCCTGGTGATCGGCGGGACCCAGTTCGTCGGTCGACACATTGTCGAGGCGGCGCTCGGAGCCGGCGACATTCCGACCCTGTTCCACCGGGGACGCACCAATCCCGAGCTCTTTCCGCATGTGGAACACCGCCGCGGCGATCGCGACTCAGACCTCTCCGCCCTCGCCACAGGTGAGTGGGACGCCACCATCGACTGCTCCGCCTACGTGCCCCGCCAGGTGCGTGCGCTGGCCGCGGTTCTGGGAGGAAGGGGAGGGCGGTTGGTGCACATCTCCTCGGTCTCGGCCTATGAGCAATCCGTCGACGCAGGTTTCAATGAGGATGCGCCCCTCACCGCTCTCGCGGACCCCACCGAGGAGCGCGTCACCGACGAAACCTACGGGGGCCTGAAGGCGCTCTGTGAGCTCGCCGCCCAGCAGGCGTTCGGGCAAAGCGCTGCCCGAGGCGGCCTGTCAGGGGATATGGGAGGCCCGGTTAGCATCGTCCGGCCCACCTACGTCGCGGGTCCCTTCGACCACACCGGGCGCTTCACCTGGTGGGTTGAGCGCGTCGCCCGGGGGGGACGGATCCTGGCCCCAGAGCCTCGCAACAATCCCTTTCAGGTCGTCGATGCCCGCGATCTGGCCGAGTTTGTCCTGCTGCTGGCGCACGGCCGGGCGGTGGGAACCTTCCACACCGCTTCCCCGACGCCTCCCTTCTCCTTCTCCGACTTCCTGGAAGCGGTCGTGGCCGGGGTGGGGCCGGAGTCCTGTGAACTTGTCTGGGTTGACTCGGACAAGCTCTCACGGGCTGGGGTCACCGCCCGCGACCTCCCGCTGTGGGAGGGGAACGGCCCGGGACGAGGCGTGCTCGCGGCCGACCCCAGCCGGGCGCTGGCGGCGGGGCTTCGTCCCAGGCCTTTGGCACAGACCATCGCCGAGGTCCACCAGCACGAGCTCGCGCATCCCCGATCGCTGCCGGTCGGGCTGGACCCGGATCGAGAGGCAAGCCTCCTGGAGCTCCCCACCTGACCACCTCCTGGCTGGCGCCGATGGCGACTGCGCTGATATCCGGCGCCGAGGGTTTTGCGCATCGAGGTGAGCCGTCGAGGTAGCTCGGCGGGACCGCCCGGGAGTGCTCGGCACCATAGGGGAGGGAGGCATCGGCCAGCGGCGACCGGTCCCGGGTGGGGCCAAATCGCCCAGGGTCAGCCATCCCAGCCGCTGTGGAGCCATTTCGTTCTTGGCCGTCGCCGATCGCCGTGCCGAGACCGTTCGAAAATCGCGGTGCAAGGTTGGCCGGAGGGCGTCGCCACTCCGGGCCGAAATGCCGATGGGGTCCCGTCGCCCAGTGGAGGTTGGAAGGAGCGATCAAACCCGACTTGACTCTTGACAGGGTCCGGTGCCAGGGTGGTCCCGGCTGAGCCGCCCGGGCGGCCCCCGCCAGGGTAGACCGATCCCCAAGCGCGGCTGATCACAGGGAGCCAGACCCCAGTCGAGGTTTCCCACGCCACTGGCGAGGGTCGTCCCGATCATGGGAGGTTGGCGTCCCTGCGGAACTCTGGTCCAGCTCCCCTGGCGCGCTCGTTGGGCGGCAGTGACTTGGGGCTGGGTCCGGGCCGACACCGCCGCACCGAGCGGCCTTGGTCTTCGGACGGCCGAGTGGGCGCTCCCGGGAGACGAACGAGGCGGCGCCGATGCCATTTACCTCCCCCAAGGATGCGGGCGACCACCGTCCGCATCTCATGACTCGATGGAGAGGAGGAGGCCACCGGCGCCAATCCTGGCGCGATCTCCTCAGGGCCCCTCGGGTGCTGGGTTTCCGGCCGCGCCAGAGGCCACGGCCCTGTAGTAATCTCGGTGCCGTTGGTTCCATGAGGGTCGCCGGCGGGCGGTCCACAGTCCAAGGAGACGGCGTGAGGGAACACTTCAACACCACGTTCTGGGCCGAGGTGGCATCAGCCACGGCCACCATGTTCTTGGCCGCCATCACCATCGTCTGGCCGAACTGGATAGAGCTCGTCTTTCGGTTTGACCCCGACCACGGCAATGGCTCGCTGGAGCGCTTGGTCGTGGGTGTGGCGGCGGCGGTGTGCCTGACCAGCCTGCTGTTGGCGCGAAGGGAATGGCAGCGCGCGGGACTACGGCCGGCGGCCGCGAGGTCGAGCGCCTGAGCATCCCCGACAGGAGCGTCGCCAGATCTTGATCTGCGGCTCAGCCGCTTCTCTAGCTGGCCCTCGGCCTAGGGGACTGGCGCCAGTGCCTCTCTCCCAATGCTGGCGTTCACCGCCGCCAGCTGATCCCGGATCAGGTGCTCCAGCTCGAGGACCGCTTCATCGCTCTGCTTGAAGAGCTTGTCGGCCATCTCCTGGGCCTGGTGGGTCGGGGGCGCGTCGGAGCGGTCCAGGGCCTGCTGCAGCGTGAAGAGACGGCCATCCAGCCCCGCGGCCATCTCCATCTCGTCCATCTCTCCGCGCCAGTCCGGTTGGGTCAGGACCCTCTCCATCCGGGAGAGCTCCTGACGAAGGCCGGCCACCTCGGCCCGCAGCGCATCGCTGCCGTCCGGCCTGTCCTCCCAGGCGCTGAGACGATCACGAAGCTGTCGACAGCGCCCCAGCGCGCCGTTGACCGCGCGCTGGCTGTCCCGAACCCGGAGCAGCAGCCGGTACTGCAGCTGGTAGTCGGTGTCTGAAAGCTTCAGGTTGGGGTCAGTGGCGAGTTCCACCTCCGCACTTCTCAGCTGGTCTCCCCAGCGCAGCTCGACCCGGTAGCGGCCCGGCGGGACCCGGGGCCCGTCCATGCCGTTGTCGCCCGCCGCGACCATGGTTCGCAGGACCTGGTTCTGCAAGGAGACCCCGGTGGTGCAGAGGTTCCAGACCAGGCGGTGCCAGCCCGGGCCGGTCTCAAGGACCGCAGGGTGAAGGTCGTCGTCCTCCGTGGGCAGGGCGGGCGGAGTCTCCCCCAGCGTGGCCTGCCTCCGGCCCCGGAAGCGCCGCAGCTCCTGATGGTCGAGGTCGAGGATCCGCAGCTCGAGTTGGTCAGGCTCCGCCTCCTGGGTCAGGCGGTAGCGGATGACCACCCCATCGGGAGGGTTGTATCCAGCGTCCAGCATGACCGTCCTGAGCCCACCTTTGGGACTGCTCTCGACCACCGCCAGGGCTCGTCCCGGGTACTGCGTGCCCCGCTCGGTTGGGGCCGGCGGCTGCCCGGTGAAGTACCGGTGTACGACCGGGGGGACCAGCAATTCGATGGTCTCGGATCCGGCCGGGCTGGCGGCCGGCCGCACCAGGCGGGCATCATCCAGGACCCAGAAGCCGCGCCCGTGAGTGGCTGCCACCAGCTCGCCATGCTTGCCGGCGAGGTCGTAGATCGGCACCGGCGGTAGATTCAATTGCAAAGAGAGCCAGGTCTCTCCCTGGTCGAAGGAGCAGTAGGGGCGGTGCTCGGTGCCCGCGTACCAGGTGCCGGACTGCGCCGGGTCGCAGCGCACCACCCGAACGAAGTCGTGCCGGTCGATCCCCTTGGTCACAAGGGTCCAACTGCTCCCGTCATCGCTCGTGCGGTAAATGTAGGGGGCACGGTCCTGCAGCCGGTACCGGTGAGCGGACACCATCACGACCCGTGGGTCGTGGGCGGAGACCTCGATCCCTGAGATCCAAGACCAATCCGGAAGGCCCGGCAGCTGCAGCTGGGCCCAGGTCCGGCCTCGGTCCCTGGTGCGATGGAGCAGTCCGTCATCGGTACCGACCCACAGGATGTTGGGATCGTGCGGCGACTCGGCCAACACCGAGGCCGTGCAGTAGACCTCGGCACCCGAGGTGTCCTTGGTGATCGGGCCGCCTGAGGCCCGCAGCTTGTCGGGATCGTTTCGGCTCAGATCCGGGCTGATCTGCTCCCAACTTCTGCCCTCGTCGCGGCTCACGAAGACGCACTCGCCGGCGGCGTACAGGACCGAAGGGTCGTGCCTTGAGAGCACTATCGGGTAGGTCCAGGCGAAACGGTGCCGCCAGGAGCTGGGGTCCTCGGCGTAAGTCCACTCGGGCCAGATCGTGATCAGCCCGGTCTGCCCGGAGCGATGGTCGTGCCGCAAGAGCGGGGCGCCTCCTCCGCCGGAGCTACCCACCGCTCCGGAGTAGACGATGTTGTCATCTCGGGGATCGACTGCGATGTAGCCGCTCTCGGAGTGCCCCACCTCCTCGCACTGGTCGCGCAGGATTGCCCCCAGCTGGGAACGGCTGGGCACCCGGATCGCCGAGTTGTCCTGCTGGGTCCCGTAGACCCGGTAGGGGAACTGGTCATCGATGGCGACCTTGTAGATGGCCGCGGTGGGCTGGTTGTAGACAGTGGAGAAGGTTTCGGCCCCGTTCAGTGAGACGCAGGCGCCCCCGTCGTTGGCCTCAATCATGCGGCGGGGGTTCTTGGGGTCAATCCAGAGGTCGTGGTTGTCCCCGTGGGGGGTCCCGATCTGGCTCCAGCTCCGACCCCCGTCGGTGGAGCGGACGAAGTTGTAGTTCATCGCATAGAGCGTCTCCGGGTCCTGGGGGTCGGGGACGATGTGGCTGTAGTACCAGGGACGTCCCAGCAGGGAGCGGTCGCTAGAGATCCTCTCCCAACTGGCTCCCTGGTCCTCGCTGCGAAAGAGACCGCCCTCCTGATCGGCCGCCTCAATGACCGCCCAGACCCGGTCCGGGCGACTGGGGGCGGCGACCACCCCCATCCGGCCCAGCAGCGCCTTGGGGAGTCCGGGGCGACCGGTGAGGTCGGTCCAGGTGTCCCCGCCGTCGGCGGACCGGAACAGCCGGCTACCCGGGCCGCCGCTGCTGAATCCCCAGGGCTCCCTCTTGGCCTCCCAGAGGGTGGCGAACAGGAGGCGAGGGTTGTTGGGCGCCATCCAGAGGTCGGCAGCCCCCACTTGGGGACCACCGGGGAGCACCTTAGTCCAGCTCTGACCACCGTCTTGGGAGCGGTAGATTCCGCGCGCCTCTGAGGGGCCGAAGATGTCTCCCAGGGCGGCCACGTAGACCAGGTCAGGGTCCCGTGGCGAGACCCTGACCCTGGCGATCTGCAGGGTCTCGCTGAGGCCGCGATGCTGCCAGCTGCGGCCGCCGTCGCTGGACCGATAGACTCCGTCACCCTGGATGACGTCGTTGCGAGGGCATGCTTCGCCGGTGCCCACGTAGATGACCTGGGGATCCGATGCGGCCACCGCCAGGGCTCCCACCGAGACCGAGTTGAGGTGCCCATCGCTGATGTTTCGCCAACTGTGGCCAGCGTCATTGGTCCTCCAGACCCCGCCGCCACAGGCACCGAAGTAGAAGACCGCGGCGTCGTCGGGATCCCCGGCGACCGCCACCGACCGGCCTCCGCGCGGTGGGCCGATGAAGCGCCAACCGAAGGCAGCGGTCAGGTCATCCTCTTCTTCTGGCATCGTGCTCCTCCCTTGCCGACAAACCAGCCTTGGGCCGGTCTCAGAAGTCGGCCCGCGGCCGCGTCCATGGTAGCGAGCGGATAGAGCGGTGCCCAGCGCGGCGGTCCCGGCCCCCGGCCGTTCTAGGTGGGTGGGCCCGCCTCCATCGCAGCTGGGGCCCAGCTCCGACCAGGGGGGCGTGGCGACCCCTTGGCTTTTTCGCGCCGCGCGAGCCGGCGCGCCCGACCGGGTCCTCGCGTCCCCGGGGACTACGTGAAGAGGGTCCCGGAAGTCCAGGGCCGAACCCGATCGCAGGCGGTGTGCCGTCGGCCAGGTCCAGCTCCGATCCCGATGTCCAAGGCGGACTGTTGAGGGCGCTTTTGGATCGGTCCGGGGCCCTCCCGCCAGAGTCTGACGGTGCCGACCGGAAGTGAGGTCTTAGGGGTAGGATTTGCCAAACTTCCCCAACTCGGGAGGGATAGGGGGCATCTGTGCCCCCTCCAGCCGGTCGGCCCTGCCGCACTTCCCGAGCTCGCTCAAGGGTGCCGCGTCGCAGGCGGAGGGAGTGGTCTACGCGGTTATCGCGCTGGCAGCTTCTCCGGGCGCGGTGGTGGCGCCAGATTCGCCGCCCGTTGCCGCCGGGACGGCCGGGGTGCCGCTTCCTTGGCCTTCGTCGCCGCTGTCAGCGGGGTCCAGCGCTGGTCGGCTCCCCACTCGCGCTCGAGGTCCAGGGGGTCCAGGGGCCGGGTGAAGAAGAACCCCTGAGCCAGTCCCTCGGGGGAGACCCTTCGGAACTCGGCTGCCTGGACGGCGGTCTCGATGCCTTCGGCGACAACGCCCAGGTGAAGCGCCCGACCCAGTTCGACCACGCTCTGGACCACGGCGGCTCCAGAGCGCGTTCCGGTCATGGCCTGAAGGAAGGACCTGTCGATCTTGAGGATGTCGACCGGCAGAGTCTGGAGCTGTCCCAGAGAAGAGTTCCCGATGCCGAAGTCATCGATGGCGATCCGCACTCCGAGTTCGCGCAGTTCGCGCAGCTGGCCGGCCGCGGTCGGCAAATCGCGGATCACCGAGGTCTCCGTGACCTCCAGGATGAGCTGCCGGGCGGGCAAGTTGAAGTCCTGTAAGGCTGCCTGCACCTCCCCCAGCAGGCCCCCCTGGGACAGCTGACGGCCGGAGATGTTGACGGCGATGTCGAGTTGGGCCAGCCCCCCATGGGTGGTCGCCCACTCGTTCATCTGGCGGCAGGCCTCGCGAAGAACCCAGCGCCCAATTGGCTGGATGAGATTGGTCGCTTCGGCCAGCGGGATGAACAGGTCGGGGGCGATCCGACCGCGCTCGGGGTCGTTCCAGCGAACGAGCGCCTCCAGGCCGGTCATCTGGCCGTCGGACACCCGGATGATGGGCTGGTACTGAAGCAGGAACTCGTTCTCGATCAGGGCCCGCCGGAGGCCCTCCTCCACCCGAACCTTTTCCACCAGTTGGTCGTGGAAGCCCGGGTGGAACACCCGGTAGCTGCCCTTGCACTCGGACTTGGCGGTGTAGAGCGCGATGTCCGCGAAGCGGACCAGCTCGCTGGGGCTCGTCGCCTCCCTGGCGGTCGCGATGCCAATGCTCAGCCCGACCGTGCGGAAACCCGCGCCCCCAAGCGCGACCGGTTTTGCCAGGACCTTGGCGATCCGCTGCGCCAGCGCGGCCCCGTGGTCACTGGACGCACTCCCATCCATTAGGATGGCGAACTCGTCGCCACCGAAGCGGGCGAAGGTATCCCCGGGCCGAAGACAGGTGACGATCCGGCGACTCACCTCCGCCAGCAGCGCGTCTCCCGCGCCGTGACCCAGGCTGTCGTTGACGTCCTTGAAGTTGTCGAGGTCGAGGACCAGGATCGTGACCGCTGAGTGGGCCCCGCGGCGGCTGGCGAGCGCGTGCTCCAGGCGGTCGCCGAAGAGCGCCCGATTGGCGAGCCCGGTCAGCTGGTCGTGGAGGGCCTGGTGGCGCAGCTGGTCTTCGAGGGCCGTCTGCGCGGTTACGTCCCTCGCGGTCAGGACCAGGGCCCGCGCGGTGGGGTCGTCCAGCAGGTTGGTGAGGACAACCTGGAATGTTAGTGGGCTGCCCTCTCGGTCCACTAGCTGGAGGGTCAGGGCCTGCGATGTGCCCGGGCGGCTCCTGACCTCGGCCAGGGCGGCGTCCAGGGTTGGCTGATCATCGGGGATGACCAGGTTCCTCAGGTTGGGCGGGACCACCGTCCCGGCCTTGGTCCCGGTCATAGCCTCCACCGAGGGGCTCATGTAAACCAGCTCGTTCTCGGCTCCCACCGCGATCACCAGGTCTGAGGCCGCCTGCACCAGGGACCGGAATCGGGCCTCGCCCTGGGTGCGGTCCTGGACCGACTCCATGAGCGCCATGGTCATGCTGGCGACCACGCCCAATTCCTCCACCGCCAGGCGGGTCGCCTGTGCCGGCTCCCCGCTCCCTCGGATCGCCAGCACTTCGCCACCACGCTGGGGATTGCCGATTCGGAAAACGGCGACCTCGCCCACCGGCTTGGAGCTGGCCATGCCGCGCGCGACCTCGTCGAACAGAGAGTCTCCAGGAAGTAGCCGGCCGTAGTCTCCGGCCGTCTCCTGAAGCTGGTGGAGTGTCTCCGATAGGACCAGGACGGTGGGGACCGCCGCCCCGGGGCCGGCTGGCAGGCGCGCCTGGCGAGCTGGCTCGCTGCACAGGACCGCCAGCTCCAGGTCGCGGTCCATAGCGACGATCCTCTGTGCCGCCCGTTCCGCGATCAGTCGGGCCTGGGCGAGTTCCGAAGAGTTGAGTAGGTCGATGGACGCTTGCCGCAGGATCTCGGCGCGGGTGAGGTCTTTGTCGTGGTCCTCGAGCACGTGCTTGATGACCTGCATCAGGATCCCCATCATGGGTAGCCCGGGGATGATGGTGGTGATGGTGGTCGGCGCCAGCAGTGGCTGGGTGGGAACGTGGGCGACCCACAGCGAGATGAGATTGGCGCCGCCGAACTGAGCCACCATCAGGCCGGTCTCGGCCCGGCCCCCGTACAGGGAGCGGAAGAGAATGGCGGAGTAGGTGACGCCCAAGGCGTACTCGGGGTTGCCGGCGCTCACTCCGAGCGCTATCAGGGCAGCGGTCGTGATCAACTCCCCCGGCAGTGGGAACCTCCCCCGTCGGTAGCCAGTGACCCACCAGCCAGCGAGCCAGGCCGCGCCCGCCAGGCCGCAGAGGTGGAGCCAGGCGGCCGTCGGTGCCATCAGCACCAGGGGCACGGAGGTTGCCAGGGCTACCAGACTGACCGCCAGGAACAGCCAGCGCAGGCGCTGCAACGTGTTGGCTGGGAAGCCCAGTCCGGCTGCGACCAGCCGGCGCGGGCTCGCCAGGGTCACCTCATACGGTCGCGGTGGCATCCGATCGTTCCCCCTGCTGCTTGGATGGTGCCCACGTTGGGTCACCCTCTCATGGGCGCCGGCTCGGAGCGCAGACGGCGGTGCTCCGATAGGATGACGGTTGGGCAACGCCGCGGCCCCCCAGGTCAGCTCCCAGCCAGTCCGCTGGGGTGGCCCACAGGAGGGTCAGATCGGAGTCATCACCGGGAGGTGCTCCGACTTTGCGGCCTCAAGCAGTCGACGGTCGCAAGCCACCAGAGCGGCCAGTCCGTCTCTGACCGAGAGCGCGCTCGCCAGTTGGACGGCTGTCAGGGTGGGCTGTTGGGAGCCGCCCACCCTGGTTGCCAGGCCGACCATAGGTGCGCTGACCGGCACGAGGTCCAAGCCGGCCAGCTGGCGACGGGCGGCGGTCGTCTTGGCCACCCGGATGCCGTCGGCAGGCCCCCACCACCTCGATTACGGAGAGCTGGCTGGTCAGTTTGAGGAGCTCCGGCCGCGCCAACAGCCAGTCGGAAAGCGCCCCACTCTCGGGTTCCTGAAACAGCCGCTTCACCAGTGCCGAGGAGCCGCGGTAGATCATGAAAGACGGTCGCGGGCATGTCATCTATGCCGTCTGACTCGGACCGTTGGCTCCCTGGCAGGCTGGCCAGTGGACGCAGCGCGAACGGTTGGCCGGCAGCAGGCTGCCCGCCGCGACCAGGCGAGCCCGGGCCGACAGGGCCGGGTCGGCGCTACCAAAGGGGTGATCAACTGGCCCAGCTCGGTTAGCTCAATGATCTCGCCAGCCTTGACCCGCTCGAGATAGCGGCTGGCGTACTGACGCAGCTCTCGTACCGCGATCCTGTCCACTTGGCGAGTGTGGCAGTCGGGGTGCTACGACCCCGCCGGCGGTAGCGGCCAGGTGAGGTGCCCCCGGGCCCGGTGCACCATATGAGGGTGGAATTGCTCAGTCGGCAGAGTTTGGCACTTCGATAGACACTAAGGCGCAACCTTAGGCAGGCTCGGATGCCGCCCAGTACCAACCCGCCAACCAGGGAGAGCGCGTGTTCGAAACACCGGTCACCATCGCCGAAGACCAAGTAGATCTTCATCACGGGGAGCTTGTCGAAGACCCCTACCGTTGGTTGGAGGCGACCGATGATCCCAGGACCAGGGCCTGGATCGAGGCCCAGAACCGAGCCACCCTGTCGTATTTGGAGGCCATTCCGTCGCGGGAGGCTATTCGCGCCCGCCTGACGGACCTCTGGAACTACCCTAGGTCGGACGTGCCCCGCCAGAGGGGCGGGCGCTGGTTCCAGTCCCGGAACGCCGGGCTTCAGAACCAACCGGTGCTCTACGTCATGGATCGGCCAGACGAGGCTGGCCGGGTCCTGGTTGATCCCAACCAGCTGTCGGCGGCGGGTACGGTCGCCCTGACCGGGGCCGAGGTCAGCCGGGATGGCCGTCTCCTGGTCTACGCCACCAGCGCGGCTGGCTCGGACTGGCTCAGCTGGAGGGTGCGCGACGTGGACTCGGGAGAGGACCTGTCCGACCGGATCGAATGGTCGAAGTTCTGCACCGCGTCCTGGCTGCGAGACGGTACCGGGTTCACCTACTCAGCCCTCGATCCGCCAGCCGCCGGTGACGAGTATCTGGCCCAGAGCCGAACCCCCAGAGTCCAGCTCCACCACGTGGGAACGCCGCAGGAGCACGACCAGCTCCTCTACTCAGCGGCCGACCGGCCGGACTGGATGCCTCACGCCACTGTCACCGAGGACGGGCGCTATGTGGTGATCGAAATCTCCCGGGGGACCTTCCCCGAGAGCAGGATCGAGGTTATTGACTTGGAGCAGGGGACCGTCGCTCCCAGCTTGTTGGTGGCGGACTTCACCTGTGCCGCCACGGTGGCCACCAACATCGGCTCTCGGTTCTACCTGGTCACCGACTACCTGGCGGAGCGCCAGCGGCTGGTGGCGGTGGAGCTGGGTCAGGCTGAGCGCAGCGGCTGGCAGGAGGTGATCCCCGAAACCGACGCCACCCTTCTCAGCGTCGACCACTTTGGTGGCAGGCTGGTCTGCCACTACCTGCGGGATGCCCGTTCACAGCTGGTGGTGCACCACATCGACGGCCGGCGAGTGGGCGAGATCTCGCTGCCGGGGATGGTCACGGTGACCGGCCTCAGTGGGAGTAGGGACAGCCAGGTCATGCACTTCTCGGTGAGCAGCTTCACCGAGTCGACTTCGATCTGGTCGCATGACCTGGAGAGCGGTGAGACCGTCTTGGTGCAGGGGCCCCAGGCCCGCATTGATCCCGACCTGACCCTGACCGAGCAGGTCTATGTGTCATCGGAGGATGGCACCAGGATCCCGGTGTTCCTGACCCACCGGCGTGACCTGACCAAAAATGGAGAGGTTCCGGTCCTGCTCTACGGCTACGGCGGGTTCAACATCCCCCTGACGCCTGCCTTCTCCGCCGCGGAGCGGGTGTGGGTGGAGCGCGGAGGGCTGCTGGCGGTGGCCAACCTCCGCGGTGGAGGGGAGTTCGGCCGCAACTGGCACGACGCCGGCCGGCTGGCCAACAAGCAGAACGTCTTCGACGACTTCTGCGCCTGCGCGAGGTGGCTCGCCAGCTCAGGGTGGTCGCGGGCTGGGCGCATCGCCATCGATGGTCGCTCCAACGGAGGACTGTTGGTCGGAGCCTGTCTCACCCAGCATCCCGAGCTGTTCGGGGCGGCGGTGCCGGAGGTTGGCGTGCTGGACATGCTGCGCTTCCATAAGTTCACCATTGGATGGGCGTGGACCAGCGACTTCGGCGACCCCCAGGACCCCATCCAGTACCGCTGGCTGCGCAGCTACTCGCCCCTGCACAATGTGCGCTTCGGGGTCAGCTATCCGGCGACCATGGTCATGACCGGTGACCACGACGACCGGGTGATGCCTGGCCACTCCTTCAAGTTCGCGGCGACCCTGCAGGCTGCCCAGGCCGGCGCGGAGCCGATCTTGATCCGGGTTGAGACGTCGGCCGGCCATGGTATGGGCAAGCCAACTGCGAAGCTGATCGCCGAGCGCACCGATTTCCTGGCCTTCCTGGAACGGGCCCTCGGTGGTCGAGACGGCCAGGAGGGGGCGTCGGGATAGGCGATTGGCCTATCCCGACGGAACTGGGCTGGGAGATCCCTGGCCAGCCGGCGGCGACCGCCGGTGTCCCCTGATGGCCGGCTTTGGGCTTGCCAGGGCGGTGACGGCCGATCGGCGGGCATGCGGCTGGCCGCCTACGATCCCTCGGCGCCAGCCGGGCGCACCTGCCTCCAGCGCGCGTTCATTGACCATGTGTCGCTTCCTGCATACAATGCGCAAACAGTCATGGATCCCACCGACTCGGACCTCGCGGCCGTCGCGGCGATTGACAGTCGCAGCCTGGGGGACGAGGTTGCCGACCGCCTGCGCGAGGCAATCGTGACCGGGGCACTGAGCCCGGGCCAGCGCCTCCGAGAGGCTGAGCTGTCAGCCACCATGAAAGTGAGCCGCAGCCCGATTCGAGATGCACTCAGCCGGCTCGGCTCCGAGAGGCTCCTCACCCTCCGCCCCCGTCACGGGGCCGTGGTTGCCTCCATCGCTCTTCGGGACATTGAGGAGGTCTACAGCCTCCGTGTCACCCTTGAGGGGCTAGCCGTTCGCCTGGCCATCGAACGCGCCACAGCAGGGGATCTTGCGGCCATGAGAGAAGTGGCCGCCCGTGGACCGGTCGGCAGCACCGTTCACAGCGAGTACCAGTACGCGGAACTGGACATAACTTTCCACGACCTGATCTATCGCGCCGCCCGGCATGAGCGTCTCTACGACTCCTGGGTGCTCCTGCGGCCACACATACTGCGGTTTCTGGTCTGGCGCAACATGGCCAACCCAGACTTCCAGTACATCTACGGCAGCGAGCACGAGCAATTGGTCGAGACCTTGGCCGAGGGAGACCTGGACCGAGCCCAAGAGATGATTGCCCACCACCTGGAGGGAGCCTACCAGCGGCTTGCCGATGCTTATCGTCACCAGGAGAACCCGGCCCCAGCCCACCGGGGCACCGAGCGGGTGGCTCCTAGCTCAACTGCACGAGCCGGGCTCAGTTCGTGAAGAGAAGAGCCGGAATTGGGTTCCCGCGAGCCTCGAATCCGCACGACTTCACGGGCGTGCGAGTGAGCCGAGCCCTTCGGGACCAATGAGCGTCGGCCAAATTCCCCTGGCTCTTCCCTAATCGGCGGACTACCTTGAGCTGGGGCGCCGCCAGGCTCGACCGCCGACTCCGGTAACACGTCTTGGAGGGTTGCGAACTTGGGAGCTTATCGCTGGCGGGTTGTGCGCGGGGTCCAAGTGGACCCCAGAGGCGGGGCTTGGATAGTGCTTTGACCGGGCTTGCTGTGGCCCGCGTCGATGTGTTCGGCTACACGCTCTCGTACGCGCACGGGGACTACGTGATGTCTTCAAGGCGGGTGGTCTCGAGCCTTCCCAGTACGATCGTGCGGGTCCAGACTCGCGACGGGCACCTGGGTTACGGAGAGACCTGCCCGCTCGGCCCAACCTACCTCCCAGCGTTCGCGGAGGGGGCGCGGGCCGCCCTGGCGCAGCTGGCTCCAGGGCTTCTGGGGACCGATGCGACCAATCTCGCCGCTGTGTGGGCCCGGATGGAGGGGTCGCTGCGCGGGCACCTATATGCAAAGAGTGCCGTGGACATTGCCTGCTGGGACATTCTCGGCAAGGCGACGGGCTGCTCGGTGGCGACGCTGCTGGGCGGCGTGCTGCAGTCGGATCTGCCCCTCTATGTGGCCGTGCCAATGGCCGAGCCCGAAGTGATGGCCGACTTCGTGCTGCGCCAGCGTGAACTCGGGATCCACCGCTTTCAATTGAAGTTGGGGGGAGCGCCGGAGCTTGACGCCCTACGGGCTTCGACGATCGCGGCAGCCACCTCTGCCGAGGACGCCATCATCGCCGATGCGAACGGGGGGTGGCGACGGCAGGACGCGATCATCGCGCTGCGCCAACTGGAGGGTTTGGAGAGGATTCTCCTGGAGCAGCCTTGTCCCACCCTTGCGGAGTGTTTGGCGATCCGCCACCTCACCACCTTGCCGATGGTCCTTGACGAGGTGATTGTGGACCTCGGGGCGCTCACCAGGGCGGCGTCCCTGGACGCGATGGACCACATCAATCTGAAGCTCGGCAGGGTCGGTGGTCTGAGCCAGGCTCGACTCCTGCGTGATGCCGCCGTGGAGCTTGGGATTCGGCTCACCGTCGAGGACACCTGGGGTGGGGATCTGACCACGGCGGCGGTCAGCCAGCTGGCGGCGGGGGTTCCGCCGGACTCTCTCTTCGCCGCGTCCTACATGAACGATTGGACCAACGAGCACATCGCGGGTTACCAGCCGCGCTCCGCAAACGGAAGGGGCCGGGTCGCCTCGGCACCTGGGCTGGGAGTTGAGATCGACGAGGAGATGCTGGGATCTCCCTTGTTCACAGTGGCCCTGTGAGGAGCCCTGGCTTGGGCGGAGGCCTGTGAGTGGCCGTCGTTGAATGCCGACGCCACCGCCCAGGGGCTTAGCTTGACAGTCGCCAACGGCAGGGAGCTGGTGCGCGTCGGGGAGATGGTCAAGGCTGCCACCAGGGAACAGGCGCCTCAAATCCATCCCGACAACCCCTGGCTCATCGGCCCCACGATCGCCTTGCTTTCGGGGGCCCCGAGCGTGCCCCATGCGGATCTGCGCAACGCGGTCGTGGTCTCAACTGAGGGTTTGGATTGGCGCCGGCCTGACA
>JABEUU010000089.1 GCA_013044295.1 Candidatus Dormiibacterota bacterium
CCCCGCTTGAGCAGAGTGACGTTGAGGGGGTGAACCACCTCGCGAGCGGCAGGGCACCGCTCCTCCCGGTGATGTTCCCAGCCCCGGCGAGGGGACCCCGCCACCGGGGCTGCGGAGGCGTCTGGCCCCGCACCGCGGGACGACCGATGGCGTCCACCCCGACTTCCCGTGCCGCCGTTTGCAAGGGCTGGACCGGCCCACGGGTCACTGTGCAGCCCCTGGGCTTGCCATGGTCGCGGACCAGCAGACGCCTGCAGGCGAGCTCGCGGCACCGGCCGTCGAGGCGGCGCCGGAATGACCGCAGGCGGCGGGCTCGCGCATTGGCGGTGGCGCTGAGGAGCGTGGCTGAGCGTCCCCCGACAACGGGGCGTCGGGCGAGTTCCGCGTCCGTCCTTCCGTCCCGAATGGTGGCGATGATGGCCGTCCAACGCGGCGCGGCGCTGGTTCCAACTGCTCCCCGCGTCGGGACCAAATCTTGGGCGGATTTCTTTTCTTGACAAGTTGTGCGCCACAACTTATGCTGCGGCGGGTCGTTAGACGGCGGGCCTCGAGGGCCCGCTCCACGGGAGGCGTGAAAGGCGAGGCGGCGTTTCGGACGGGGCCAACGGGGCCATCCGCGGGCCGGTCGGCACGGTAGAGGCGGCTCTTGACCCGGGGTGATCGACGCCGCGGGGACGGCCGGATGGGCACACGGTCAAGCGGTATCGGACTGAATATTGGACCTACGTGGAGGGACTCTGGATGGCTCTAGAAAGCAAGGCGGCTGGTGGGGCCGCATTCTTCGGGAGGCGAACGACTTGGATGGGTCTGCTCGCCGCAGTTGGCCTGATCACCGCAGCTTGTGGCTCGACCACAGGTACCAAGACTCCGGCAAAGTCACCGTCCAGTGTGACGGTGCCCAACATCAGCGTCACGTCCTTCAATCTCAGCTTCTCGACCATGGCCAAGCTGAAGGGCCTACAGGCTGCGGGAAAGGGCCTGGTCGGCGTGATTCTGCCGGACACCACGTCCTCCACCCGCTACACCGAGTTCGACGCCCCCTATCTTGCCAAGGCCTTCCAGATGGCCGGGTATTCGCCTTCGCAGTACTCGATTACCAACGCTCAGGGGAGTGACGCCACCGAGCTCTCGATGGCCGAATCGGACATCACCAGGGGTGCCAAGGTCCTGGTCGTGGACCCGCTCGACAGCACGGTCGCCAGCGAGATCCAGGCCTATGCCTCATCTCACGGGGTCGCCTTGATCAGCTACGACCGGGCCACCTTCGCCGGCACCAACACCTACTACGACAGTTTCAACAACTTCAAGGTCGGCCAGCTCATCGGTCAGGGCTTCGAGGCCTGCGTCACCGCCTGGGGAGTCAAGAGCCCTCAGGTGTGGGAAGTCGACGGAGGCGAGAACAGTGACCCCAACGCGATCTCATTCGCCCAGGGCTACAACTCGGTGATCTGGGGCACCCAGACGACCCCTCTTACTCCGCCCAAGACCAACAGCCTCGGCTACAACCTGGTCGGCGACCAGGTCACCCTCAGCTGGGACGTCGCCACCGCCGGCACCAACTTCGCCCAGGCGCTGACGTCTCACCCCAGCATCAACGCGGTGGTGGTCGCCAACGACGAGATGAACGCCGCAGTGGTTCAGGACCTGAAGAATAAGGGCGTCAAGCCCTTCACCGTCCCGACCACGGGGCAGGACGCCACCCTCACCGGGGCGGAGAACATCCTCAGCGGCTACCAGTGTGGGACCGTCTACAAGCCGATCTACCTGGAGGCCCAGGATGCGGTCGCCATGGCCACCATCCTGCGGGCCGGAAAGGCGATTCCTTCCAGCCTGGTCAACGCGACCACGGTCGACCCGGCCAACTCCAGCATCACCGAGCCGGCCTCCCTGCTGACTCCGGAGTGGGTCACTCCCTCTAACATGCAGGCGACTCTCATCAAGGACAACTTCATCCCCGCGCCGGCGCTGTGCTCGGCCGTGGGCCAGAGCGTCTGCACCAAGTACGGCATCAGCTGACGCAGCAGCCCTGAAACCTCGAATCTAGATGAGGGGCCGCACCACCTGGTGCGGCCCCTCAGATCTATGTCGCGCGGAAGGCTAGGAGGAAGGCACGTGACTCGTTCGGGTTCTCAGGCGGGGAGTAGGCGTCCATGACCATGGCCGATCTGACATCCCCGGTCGCGTCGGCAGTCGCTTCCGAAGTCCCGCTTCTGCGCCTGCGTGGCATCGACAAGCACTTCGGCCCGGTGCAGGCCCTGTTCAAGGTCGATCTGGACCTTCCCTCGGGCCAGGTAACCGCCCTGTGCGGGGACAACGGGGCCGGCAAGTCGGTGCTCACGCGCTGCATCGCGGGGATCTACCAACCGGACCATGGGGAGATGTTCTGGGAGGGCCGCGAGGTCCACATCCATGGGCCCCGTGATGCCGCCGCCCTGGGCATTGAGGTGGTCTATCAGGACCTGGCTCTGGCCGACAACCTCGACATCGTTCAGAACATGTTCCTGGGGCGGGAGCGGGTGCACCGGATGTTCATGGACGAGGACTCCATGGAGCGGTCGGCGGCCGAGACTCTGGCCAGCCTGGGGGTGACCACGGTGCGCTCCATTCGCCAGCCGGTGGCCTCCCTCTCCGGCGGTCAGCGCCAGGCGGTGGCAGTGGCCAAGGCGGTGATGTGGAACTCCAAGCTGGTCGCCTTGGATGAGCCGACCGCCGCCCTCGGGGTGGTCCAGACCCGCATGGTGCTCGACCTGGTAGCCCGGTTGAAGCAGCACGGGCTCGGGGTGATGCTGATCAGCCACAACCTCAACGATGTTTTCGAGGTCGCCGACCGCATCGCGATCCTGCATCTCGGCCGGAAGGTGGCGGAGGGCCCGGCCGCCCAGTTCGATATGCAAAGCGTGGTTGATTACATGACCACCGGGAAGTCGGCCCGCCATGCGCCGTCCTGAGCGATCCAGGGGAGACTATCCAGATGGCCAAGACTGAGGATGAACTGAGTCATGAGTCGGTCGAGGACGGTGCCGCCCAGGGCCCCCTGGTCGACCTCACCGCCGCCGCCGTGGACGCCGTCCCGCCGGAGATCGTCGCCGAGTCGCTGGGCCAGTACGCCCGCGCCTGGCTGACTCGGACCACCAGCGGCGACACCGGGGTGCTGCCGGTGGTTCTGGCCCTGGTGGTGATCGCGGTCGCCTTCGAGGTCTGGACCCAGGGCCTTTTCCTGTCACCGGGCAACCTGGTGAACCTGTTTATCGAGAGCATGATTTTCATGACCTTGGGTATCTCCGAGGTCTTCGTGCTCCTCCTTGGCGAAATTGACCTCTCCACCGGCTACATCCTGGCGGTGGGGGCCGCCATCGCCGGAATCATGGTGCAGAAGCCGGGAATGGACTGGCCCTGGTGGCTGGTGATCATCGCCACCATCGTTCTCACCGGCTTGACCGGGGCCGTCTGGGGGACCCTGGTCTCCCGTCTGCACCTGCCGTCGTTCGTTGTCACCCTGGCCGGCCAGCTGATCATGTGGGGAGTGATGCTGGTCATCCTGGGCAATGCGGGGGTGGTCTCGATCTCCAGCTCCATCCTGGTCAACCAGCATGTGCTCTACGAGATCGTCAACGGCAACATCCCGCCGCTGGCGGGCTGGATCGTGCTCGCCGTCATCGCAGGCACCTTCGCGGGCCTCTTCTGGACCCGCGACGCGAGTCGTCGCAGGCGGGGGCTGGTGGCACCGCCGCCCGGCCTTACCGTGCTGAAGATCGCGTTCCTGGTGGCCGCCGGAATCGCCGTGGTGGCCATCTGCAACGTCAACCGCGGCTCGGCGACATCACTCGTACAGGGCGTTCCCTGGGTGGTGCCGATCGTGTTCGTGGTGGTCATCATGTGGACCCTGCTCCTGCAGCGCACCCAGTTCGGCCGCTACGTGTATGCCATCGGCGGCAACCCCGACGCCGCCCGGCGCGCCGGAATCAGCCTGGTCAAGGTCCGCACCTGGGCCTTCATCCTGACCGGAGCCACCGCCGGCTTCGCCGGAATTCTGTACCTCTCCTGGCAGGGTGGCACCTCCACCAACGTCAACGGGGGCCAGTACGTTCTCTATGGCATCGCGGCCGCGGTCATCGGTGGCACCAGCCTCTTCGGAGGTCGGGGCAAGGTGGCTCATGCGGTCCTCGGAGGCCTGGTCATCGGGGCCATCTATAACGGCCTCTACCTGCAGGGCGTCCAGGTGCAGTGGCAGCTCATCGCCACCGGCCTGGTCTTGGTTGGTGCGGTCCTCATCGACACGCTCTCACGCCGGGGGACGTTGTCGGGGAGTTCGCTCCGGATCTGAGTGGCATGAAGAGAGGGCGACCGAGAAGCAGGTTGGGCGGTGCCCCGCACCGGCCGGAGGGTTGGCCTGACGCGGTACCCGTGGCCGCGACCTGGAGGCGCGTCATCTGCTGGTGCCTATCTGGTGCCCGGCGGAACTCTCCAGGTCGGCGGCCAGGGCGCGCCAGGTTGTCCAGTTGGTAGCGGGCGCCGAAGGCTGGCTCCTCCCGGGGCTGCCCACTGACCAAGGGCGCCCGGCCAGAGCTGGCACCAGGTTCGGCTCGGATCCCGGCCAGAGCTGATGGCGAGAACGGAGCGGGGAGCCACCCAGGAGGCGGTGCGACGCCACAATCTGGCGACCCTGCTCGGGCACCTGCACCGTTACGGGCCGACCTCGCAGGCGCGGCTCACCAAGCTGCTGGGCCTGAACCGCGCCACCATCGGAGCTCTGGTCGACGAGCTGGTTGACCGCAGCCTGGTCGCTGAGGCGGCGGAACCGGAGCGCGGGAACAGAGGCCGTCCGTCCAAGGTGGTGGCGGTGCGCAGCGACACCATCGCGGTGGTTGCCGTGGAGATTGGCGTGGACGCGATCCGGCTGGCCCTGGTCAGCCTGGGCGGCCTGGTCATCGACAGCGATGGCGCGACCCTGTTGACCGACGCTGATCGCGAGCTTGACTTGGTGGTTGAGGTTGTCGCTGAGCTGGCAACGCGCCTGATGACAAGGTCCCTGGGGGCGCGCATCCCGGTCGGGATGGGAGTGGCGGTGCCGGGGGCGGTCAGCCCGGGTGGCAGCATGGTCAACTTCGCCCCCAACCTCGGTTGGCGCTATGTGCCTCTGGGGGAGCGCCTTCAGAACGCCCTGGGTGGCGAGATCGTGGTGCGGGTTGGCAATGACGCCAACTTGGGAGCGATGGCGGAGCACTCCAGGGGGGTCGCCAGCGGAGTCAACGATCTCGCCTACCTACATGCCGAGGTGGGGGTAGGAGGAGGCATCATCACCGCCGGCCAGATGCTGGAGGGATCCCGCGGTTATGGGGGTGAGGTCGGCCACATGCAGGTGAACCCCTACGGCATTGCCTGCCACTGCGGCTCGCGGGGCTGTTGGGAGACAGAGGCCGGAGAGGGTGCTCTGGTCCGGCGGGCAGGGTTGCCGGCCGGCGGCCAGGGAGCCGTGGATCTGGTGCTGCAGCGGGCGCGTGATGGCGACGCCGCCTGTGTCACGGCCGTGGAGACCACCGCCCGTTGGATCAGCGCGGGGCTGGTCAACCTGGTCAACTCTCTCAACCCCGAGATGCTGATCCTGGGGGGGATGTTCGAGGACATCCTCGAGCTGGCCCAGCCAACTCTGGTGGAACAGCTACGGATCGGGGTCTACGACTCGGA
>JABEUU010000090.1 GCA_013044295.1 Candidatus Dormiibacterota bacterium
ACGCCTCCGATGGTGACCACGTTGAAGAGGTAACGGTGCCCAAAGGCAGCCGCGTTGAGCCGCAGCCACTCTTCCAGCAGCATCTCCACCTGTGCCTGCCCCACGCCCAGACCGGTCGACTGACACAGGGCGGCGGTCGCCGCCACATGGTTGTACATGCGCTCCAGCTCCAGGGCCACGGATCGGGTGCGCTCGCAGGCCGCTTCCACCTGAGTATCGGAGGCCGTCTCCACCGCCCGGGCGAAAGCCAGGGCGTTGCCCACCGCCCCCAGCCCCTCGCAGCGCTCCACCAGAAACAAGGCGTGCTCTGGCTCCATTCCCGCCAGCTGCTGCTCGATACCCCGATGCTTGTGGAACCAGGCCAGATAGACGTCCAAGAGCTCCTCACCGGTGGTGACGAGCCCCATGTAGAGGGACTCCTGGCCGACCCCGCGCACGGGTCCGACCGGGAACTCGAAGGCCTCCCCCTGGACCACATGGGGGGCCCTCACCTCGGTGGCCAGGGCACGGCCCCCGACTTCGTCCGCCATCCGAAGTGGTGCCCCGGCCTCACGGCCAGGCGGCAACAGCACCCGGTTCAGCGGCTGGCCGCCACCGGGGAGCACTCCCCAGAGCTCGAAGATCTCGCACTCCTCCAAATAGAGCGCTGGGAGGGCGGCCGCCAGCGCGGGCTGGACCCCAGGCGTGACCTCGCTGCGCAGGATGAGATAGCTGTTCTCTCGGTCGAAGGCCACCACCAACAGGCGTTCCTGGCTAGTCGCTCCGGTCGGCCCGGGGCCTGTTTCAACCACGAACATGTCGGCGACGCGGCCGCCCGCGGCCGCCAGCACGGCGGCGCTGGCGGACAGCTCAGAGGGGTCAAGCAACCAGCCCACGACCCCTGTCTGGGAGCTGGATTGGGCGCGGCCGGGCAGCCGCGAGAGCGCCCAGGCCAGAGTGCCGCCGTCACTGAGCTCAGTCATCGGATCAGGGCCACGGAGTGGAGCAGCAGTGAATTGAGCCAGCCTGGGATCCAGACCCCCAGGAGCAGCAGCCCGCACAGCCCCAGCAGCAGCGGCGCGGCCGCGCTCCAGCGCTCCAGGCGCCCCTGATAGGGGGACACCACCTCGGCCCTGGGCTGGCCCACCGCCATCCTGCTGGTGGTGTGCATGAAGCCCACGAACACCGTCACCAGCAACAGCAAGAAGAGTCCAACCAAGGCGGGATAGGCGGCCGCCAGGCCGGCGCGCAGGATCACGAACTCGCTGAGGAAAAGGCCGAACGGCGGCGAACCCACGATCGCCAGGGACCCGATCAGGAGGGCTCCGCCGGTCAGCGGCAGGCTGGTCAGGGCCCCCCCGATCCGGTCCGTGCGCCGGGTGCCATAGGCGAGCACCAGGGTGCCGCCGGTGAGGAAGAGGACCGCCTTCCCGATGCTGTGGTTGAGGGTGTGCAGGAGCGCCCCGTAGAGGCCCAGGATGCCGCCAAACCCGAGCCCCACCGCGATGATGCCCATGTGCTCCACGGAGGAGTAGGCGAAGAGGCGTTTGAAGTCACGCCGGTGGATCATGAAGAAGGCTCCCACCGCGATCGACAGGAAGCCGAAGATCAGCAGCACGTGGCTGGCGTAGGCGGGACCGAGCCGGCCGTTGGCGATGGCGACGAAGCGGATGATGGCGTACATCCCCACGTTGAGCAGGGCTCCCGAAAGCATCGCGCTGGCGGGGCTGGGCGCCTCGGAGTGGGCGTCCGGAAGCCAGGTATGCATGGGAGCCAAGCCCACCTTGGTGCCGTAACCGACCACCGCCAGGAGAAAGCCCAGCCGCACTCCAACCGGGCTCAGGCTGCGGGCGTGGGCCACCAGGTAGGCCCACGTGAGGTGCTGGTCGGGGCTGCCCACCAGACCGGTGGCGGCATAGAAGATGAAGAGGGTGCCGGCCAGGGCGATCGTGATTCCCAGGCTGCTGATGATCACGTACTTCCAACCCGCTTCCAGGCCGGCGGTGCGCCCCTCGATCGGGACCATCACCACGCTGGCCAGGGTGGCAGCCTCCACCAGGATGAAGAGCAAGCCCAGGTTGGCGGTCTCGACGGCGCCCATCATCGCGGTCGCGAAGAGGCCGAAGACCACGAAATAGACCCGGATGCGACGCCCCGAGAGCTCCCCCCGCCGCTGCTCGGTCGCAATGTAGGAGAAGGAGCCCAGGCTGGCGAGGAAGACCACAATCGCCACCGTGATGGCGAAGAAGGCACCCAGGCCATCGACGTAGACGAAGCTGCCAGGGCTGGCGAGCGGACGGGCCGGGATGACCACCACGGCGGTGGCCACCGCCAGGAGCAGGCTCAGCAGGGCCCCCACGATGGTGGCGATTCCGGCCAGCCTGGCCCTGGCGGTCACCAGCCCGGCCAGGCTGCCGAGAAGTGGCCCGGCCGCGGCCAGGATTGGCAGCGCGATCACGAGGGCTCCCTCCGGGGGGGTGCCAGAGAGGCGGCTGAGATCCGCTCGGCGATCCCGGTGGTCATCGCCAGCATGATCAGAAACCCGGCGATGACGTCGAAGAAGATGCCCGCCTCGACGATGAAGGGGAAGCTGGCGGTGAGGGTGATGGCGCCCAGGAAGACACCGTTCTCCATGATCAGCCAGCCGATCAACTGCGCCACCATGTGGCGCCGGACCACCATCATCAGCGCGCCCAGGAGCAGCACCGCGGTGGAGAGGGGGATGATCGAACGGGAGATCAGGCCGTGGGCTAGATTCTGGGGACCGATCACCAGATACGCGAAGGCGCACAGCCCCGCCCCCAGGATCAGCGAGGTGGAGAGACCGAGGGCGATCCCGGCGTCGCGCTGGAGCTGCAGCCGGCTCACCAGCAAGCGGCGCGCCGCCAGCGGGATGGCGATGCCCTTGAGGCACAGGGTGAGGCTGGCCAGCACCCACAGCGCGTTGTCGCCGGTGACCACGGCCGCGGTGGCCGCGGCCGCAGCCAGCAGCACCGACTGCAGTCCGTAGTAGGTGAGGTAGCGGTCGAATAGCTTGGAGCCCAGGCAGGCGAACGCGGTCAGCAGGATCAGGACCGCGTCCAGGCTGAGGAAGACCCCCGCCGGCGAGGTCAGGGAGAGGTGCTGCATATCTACTTGGCCACCACATAGGACGTGACGATCCCGATCAGGGCCAGCAGGAAGGCTCCACCGAGGTACTCCGCGATCCGGAAGAAACGGAGTTTGGCGAAGGAGGAGTCGATGATCACGATCGCCAGCCCGCAGACGGCCAGCTTGCCCAGCACCGCGAGGATCCCGACCAGGCCCCCAACCAGGCTGGTGCCATCGCCCAAGCCCCAGGGGAGGACGAAGACGTTCATGAAGATGGCGGAGAGCAGGAAGAGCTTTATCCAGCCGCCCCACTTGACCAGGGCGTACTCGCGCCCGGAGTACTCCAGGACCCGGGACTCCTCGATCATCGAGATCTCGATGGTGCCGCTCGGGTTGTCAATGGGGATGTGGCCGGTCTCGGCCAGCAGCAGCATGAAGAAGGCGACCGCGCCCAGCAGATGGGTGGGCAGCACCATGGCCAGCGGCGAGGCCGCGATGGCGTGGTTCATGAGGTATGGGTTGTCCGACGCCGACAGCACGCCCACCGTGAAGAAGACCAGGATCAGAGCGGGCTCAGCCAGGCTTCCGATCCAGGTGGTGCGGCTGGCCCCAAGGCCTCCCAGCGGGCTGGCGGTGTCGAGGGCGGCGAGGGACATCACGAAGCTGGCCAGGCCCAGCACCAGGGCGCCGCCCAGGAGGTCGCCCAGGAAAGCCAGCGGCAACGGCTGGTCGGTGATCACCGGCACGATCGTGGAGACCGCCAGGTAGCAGGCCATGGCCACGTAGGGCGCGGCCCGGAAGATCCAACTGGTCTGGTCCGAGACGGCACTCGCCTTGCCCAGCCACTTCCAGAGGTCGAAGTAGGGCTGGAGAATGGCGGGCCCGTGCTTGGACTGCACGAGGGCGGAGGCCCTGGTCAGAACTCCCGCATACAGGGGAGCCAGGGCGACGACGGCGAGCGACTGCAGGAACTGCAGCAGGTAGGGCAACGCGGCTCTCCTCACGAGGGCAGACCGATGGCTTCTCGGTAGAAGCCATTAGTCGGCGAGCCGACTTACGCGGGCTTCATCGCGCTGCGCAGGTGATTCTCACAGATCCAGCGGTGCTGGTGTCAAGTCCCCAGATCGCGGAGCCTCATCTGCCCGGTGCGGCCTTCCGACCTTGGCCTGGGGCAAGCACCAACCCGGCCCGCCATCGGGCCGGGCCGGCGGAGGACGGACGGGTCAGCGCTCCTGCATGGTGGGCCGCACCAGGATCTCGTTCAGCGCCACGTGCCGGGGCCGGGTCACGGCATACACCACGGCGTCGGCGATGTCGCTCGACTGCAGCGGCTCCAAGGTGCCGAAGGTGCCCCTGATCGTCTGCTGGACCTCCGGTCGATTGTGGCCGACCAGCTCGGTGGCGACCACCCCGGGCTCTACGATCGTCACCCGGACGTGGCGGGCGGTCACCTCCTGCCGCAGGGACTCGCTGAAGGCGCCCACGCCAAACTTGGTGGCGTTGTAGACGGCGCTGCCCTGGCGGGCGACGCGGCCAGCCACCGAGCTCACATTCACCACGTCGGCCACCTGGCGGGGAGCGCCGCTGGCCGCCTGCAGCAGGTGGGGCAGGCCGGCGTGGGTGCAGTAGAGCAGGCCCAGCAAATTCAGCTGCACCATCCGCCGCCACTCGTCGGTGGGGGCGTCCAGGACCGGACCCAGCAGCATCACGCCGGCGTTGTTGACCAGGGTGTCCAGGCGGCCGAACTCCGCCACCGTGCGGGCCACCATCTGGCCGACCTCATCCTCCTCGGTGACATCGACCTTGAGGACCAGCGCCCGGCTGGGCCCCCCGAGCTTCGCCGCGAGCGACTCCAGCCGGTCAGCGCGCCGCGCCGCGATGGCCACCTGCGCTCCTTCCCCGGCTAGGGCGAGCGCGGTGGCCTCTCCAATTCCGCTCGAGGCCCCCGTCACCAATGCCACCGTTCCTGAAAGCGCACCCACCATCGAACCTCCTGGCGGCCGGCGAAGGCCGCTGCGTGACCGGGGATGGTAACCGGGCTGCGCCAGGCGACCCTGTGGAACCACCCGAAATACCTACGGCGGCCCGGCAACCACGCCGGGCGACCGGACCGCGAGCTCAAAGCGAGCCCGAATCCAGACTACGCCCAGTGGGACCAGGCCGGCCCGGACCAGCTCCTCTGCGCCAAACTGGCAGCCGCGAAATCTGGATCTACAAGCCCGGCGCGGCACTGCCACTTTCGGACTGCCGACGGGCGAGGCCAGACCGAGCCTACGGCAACTGCCCGGAGGGCGGGGCCGGTCGCCAAGGCACCCGGTTGGGCGTCGGGCCGGCTCCTGGCAGGGCCCGGCTCGGTTGCGATCCGGGGCCGAATTCAGTCGTCATGCAGGGGCAAGACCAGCTTGGCCACCACCACGTTGCGGTGCCGCCGCAGGGCGGCCGAGAGGACCAGGTCCAGGTGGTTGTGGAGCGCGGCATGCCACCAGCGCCGGGGCAGGAGCACCGGGATCAGGACTACCACCCGCCGGGTCGGCGACGGCTTAAGGGATCCGATGTAGCGTAGCAGTGGGCGCGCCACGGAGTGGTACTGGGAGCGCAGCACGACCAGTGGGACTCCGGGGTCCCAACGCTGCCACTCCTGCTCCAGGGACACCTGGCGCTGGTCGTGGTCGGCGAATACCACCGTCACCGCGGTCACCTGATCGCTCATGGAGAGCGCTTGCGAGATGGCCTCGCGGGTGAGCTTGGAGATGTCCGTGAAGGGGACCACCACGATGCTGGTGGCGCGCCGGGGCTTGGCTGGCGTCTGGCCCCGCCGCAACTCCCGGGCGACCCCTGTGTAGTAATGGTTGATACGCACGAACAGCAGGATCAGCAACGGCAGCACCACCACCACCACCCACGCCCCCTCCCGGAACTTGGTGAGCACGAAGATCAAGGTGGAGGCCCCGCTGGCGACCGCGCCCAGGCCGTTGACGGCCGAGCGCCAGTGCCATCCTGCTGAGCGCGCCTGCCACCAGTGCCGAACCATGCCCGCCTGGGCCAGGGTGAAGCCCGTGAAGACCCCGATCGCAAACAGGGGAATCAGGGAGTCGGTGTTGCCGCCGGTCGCGATCAGCAGGACCGCCGCCAGCACCGCCAGCACCCAGATGCCGTTGTTGAAGACCAGCCGGTCTCCCCGGATGGCGAAGGCGTGGGGCAGCCGGTCGTCGCCTGCCAGCAGGCTGGCCAGCACCGGCAGGCCGCCAAAGGAGGTGTTGGCCGCCAGCGCCAGCACCAGGGTCACCAGGATCGAGATGGCGTCGAACACCCAGCCGCGGCCGATGCTGTAGGCGACGATCTGGTTGAGGACGGCGTCTCCGGCCCGAGGCTGCACATGGAAACGCTGCACCAGGGCGGCCAGTCCCAGCAGCATCGCCGCCAGCAGAATCCCCAGCAGGAGTTCGGTCTGGCGAGCGGTGTTCACCCGGGGCTTGCGGAAAAGGGGAACGCCGTTGGCGATGGCCTCGACCCCGGTCAGAGCGCTGCAGCCGGCGGAGAACGCCTGCAGCACCAGCAGGATCCCCACCGCCTGGAGGTCGCGGACGGCAACCTGGGAGGCTCCCGATGGATGCAGATGGGGAGCGAAGGGGTGGATCAGCCCGATCCCGATCACAGCGAGAATGGCCAAGATGAAACCGAGGGTGGGAATCAGGAAGGCTCTAGCGCCCTCGGCCAGGCCGCGTAGGTTGACGAAGGCGACCAGCCCCAGGATCACTATGCAGATGACCAGGGTGTAGGGATAGAGCCCGGTGAAGGCGGAGGTGAGCGAGCCCACCCCGGCCGCGATCGACACCGCCACGGTCAGGGTGTAATCGACGATCAGCGCCGCTCCTGCCAGCAGTGAGAGCGGGCGGCCCAGATTGGCCCGGGCGACCGCGTAGGCGCCACCCCCTCCGGGGTAGGCCACGATCACCTGGGTGTAGGAGACGACCAGAAGCACCAGCAGGGCGACGATGGCCAGGCTGATCCAGGGCGCCACTCGCAGGGCGGCCAAGCCTCCCGCTCCGAGGGCCAGCAGCAGCGCCTGCGGGCCGTAGGCCACCGAGGTGAGGGCATCGAGGGAGAGGGCGGAGAGGCCCTCCACGGGGCTGATCTCCTCCTGTCTGGCCTGGCTCGACCGCAGTGGACGCCCCAGCAATGTGCGCCCAAGACCCATGGCAGCCCCTTCGATCAGACGTTGACTGGACGCACCCAGCTCACAACTGAGGTGACCAAGCCGACAAGCGGTTGGTCAGGAGGTTAGCGCCTCGGGAAAGCGGCCTTGGTCCAGGAACTCGCCCCGGACCGGAGCGCGTCCGCCGCGATCCTAACCTGGGCTAGCCGAGTGGTGGGGGAAGGGGCTCGGACAGGCCGGCGGCCGCACCGTAGATCCACTCGGGATGGCCCTGCCACGCCGGGTCCTGGCGGCGCCGGCTGGGCGCGGTCTCCCGCATCAGAACAATCACGATGGCTCCCGACAGGCCCATCAGGAACGCCATGGCCCAGAACGCCGCGACCAGGCCAAAGGCAAGCGCCAGCCCACCCAGCACCAGCGGACCCACGGCATAACCCCCGTCCCGCCAGAAGCGGTAGACACCCAGGGCGCCTCCCCGCCATGCGGGATGGGCCACGTCGCCGACGGCCGAGATGAGGTTGGGGTACACCAGGGCCATGCCCACGCCCATCAGGGCACTCGCGCCCAGCCACGGGCCGAGCCCGGACGTGATTGGGATCAGGGCCACCGCTGCACCGACGGTGAGAATTCCGCTGGCGATCGGCAGCCGCCGGCCCACGCGATCGGCCAGCGCGCCGGTGGCGACCTGCCCCAGGCCCCACACCCACGCATATACCCCAACCACCAGACCGACCTGTAACAGGGAGAGCCCACGCTGCAGTAGGTAGAGCGGGAAGAACCCGATCACCAAGCTGTCCGCGAACTTGTTGAGGAACCCCCCCTGGCAGACGGCAAGCATGCTGCGGTCGTGCCAGCTCATGTAGACGGCCAGGCGGCCCAGCCCGGGGCTCACATCAGCCCCGGGCATGGGGCCAGCGGCGGCCGGCGAGGTGGTCGCCACGGCAGCCGCCCTGAGCTCACTCTCCGCCCGGGCGAAGGGCAGTGTCTCCCGCGTTGGCCAGATCGTGATCGCCCCCCCCAAGCCCACAATTCCCAGCGCCAACAAGTAGGGTGCCGGGCGCAGGCCGTAGCTGACGACCAACAACCCGGCGGCGAAGCCCCCCAGACCGACCCCGACGTACCCCGCGGCCTCGTTGATCCCAACCGCCAGGCCCCGATTCACGGGTCCCACCAAATCGATCATGGCGGTCACCGACATGGTCCATGTGAGTGCCTGGTTCACCCCCAGAAACATGTTGGCGACCAGCACCCAGATCCAGTTCTGGGCAAAGATGATCAGGACGGCGTACGGCACCGCGAAGCCCCATCCCGCCAGCAGCAGCAGCTTGCGGCCGCGGCGGTCCGACAGCCGCCCAGATACCAGGTTCATTATCGCCTTGACCACGCCGAAGGCGGAGACGAAGGAGACCGTGTAAAGCACCGAGGTCACCCCGAAGGCATGCTGGGCCAGGGGCGGCAGAGCGACGCGCTCGACCCCGATGGTGGCTCCCACCATCATGGTAAGAAGGGCCAGCAGACTGAACTGAAACCAGTTCTGACGGAGCCCGTGGATGCGAAGGACGGCCTGGCCAGGCTTCAACGTGCGCCCCACTCGCGGCTACCGTGCGACCAGAACGGCGATCGAACCTGAAGGGTCGCCTGCGGCTCAGCCGGCCCCAACCGCCACCTCACGGCCCGCGATCGACCACTCCGGGAAGCCTGCCTTCAACCGCCTGGCGGCGATGCCAGCACGCCGCATCAGCACCACCGCGTCCCCAGAGAAGACGCAGTAGGGGCCCCGGCAGTAAGCGACTATCTCCCGGTCGTTGGGGAGCTCGCCGAGGCGGTCCTCCAGCTCATCAACCGGGATCGAGATCGCCCCCGCGATGTGACCCGCCAGGTACTCCAACGACGGGCGAACATCGACCACCACTACGTC
>JABEUU010000091.1 GCA_013044295.1 Candidatus Dormiibacterota bacterium
CCCCACGGCGACCGCCGCCTGGGCACCCAGATGAAGTCCACCGGCGAGGCGATGGCGATCGGGCGCAACTTCCAGGCCGCGATCTCCAAGGCCCTGCGCTCGCTGGAGCAGGGCCAAGCGGACGAGACCGCGCTGCGGCTGGCCAGCGAGAGGCTTGAGCAGGCCACCGATCTGCGCCTTTTGGGAGTGCTGGAGGCGCTCCGTCTGGGCCAGCCGGCGATGACGGTCGCCGCCCGCACCGGATACCCGGCCTGGTTCTGTGACCGGCTGGGGGAGCTGGTCGCTCTGGAGCAGGAGCTGGGGCAGAACCCCGGTGCCGTCCCGGAGCAGGGCCTGCTCAGGCGAGCCAAGCAGTTCGGGCTCACCGACCAACGGATCGCCGGGCTCATCCACCTTGACCCCCAGCGGGTGCGAGAGCATCGCCTGGCGGCGGGGATTCAGCCCACCTTCAAGTGCGTCGACACCTGTGCCGCCGAGTTCGACGCCACCACCCCCTACTTCTACTCCAGTTTCGAGCAGGAGAACGAACAGCGGGCCGGGGGTGGAGCGGCCGTGGTGCTGGGCTCTGGGCCGATCCGGATTGGCCAGGGGATCGAGTTCGATTACTGCTCTGTGCAGGCGGCGGCGGCCCTGCGCCGCCAGGGCCTGGAGGCGGTCATGATCAACAGCAATCCGGAGACGGTGTCCACCGACTTCGACTGCAGCAGCCGCCTCTACTTCGAACCTCTCGACCTGGAGGCGGTCCTCGAGGTCTGCTCAGTGGAGCGCCCGCTGGGGGTCGTGGTCCAGTTCGGCGGCCAGACCGCGATCAATCTGGCGCCCCGCCTGGAACGGCTCGGGGTGCCCTTGCTCGGGTCACCCAGCCGGTCGATAGAGATGGCCGAGGATCGCGGCCAGTTCGAGGCCCTGCTCGGCCGCCTGGGGATCGCGCGGCCGCCCGGGGCGGTGACCCGGGACCCGGACGAGGCGGTGGCGATCGCGCGCCGAGTGGGCTATCCGGTGCTGGTGCGGCCCTCCTACGTGCTGGGGGGGCGGGCGATGGACGTCACCCACTCCGAGGAGGAGTTGCGCCACTACCTGGGGGAGGCGCTGCGGGCCTCCGGCGACGCCGGGGGCGAGGTCCTTATCGACAAGTACATCCTGGGGCTCGAGGTCGAGGTCGACGCGGTCAGCGACGGGACCGAGGTCCTGGTCCCCGGGGTGATGGAGCACATCGAGAGGGCCGGGGTGCACTCCGGCGACTCGATGGCTGTCTTCCCGCCCCAGCGCCTCCGGCCGGAGGCGATCGCGGAGCTGGTCGAGACCACCACCAGGCTCGCTCTGGAGACCGGCACGGTGGGGCTCATCAACGTTCAGTACGTGGTCCACCGAGGGCGGGTGCTGGTGATCGAGGTCAATCCCCGCTCCAGCCGGACGGTACCCTTCCTCAGCAAGGTGACCGGAGTGGCGATGGTGGACGCCGCGGTCCGGGCGATGCTGGGACAGTCCCTCCGGGGGCAGGGGCTGCGCCCCGGGCTGGCCACCCCGCCACCGCTGATCGCGGTCAAAGCCCCGGTGTTCTCCAGCCGCAAGCTGAACTCGGTGGACACGGTCCTGGGACCGGAGATGACCTCGACGGGGGAGGTGATCGGCGTCGACGCCACGCTCTCGGCCGCGCTGGAGAAGGCGTTCCTGGCGGCCCTGGGGGCGTTGCCCCGCCAGGGGGGAGCCCTGGTCAGCATCGCCGACCAGGACAAGCCGGAGGGGCTGCCGGTGGTGGCGAGACTGGCGGAGTTGGGCTTCACCATCTACGCCACCGCAGGCACCGCGGCCGCCCTGCGCCAGGCTGGAGTCAGCGTGGTGGAGGTCAACAAGCTGCACTCAGGACGCCCCGACGTGGTCGACGTGACGGTCGGCGGGCAGGTGCAGCTGGTCATCAACACCATCTCCCGGGTGGCGACGGACGAGATGCTTGGAGAGGAGTCCCAGAGCGACTCCCGGCGCCCGGTCCGGGACGGGTACCGGATCCGTCAGGCGGCGGTGCAACGCGGCATCCCCTGTCTCACCTCCCTGGACACCGCGGCGGCGCTGGTGCAGGCGCTGGAGAGCAGCCAGGGGGGAAGCCCGCCCCGGACCGCCACCATAGACGAGCACCGCCGAGGCGCTCCACAAGTGGTCCCGGCGTGAGCTCGGCGGAGACTCTCGGCGCCGCTGCTCTGGTCGGCCGCAGCGACCTCTCCCGAGCCGTTGATGAGACGGCTGTATGCGCCCAGTCGGTCGACCTCGGAGCCGACCTTTTCGAGATCACCTTCGTGGCGCCCGAGCTGGCACGGCTGGCCGAGCCTGGCCAGTTCGCCCAGATCGAGGTGGATCCTGGCCGCGTTCCCCTGCTGCGCCGGCCGTTCTCCTTCAGTCGTGCCGACCGCGAGCAAGGGACCGTCTCGTTCTACTTTGGGATCGTCGGCGAGGGCACCCGCCGGATGGCGGGCTTCAAGCCCGGCCACCGGGCGCAGATCCTCGGACCCCTGGGCAGGGGGTTCACCCTCCCCCACTCCAGGGGTCGGTCGCTGCTGATCTCGGGGGGGTTGGGTGCAGCGCCGTTCCCGCTGCTGGCCGAGCGCTTGAGCGAGCGCCAGGAGGAAGTGGTCTGGCTCAACGGATCCAGGACCGAGCGCGAGCTCTATCCCGACCACCTGATCCCTCCTGGCACCTCGCGCCGGGTCCAATTCACCCAGGACGGCAGCGCCGGCAGGGTGGGTCTGGTCACAGACGGGCTGGTGGACTGGCTGGACACCAGCCAACGGATCTACGCCTGCGGCCCCAATCCGATGCTGAACGCGGTGCACTCGCTCTGGGCGTCAAGGTCAGAGCTCCCCCGACCCGAGCTCGAGGTTTCCATCGAGGCCCCGATGGGCTGCGGTTTCGGCACCTGCCTGGGCTGCGCCATCCCCCTGCTCGACCCCGGCCACCCGGGAGGTGACGGCCCGCTTGGTCTCTGCTGCCGGCAGGGGCCGGTGCTGGCGGCGAGTGCTCTCGACTGGGAGCGGCTGCTGCGCCAGCCCTCCCATCTGGAATAGGAGTCGTCGTGGCTTTCGACGCCACCGTCGATCTCGGCCGAGGGCTGCTGCTGCCCAACCCCGTGGGCGTGGCCTCGGGCACTTTCGGCTACGGCTTTGAGCCCCTGGAGCTGGTCGGGATCGACCATCTGGGCGCCATCTACTCCAAGGGCACCACCCTGAATCCCCGGGCCGGCAACTCTCCCCCTCGGATCGCGGAGACCACCGCGGGAATGCTGAACTCGATCGGCCTGCAGAATCCGGGGGTGGAGGTGGTGGCCAGCGAGTACGCCCCGATCTGGGCCACCTGGGACCCTCCCGTGATCGTGAACGTGGCCGGCGCCGACATCGCTGAGTACGTGGCTGTCTGCGAGCGCCTCGACGGCGTGCCCGGGGTGGCCGGTCTGGAGCTCAACATCTCCTGTCCCAACATTGCCCACGGGTTGGACCTCGGCACCGACCCCGGCGCGGCGTCCGCCTGCGTCGCCGCGGTGCGGCAGGTGACCTCGCTCCCCCTGCTGGTCAAGCTCACCCCCAACGTTACCGACATCGGGGAGGTCGCTCGGGCGGTGGAGACCGCCGGAGCGGACGCGGTCACCGCGGTCAACACCTACCTGGGCATGAAGGTCTCCCTGCGTCGGCTGGGGCCGGTGCTGCCCGGTCTGGGGACGGCCGGTCTCAGCGGCCCTGCGATCAAGCCGCTGGCGTTGGCGGCGGTCGCCCGACTGCGGCGGGCGGTGGCGATTCCCGTGGTGGGCATCGGCGGCATCGCCTCGACCCAGGACGCTCTGGAGTTCCTGGCCGCCGGGGCGGCGGCGGTCCAGATCGGGACCGCCAATTTCCACTCCCCTCACATCTCCCGCCAGGTGGTGCGCGGTTGCCTGGAATACGCCGCTCAGAGCGGGCTCGAAACCTGGGATCAGGTCCTCCAGCGCCCGGTCCGGCCCGAGCCCGCCTGAGGCAGGCCCGGCCACCTGGATCGGCCCGGCTGTGCGCCCGCGGCCCTGGCCCGGATCGAGTACTGTCACTCCGGTCATGACACCAACCAGCGGACGGGACCTGGGTGCCGACTGACCCGAGCGGAGGTGGCGCCCTGCGGGACCGGCTGGCCGGCCACCGAACCGTCCTGGCCTGGGTTCGCACCGGGATCTCGCTCGCCGGCCTGGGCTTCGTGGTCGCCAAGTTCGGCCTCTTCCTGCGCTTGCTCAGCGTCAGGACCCAGACCAAGGCACTGCCGAGCGCCCCCTTCTCCGGCTACCTGGGAGTGGCCCTGGTGGCGATGGGAGCTGCCACCATGCTGCTGGGCTATCGGCAGCACCGCCTCGGCCTCGCTACCGGCCAAGCCGGTCAAGACGGGCTGCCCTCTGAATGGCCGCTGATGCTGCTGGTGGGAGGCTGTTCCCTCGCCAGTCTGGCGCTGGCCGTCTACCTCCTGATCGGCCCAGGGGGCTGATCCAGCCAATCGCGGCGGGTCCCAGCCCGTCGGCCCGGCCCGGTGACAAGGGGATTGGGAGGTGTCCCGCGGAGCCGGCGGCTGGACGACTCTCCCGTTGCCCGAGATGGCAAATTTCCCTCTGGCGGCTGTGGCGTCTGGGGTGGACCGACGTACTCCCCGCGGCCCTCGGCGGAGAGCTGGTCCGAGCCGCGGGCGCTGTCCGTACCGTGGCCGGCTTCCTCGGACGCTTTGACCCCGACCTGACGCACCGCGTGTACAGGCATGCCATCGCAGGGCGGAACCAGGCAGCTGCTGCGATCCGTTGCCCTCTGCCGCTTAACGCCTGTTCGCTTGCGCCGGCCTTGCCGGGCGTGCAGAATCCCTGCCTGTGCTGACCGGTGAACTCGTAACTCTTCGCCCCATCGAGCCTGACGACTACCTGGCGCTGGCGGACTTCGCCAACGACGTCGAGCTGGAGCTGCTTGGGGGCGGTGATCCGCCCACCCCCACGCCCCAGGCATCAGTCGCCGCGATGTACGAACAGCAACGAGAGAATCCCGACTCGATCAACTTCGCCATCACCGCGAACGAGGCGGCGGGGAAGCTGATCGGCCAGTGCGGACTGTGGCGTCACGACCAACTCGGCCGGACCGTCGAGCTGGGCATAACCATTGGGGTGAGGGAGTACTGGGGGCGGGGCTACGGCCGCGAGGCGGTGGCGCTCCTGGTCGGTTACGCCTTCCGACTGCGCAACATGCGCAAGGTCCACCTGTCCGTCCACGCCAACAACACCCGAGCCATCCGCTCCTACACCGCCGCCGGCTTTGTCGAGGAGGGCCGCCTGCGGGAGCATGTGTGGAGCGACGGAGCTTATGTCGACCTGGTGCTTATGGGCCGCCTACGGCGTCCCGAGGACGACCTCCTCCCCGCCTGAGCAGCCTGGGGAGGCAGAGAGCTTCCCGACCGTCCCCCGCGGCAAGACAGCGACGGCCTCAGGGTGACTCTTCGTTCCGTGGTTCCCCGAGGGCCGGCTCCTGCCGAGAGCCGCCGGACGCGTCAAGAGCAGCTGGGTTCGGTTGGCTTGTCGGTCAGGCCCGACGAGCGGTCGATCGGTGGGGAGCCCGCGGGTCCGGCGAGTGAGCTTCAGATAGTCAGCACCCCGGGGCCGAGATGCATCTCGGCCTGATCTCATCCGCACCCGACGAGAGCGTGTGCGCCGGCTGATGTACCCAGGGGACCCGCCGTGCCGATGGCACCCTGAACTCCGCTTTGACCTGTCAGGTGCCAGGCCTCTCCCGGGGTCGATGCGGCGGCAGAATCGAACCTTCAGCGTCGTGGGTCATGTGGGCCCGCTTCTGCGGGCAGTCGCCGTGGAGAGCGAGCCGGTGATGGACGGAGGCGGCTTAGATGCCATCGACCGCCGCCTCGCGCCGGAATCAAGCGCTGGGACCTCGCCCGCCCGGCCGACCGCAGCCGACGAGAGGAGATGGCGGGTTAGGTGATGGCCCGAGCCCTCACGCCATTTTCGAGAGCGAGAGTTGCCCCGGCGCGGGTCAGGCCTCGGCTCTCCAAGAGCGCCTGCCAGGCCCTCATCGACCACCAACGAAGGCAGCGCCGGCAGCGCCGGGCGCGGCAGCGGCTGAGCCCCGGCGCCCATGATGGCGCTCATGTTGGCGCCTACCGCCAGGACATCGCGATCCCGCCCGCTGAGCTCGCCGGGACCCACCGGGTTGAAGCGGCTCCCCGTTCGGGATAGGGACCCGCTTTGTTTGCGACCGGGGGCCGATCTCCCTTTCGCTAAGATTGGGCCCCTGGTGGACCTCGGCGAGCATGGCGCAACGTTTGCAACCCGTCCGGTGCTCCTTGGCCTTCGTGGGATCGTGGGGGCGCGGCGATGACCAAGGACGGGGAGAAGCGGTCGGCCCCGTCGGCGCTCCGGGAGCTCGGGGATTCCGCCCGGCGGAGCCCTGGAGGCCGAAGCCGGCACGGCATCAAAGGCTCGCCGCTGTGGGCGCTGCTCGTGATCGTGGCGGCCGCAGCCGCCATGGCCATCGTGATCCCTCGCACCGTTCACGGCGGTGCCTCCGGCGCGACCGCGGCGGAGAACCCCCTGGGCACCCTGGCGCAACCGTGCGGCACCGGCCTGCAGATCCAGATGTTCTCGGCCGGAAGCGGGTGGATCTACTCCGCGTACCGGCCCGATCCGGTGTGGCACACGACGACCGGCGGGGTCACTTGGGAGGCGGCCGGACCTCCGGCCGCCAAGGGCAACCCCGCCGTGGCGGCCTGCTTCGTCAGCGCAGAAGAGGGCTGGGTGGTGACCGCGCCGCCCCGGTTCGGCCCCTTGCAGGTGTGGGAGACCGCCGACGGCGGGCAGCGTTGGAAGCCGCTCAGCCAGGTCGCCATCCCCAGGACCTGGTTCTCGGCAACCTCCAACCAAGGTCTCGCCTGGAGGCCGGTCTCGCTGCCGGTACTGGATTTCGCCAGTCGGAGCAGCGGCTGGCTTTGGCTGACCGGTGGCCCGGCGGCGGGGGGCATCATGCTGGGCACCGAGAACGGCGGCAGGTCGTGGATTCGACTGCCCAACCCCCCTGCCGGAACCCAAAGTGAGCTGTGGCTGGTGACGCCCAGCCTGGGCTTCGACCTGACCGGGAAGCACGGCAGCAGTCTTGGTCTGTGGGCCACCCACGACGGGGGCCGGGAGTGGAGCCAGGTATCGGGCCTGCAATGCGGGGAGGGGAAGACCTGCATGGTGGTCGTGGGCCGGCCCGCATTTGCCAACGCCAGCGATGGGTCCCTGCTGGCGGTCGCCGAGCCCAACATAGATCGGCTGCTCACCTACGCCACCCGGGATGGTGGGCAGAGATGGTCGAGGGTGGGGACCCCCCTTTTGCTCAAGACCCCATTCCCGACCCCGGTCGATCAGGTGACCAGGTCGTTGGCGGTGCTGGTCGCCGCCACCGCCCTCCATGATGGAACCTCCCTCTTCGCCCTCCTGCGCAGCGCGGACGGGGGACGGCACTGGACCAGCACGGCGTCCTCGGGATTGGGCCAAGGTGTCCCGCTCTCAAATGTCAGCTTTGCAACTCCGTCGGTCGGCTGGGTGTGGATGCCGGGCGCCGAGGTCCCGGGGACCCGCACCGGATCGAGCGGCCCGGCCCTGTTTGAGACCAAGGACGGTGGTTCGGTTTGGCATCGGCTGAGAGGCCCGCGCGGGCTCACCTGCACAGCCCTGCCCACTCCGCCTCCGACGGGACAATCTTGCTGACGCACCGGGCGGCCACCGCCTTGGGGCTGCAGCCCTAGTCCAGCTCGATCGTCACTCGGTCGATCCCGTTCAGGTCCCGGTCGACCACGGCCAGGCGGCAGGTGTCCTCGCTCTCATCCAGAACCTCCACGACGAAGCGATCGAGGACCACGGCCATCCCCCGACCCCACACATCCAGCAGCCAGCGCAGGGGAAGCTGCGCCTTCAGGATCCCGTCGGCTCGTACCACGGAGGGCGCCTCTCCGGGACGACTCAGGCCCACCTCGACGGGACTGCTTCGATCGCCCCACCACTCCTGCAGTGGTCGCAGCAGCCGCCCGTAGAGCGCGGCGGTGAGACCCGGCAGGTTGGCGTCGGCCCGAGCATCGCCGACCTCCAGGCGGCCGACCCAGGCGGCGACGACAGTGGCCTGGAGGCGGTCCGACAGACCGGGGTCGAACCGGAGCAGTAGGGCCAGCTCGTCCTCCTGGGCCTCGGTTGGGAAGGGTCTCCCCGCCTGGCCCGGGCG
>JABEUU010000092.1 GCA_013044295.1 Candidatus Dormiibacterota bacterium
ACCCTGCTCGACATCTACGCCCTCTGCATTCTGGCCTGGGCCCTGCTGTCATTTTTCCCGGGAGGCCAGGGCAGCGCCCTGGGGCGCCTGCTCGACGACCTGGTGATGCCGGTGATCCGCCCCCTGAGGCGGGTGCTGCCAACCATGGCCGGAATGGACTTCTCCCCGCTCTTGGCGATCGTTCTCGTCTACGCGGTAGCCGGAGTCCTCCAGGGCCTTGCCAGCTCCGGGTTCGTGAATGTCGTCGGCAGCCTGGTGGCCGTCATCCTCGACTTCTTCAGTGCGGTGCTGCTGGTGATCCTGCTCTTGGTGATGATCCGGGTGCTCCTGGGCTTCCTGCATGTGGATCCCTGGCATCCTTTGGTGTTCGCGATCCGCCGCATCACCGACACCTTCATCGATCCAGTGGCCAAGCTCATCCACCGCCGCGGAGAGGCCGCCGCGATCACGACCTTGGTGATCTTCCTGATCGTCTACATCGGGCTGGTCCAGATCCTCTTCCCGATCATCGCAGCTGGCGCCAACCGCGTCTAGGCGCGGCTCGGACGCGGATCAGGAATCCCGCTGCCGAAAGCGCTGGGAGTTCGGCACCGGGGCGGTGGCGCGTACGGTCTCGACCCGGTACGAGTCGGGTCCGCAGAGCTGCCGTACCGCCTGCTCTAGGTCGCCAGTCGGCTGAACGCGGTGGTCGCCGCCGAGCTCGATCTCGTGCCTCCCGTCAGCGTCCTGAAGGTGCAACACCACGGGGCTGCTCCCCTCCTGGCCCGACAGGAGCGCGGCCAGCGACTCCAGGAGGCCCTCGGATGCGTCCGCCAGACTCACGTGGACGACCGAATCAGCTCGCCAACTGGCGAGCTGAGGATCGTCAAGCGCCAGCACATCCTCGGCGATCACCCGGGCCTCCTCGACCTCGTCGACACCCTCCTCCCCCGGCTCCTCGCTCGACCAGGCGGGGGTCTTGGCGGCAGGCTGCCCGCCCCCGGGCACGGGACGCGCACCGACCTCAACCCGGCCCCGCACCACCACCACCCCGTCGGGGTGCAGAAGCTCCACGGCGCGCTGGAAGACTTTGGGAAAGATCACGATCTCGCAGACTCCGGTGAGATCCTCCAAAGAGGCGAAGGCCATGGCATCGCCCTTGCGGTTCTGGACCCGGCGGCACTCCCGCAGCGAACCCCCCACCTGAACCAGCCGCCCCTCCAGGCGGCCCAGGTCGATCACCTCTGTGTCCGTGATCTCCCGGAGCCGGCCACCCAACTGCTGGAGCGGGTGCTGGCTGAGATACATGCCCAGCAGCTCCCGCTCCCATGCCAGCCGCTCGCGCTGGGCTTCGGCGGTTGGCTTAAGGTCCGCCGGCAGCTGGGTGAGGCCGCCACTCCGATCCGGTGCAGGAGCCTCGTCGTCCAGGTCGAACAGTTGGATCTGGCCGGACTCGAGGTCCCTGGCGACCTCCTCGGCCCGGTGCATGGCGTTGTCCAGCTCGGCCAGCAACCAACCCCGGTCCCCCAGGGCGTCGCAGGCCCCACTCTTGATCAGAGCCTCCAGGACCCTGCGATTCAGATCCCGGCTGCGAACCCGGCTGCAGAGATCGACCAGTGACAGGAATGGCCCACCCAGCTCGCGGGCGGCCACCACCGCCTGGGCCGCGCCCTCGCCAACATTCTTGATCTGCTGGAGCCCATAGATGATCTCCCCGGCCGTGTCGGCTCGTGGGTTGGCGGGCTCTGCGGGCCCTAACAGAACGCTGAAGGCGGCCTGCGAGCGATTCACATCCGGGGGCAGCACCGCGATCTGCCTGGCTCGAGCGTCCAGGATCACGCGCTTGACCCGCTCGAAGTCCCCCGCCCGGCTGTTGAGCAGGGCGGTCATGTACTCCAATGGGTAGTTGGCCTTGAAGTAGGCGGTCTGGTAGCTGATCAAGCCATAGGCGAATGCGTGAGCCTTGTTGAAGCCATAGCCGGCGAAGAAGTCGATCAGCTCGAAGAGCTCGTTGGCGGTCTTCTCCGGCACCCCTCGCCCCAACGCTCCCGCCACGAAGCGCTCCCTCTGCGCCGCCATCTTGGCCTTGTCCTTCTTGCCCATGGCGGCCCGCAGCAGGTCCGCCTCCCCTAGGGTGAATCCGGCCGCCGCGGAGGCGATCTGCATCACCTGGTCCTGGTAGACGATGACGCCGTGGGTCTCGGCCAGCACCGACTCCAGTTCTGGCAGCAGGTAGGTGATGGGCTCCTCTCCGCGGCGGCGCCTCATGTACAGCTCGATGAGGCCACCCTCGATTGGACCCGGGCGGTTGAGGGCGTTGGCGGCGGCCATATCCCCCAGGGACCTGGGCCGCATGTCAATCAGGACTCGCCGCCCTCCCTCGGCTTCCATTTGGAACACTCCGATGGTGTCACCCCTGCCCAGCAGCTCGTAGGTGTTGGGGTCGTCGAGCGGGATCTGCTCCAACTCCAGGCGCACTCCGCGAAGCCGCTCGATGTGCCCCAGGGTCTCCTCCAGGACTGTCAGGTTCTCCAGCCCCAGGAAGTCCATCTTGAGCAGTCCGATCTTCTGCACCCCGTTCATGTCGAACTGGGTCACGACCGCATCCCGGTTGGTGGTGGCCCGCTGCAGAGGCACGTAGTCCGACAGCGGACCAGGGGCGATCACCACCCCCGCGGCATGCGTGCCGGCGTTCCGGGAGATCCCCTCCAGCCGTTGGGCGGTGTCCAGCAGGCGCTTGGCCCAAGGCTCTTCCTCGTAGATTGAGCGCAGTTCCTTGGAGTTCTCCAGGGCACTGGCCAGGGTGATTCCAGGCCGCGCCGGGACCAGCTTGGCGAGCCGGTCAACATCGGGCAATGGAACGCTCAGAACCCGGCCCACATCGCGGATCGCCGCCCGCGCCGCCATAGTTCCGTAGGTGACGATCTGGGCCACCCGGTCGCTGCCGTACTTGCGGGTGACGTAGTCAATGACGCGGCCCCGGCCTTGAACGTCGAAGTCGATGTCGATGTCGGGCATCGACACCCGCTCGAGATTGAGGAAGCGCTCGAAGATGAGGCCATAGTGAATGGGGTCGACCGAGGTGATCCCGAGCGCGTAGCTGACCAGGCTCCCAGCTGCCGACCCTCGCCCCGGCCCAATCTTCACGCCCTCCTCTCGTCCCGCCCTGGTGAAGTCCCAGACGATCAGGAAATAGGCGGCGAAGCCGGTCTGGCGAATGACGTCGAGCTCGTACTCCAAGCGCGACCGGTACTCCTCGGAGGGCTGGCCCCCGACGCGCTCCACCAAGCCCCGTTCGGCGACTTCGCGGAGCAGGTCCTCGGCATCCTGCCCTCCTTCCACTTCATAGCGTGGCAGGAGATACTGTCCCAACTCGGGCTCGAAGCGGCAGCGGCTGGCGATCGCGGCGCTGTTGCTCACCGCCTCCAGGCAGTAGTCGAATTTCTCGGCCATCTCCTCAGCTGAGGTCAGATAGAAGTGAGGCCCGGCGAACCGCAGCCGCTTGGGCTCGTCGAGGCGGCTCCCGGTCTGGATGCAGAGCAGGACGTCATGCGCCTCGGCATCACTGCGGTCCACATAGTGGGAATCGTTGGTCGCGACCAGCGGGAGTCCGGTCTGACGGGCAATCGCGAGCAGCCCCTCCCGAACCACTCGCTCCTCGTCCATGCCGTGATCCTGGATCTCCAGGAAGTAATTGTCCGGGCCCATGATCCGGGAGTACTCCTCAGCCAGTGCTCGGGCGCCGTCCTGATCTCCAGCCAGGATCCGCTGGGGGACATCCCCGCCGATGCAGCCAGAGAGGGCGATCAGTCCGGCGGCGTACTCAGCCAGCAGCTCTCGGTCGATCCGGGGCTTGTAGTAGAAACCCTCCAGGTGAGCCCGGCTCACCAGTTTCATCAGGTTTGAATACCCCTGCCCATCCTTGGCCAGGAGGATGAGGTGGGAGGGGTCCCGATCGGCGCGGCCCTCCTTCTGTAGCCGGGAGCGAGCCGCCACGTAGACCTCACAGCCGATGATGGGCGTGATACCGGCCGCGGTGGCAGCCTCATAGAACTCGATCGCCCCCGCCAGCACCCCGTGGTCGGTGACCGCCAGCGCCGTTTGGCCCAGGGCCTTGGCCCGCTCCGCTAGGGCCTGGAGGCGGGCCGCGCCGTCCAGCAGGGAGTATTCGGAGTGGGTGTGGAGGTGGACGAAATCGGGAACTGCCACGGTGGGGTCAGCGACCTGGAGAAAGGATCAATGCGCCTCCCAGTATCGGGGATGACCGGTCGTCGACGCCCCGGTAGGTAGCCGCTCAAGAGCGCCGCAGCAGGGCCACCACCTCAAAGTGGTAGGTCTGGGGGAACATGTCCACCAGCCGCAGCCGCTCCAGTCGGTAGGGCCCCAGCCGACAGAGCGCCTCGAGATCCCGGGCGAGAGTTGAGACCTCACAACTGAGGTAAGTGATCAGGGGGGGGCCCGCCAGCGACAGCCAGCCCGTCACCTGAGGTGCGAGACCACTTCGGGGTGGGTCGAGGACCACGACCGCCGGTTTGTCCACGGTCGATAGCAGCTCCTCGACCGGCCCGCCCCTTACCGTCAGGCGCCCGGGGGCATACATTTCGCCATGCAGCTGGCAGAGCCGAGCGGAGATGGGGTTGCTCTCGATGACCGTGACCTCCGCCCCCTCATCCACCAGGCGTAGGCTGAGCACTCCAGATCCACCGTAGGCATCGACCACCTGGGCCCCGGGCAGGCTGGGTCGCAGCCAGTCGATCACGGTTTCGTAGAGGTCCTCCAGGCTTCCCTGGTTGACCTGGATGAAGGAGTCCGAGAAGACCCGGAATTGACGACCGCGGTAGGTCAGCTCGGTCGACTCGATGGTGACGGCCGGTCCGGGCTGCCCTCCCAGGGCAACCGCCAGCGCCTCCCCGGCGGCCGGCGATGGCCGCGTCTGGAGCAGCACTTCACGGCCCTGGGATCCAACCGTCAGGTGAACTGTCTGCACCCCCTCGTGCGCGTTCTCCAGAGCGCGGCCCAGGGCAGGCAGCAGTCCGGTGAGCGCGGGGTGGTGAATGGGGCAGTCGCCAATGGCGACCACTCGATGGCCCTGGCGGGACGTGAAGCCCATCCGCGCTCCGGTGGAGTCGAGGTGGAACTCCCCGCGCCAGCGGTAGCGCCACTGCTCCCTTGAGCCGACCGCGTCGGTGGCTCCGGGCATCTCTATGCCACGGCGCGTCAGCGCCTCCTTGAGGACGGCGGCCTTGGCGCGGAGCTGGAGAGGGTAGGCAGCGTGCTGGAGCTGGCAGCCGCCACAGGTCCCAAAGTGGGGACACGTCGGCTCCACCCGCTCGGGCGCACTTCGGTGGACCTCGACGGTGTCGGCGAAAGCATGCCGGGCGTGCACCTTGGTGACGACCGCGGTGACCTCCTCTCCTGGCAGGGCTCCGAACAGGAACACCACCATGCCCTGGAACCGGCCCAGTCCCAGTCCCCGATGGGCCAGGCTGTCGCACCCGAGCCGGATCCGTTCCCCCAGAACCAGTTTGGGCGCGGCCAACTCGATGGCGAGTGGGCTTGCCGTGGGACTGGCCAGCCCGCCTAGCGGGGCAGCCTCTCCCGCAGCAGCTGGTTCACGACTTTGGGGTTCGCCTTGCGTCCCGATCGAGCCATCACCTCCCCCACCAGGGCGCCGAGTGCCTGGTCCTTGCCCGCCTGATAGTCCGCGGCTGCCTGAGCGTGCTCGGCCAGGACCTGGTCGACCAGAGTGGCGATCTCGGCACTGTCGCTGAGCTGGCCTAGGCCGCGATCGCGAATCAGCTTAACGGGACTGGCTCCGGAGCCAAAGGCCTCGGAGAGGACCTC
>JABEUU010000093.1 GCA_013044295.1 Candidatus Dormiibacterota bacterium
CCCAGGCGACTCCTGGTCAGCTTGGGGAGGGGCTGGGGGTGTTGTAGCGCAGCGGGGCGCAGGCGGAGGTGGCCACCGCGCAGGTGACGAACTGGGTCGTGGGCGGCCGGTTCTCCACCTGAAACACCCACACCGGCACCGCGTATCCGGCGCTGTCCACGACGCCCAGCGCAGCCCCGGTTAGAGCCGCGGGCGCAGCCGCGGTGGTGGGGGCTGGACTGGGGTAGGGCTGCTGGTCGGGCTGCAGGAAGTAGGCGTTGGGGTCAATCGAACCCTGATTCAGATCACTGACCACCTGGGCGACGCTGATGGCGGGGTACTCAGCGACGGCGCCGATGCTGGGGGCCGGTACCTGGCCGGCGATACCCACCACCGATAGGTGCTCTTGGTAGTTGGCGGCGACATCAGCGTAGATCTCCTGCGCCTGCCCCTGGATGTCGACGACCGGGAAACCGTCCTGAGTCCACTGGAAGAACACCCGCCGGTCGGCAGCGTGGGCGCTGGTGAGTTGAGGCAGGGGAAGCAAGCCACCGCTGGCGCCCGGGACACCACGGGCGGCCAGAAACTGCTCCACGAACCGCTCCGCCGCCAGCACCGAGGGCGTGGCCCCGGTCTCGTCAACCGGGCTGTTGGGATGGAAGTTGAACGAGAGCAGGCCGGCGGTCGCGGTCAGCTGATATCCGGTGGTTGAACCGAGGTTGTAGGCGAGTCCGCCGTCGATGCTGATTGGCGGCCCCGGAACTCCCAGCTCGGTGGCGAGGTCGCCCAGCGCGGTTGCCGGGGCCGCCGGCACCTGACCCGTCCGCACCAACTTGGGGGAGGCGATCGCGGGGCCTGCCAGCTGGTAGGGACCTACCAGACCTGGCTCGGCCGGAGCCACACCGCCGAGCGGCAGCACCCCCAGCTGCAGGGGAGGGGGAGTCGGGCTCGCGGCCGTCGAGGCACTGGGTGATTGACGCGGGGAGTCTAGGGGTCCGCCGCAGCCCGCGATCAGCAAGCTGAACGCGACCGCCAGCGCCGCCACCGGGACTTTGGTCCTGCTCACTCCCTCAGAATGCCACGAGTGACCTATCGCGACGCGCTCGCCAGTTTGGCCGCCTCCAGCCAGAGAGGGATGCGCCTGGGGCTGGCCAGCACCAGGGCGCTCTGCGCCGCCCTGGACAACCCTCAGGAGCGACTTCGCGGCGTTTTGGTGGCCGGGACCAACGGCAAGGGCTCGGTGGCCGCCATGGTGGCTCAGGTGGCGGCCAGTGCCGGCTACCGGGTCGCGCTCCTCACCAAGCCCCATCTCACCAGCTACCGCGAGCGGATCCGGCTGGGAGGAGACCCCATCTCAGAGTTGGGCTTCAGCCAGCTGGTGGACCAGGTGCTGGCCGCCTCATCCCGAGTTGACGCCGCGGTCGGTGGGCCGACCCACCACGAACTGTTGACGGCCATGGGCTTCCTGGCCGCTCGAGATTGGGGCGCCCAGCTCACAGTCTGCGAGGTGGGCCTGGGAGGCCGCCTGGATGCCACCAACATCTGGGATGGAGGGGTCGCCGTCGTGACCTCCGTGGGCCTTGACCACCAAGCTCAGCTGGGCGACACGATTCCGGCGATAGCGGCAGAGAAGGCGGCCATCATCAAGCCGGGGGACCTGGCCGTGTCGGGAGTTGGTGCGGAGGCGTTGCCGGTGGTGCGGGAACGAGCGCACAGCGTGGGGGCGCGACTCTGGCAGCTCGGCGATCAGGTCCGCGTCGAGGAGATACCCGACGGCGGCCGCGGCCGGCTGCGGCTGAACGTGGCCACGGAGCGTCGTTCTCTGACCCTTCTGACACTGGGGGTGGCCGGGCAATTCCAACTCTCCAACGCCGGCGTGGCGGTGGCGGTGGCGGACTGTCTCGGGGACCTCGGCTTTCCGATCCCAGACGCGGCGATCCGCGAGGGCCTGGCTTCGGTCCGCTGGGCGGGCCGGATGGAGTCCCTGGGCGGAGCCCCTCCGGTGTTCGTGGACGCGGCCCACAACCCACCCGCGGTGGCGGCCATCCTGGAAGATCTGAGAGTCCTGGTCCGGCGCCACCCGACGGTGCTGCTCTTCGGTTCCATGGGCGATCACGATCACCGCTCGATGCTGGAACTCCTGGCGGCACTTGACTTCGCGGCGGTGGTTCTGACCCAGTCGCGATCGACTCGTGCCGTGGCCCCCGGTCAGCTCCTCCGGGAGTGGGGAAGGCCGGCGGAGGTGGTGGCGACATCCGAGCTGGGCCTGGAGCGGGCGCGCCAGCTTGCCGGGAGCCAGGGGCAGGTCCTGGCCCTGGGATCCATCTATCTGGTGGGGGAAGTGATGGCTGCCCTGGGAGTTGGACTCGCCCCCGACCCTGAGGTGCCATTCCAGCCCCAGTGGTGACCGGGGAGCGCACCGGCTGACCAGGCGAAGCTCCCTGAATGGCGCCTGGGGAGACGGCGGCGGCCCCGTGACCGCACACGGCGCCAAAGGCCCACTCGACTGCCAATCTCTCCGAGTTAACGTATGCCTGTTGCGAATCACGCACTCTTGCCATTCGCTTGCAAGTGGGCGCTAGACTGAAGGGGGGTGGGTGTCAGCCGTGGACATCAGCTGGGGTATTTGGGTTTGGCCAGCGAGAAGCCGCCGACTTCCACCGATGGGGTCGCCGAAGGTACCGAGAAGCACCTTGCCCAGTTCTTCCATCTCACGGACCTGGTGCCCCTCTCGGTCTCCAGCGTCGGCCCGCTCTTCTCGGTAGCCGCCACCGGCGGGGTGATGGCTGCCGACGCCGGGTGGTGGACCCTGCCCGCCATCGCCATCCTGGCACTGCCGTTCCTGGTCTCAAGCTTTGTCTTCCGGCTGCTCAACCAGCACTTCCCCCACTCCGGCGCGTCCTACCACTGGTCAGCGCGAGTGATTGGCCGCAACGTCTCCCATTACCAGGCCTGGATCCTGATCCTGGCCTACTTCACCTCCATCCCCCCGATCGCGATTCCGGCCGGTAGCTACACCCTGGCCCTGATCGCTCCCCACTACCAAGCGCCCCCCCTCGTGCACCTGGGGGTCACGTTGTTCTGGATCCTATTTGCGGCCGGACCGCTGCTGCTGGGAGGCAAACCCACCGCCCGGATCACCCAGGCCTTCTTCGTGCTGGAGATGGTCTCCCTGACGCTGTTCGGGGTGCTGGGGGTGTTGAACTGGCACCGGCTTCAGGTGCCCATTCACTTCGGGCCACCTCCCATCGGCGGCATCCTGATCGTGGCGGTGGTGGCGGCCACGATCCTGGACGGGTGGGAGATCGACAGCTACGCGGCTGAGGAGTCGGTCAAGCCCCGCGCCCACCCCGGGGTGGGCGGCATCATCGGCGCCGGCGGCGCGCTGCTCTTCTATGCCGTGCTCTATCCGCTGATGCTGGGAGAGACTCCCCTGCATCTCCTGGCGGGATCGACCAACCCTCTGGCGATCTGGTCGGCACGCTTGCTGCCAGGGGCACCCTGGCTGATGTTGATCCCCATCCTCGCCTCCACCGCCGGAGGACTGTGGCTGACCACATTCATCCTGACCCGGGCCCTGTACGCGATGGGACGGGAGAACCTGGTGCCAGCGGTCTTCTCCCGGTTGAATCGGCGTCAGGTTCCCTTCGTGGCCATCGTGGTCATCCTGGGGCTCACCCTGGTGGTGATCAGCATCCAGGTCCTGGTCTCCTCCCTCAGCTCGTTCTTCAACCTGGTGCTGTCGGCCGCCGGATTCTTTCTACTGGCCGAATTCTTCCTGGACTCGGTGACCGCCACCGTCTTCCTCACCGTCGGCCACCGCCGCATGCCCGAGGTCGGCCTGGACCCGCATGCTCATCACCTGCTCCGGGCGGGGGCGATCTTCTCCACCTTGGTGATGGGAGCCCTGCTGGTTGCCTTCTTCATCTATGGCCCCAAGGCAATCGGGGGCGGCATTGACCAGACCATCGCGGTCCTGCTGGTGCTCGGCCTGGCGTTCGCATGGTGGAGCAAGCGGCGGAGCACCGGCACCGTCGTCTTCGCGGGTCACGACGTGGAGAACAAGCCCCTGGTCGGCAAGGTGGTCGCACCTTGAGACCGCGGACGCGATAGTCGGCGGGCGACCTACGCGGGCAGCGCCACCGCCGGCTGGACGCCGGCTTCGGCCAGCGCCTGCTGGCAGAGCCTGTCGATTCCTTCCCAGTCGTGAGCGGAGAGCAGCTCGGGGCGGAAGAGGTCGTTGGTCAGGCCCACGACCCGAACGCCAACCCTGAGGTAGGAGGCTATGTCGGAGACGCCGACCCCCCCGCTCACCCAAAGGGGCACGTCCGGCATCGGCCCGCGGATCGCCTGGATATAGGCGGGACCGCCCATGGGAGCCGCCGGAAAGACCTTGACCAGCCCGGCGCCGGCCGCAGCGGCCTGGGCGATCTCGCTGGGAGTGGTGGCTCCCATCACCAGGAATAGGCCGGCCTCATGCGCGACCGGGGCCACCGCGGACACCAGATAGGGCGTCACCAGGTACTGCGCTCCACTGGCGATCGCGCGCTCGGCAAGGGCGGCATCCGTGATGGTGCCGGCTCCCACGACGCAGCGGTCGCCCACCTCGGCCGTCAGCCGGGCGATCAGCTCGAAGGCCTGGGGTGTCCCGGATGTGATCTCAACCGATCCAATCCCAGAGCGGGCCGCCGTGAGCACCGCCTGGTAAGCCTCCTCGGGGTCGCCCCAGCGGATCACGGCCGCCAAGCGGTTGGGGAAGTTGGAAGCGATGCGATCGGCTGAGTTCGCCATGATGACCTGCTCCTCGGCTGAGTTTCTGTGGGGCTGGTAGGAATCTTTCAGATCAGTCTAACCGGGGCTAAAGCAGCCGCGTGGCCACCCGGGCGGCGCCCGACAACGCCACCACCTACAGCCTCTCCGCCACGCTCTGGCCCTGCAGGAAGAAGAGCAGGTAGTCGGGGCCGCCGGCCTTGGTGTCGGTGCCGCTCATGTTGAAGCCGCCGAAGGGATGGACTCCCATCAGGGCCCCGGTGGAGCGGCGGTTCAAGTAAAGGTTGCCCACGTGAAGGTGGTCTCTGGCGAAGGCCAGGCGCTCCGGATCGCGGCTGAAATAGGAGCCGGTCAGGCCGTAGTCGGTGCTGTTGGCGATCCGGATGCCGTCCTCGAAGTCGCGTGCCCGGATCACCGCCAGCACTGGGCCGAAGATCTCCTCCTGAGCGATGCGAGCATCGGGGGCAACCCCGCCGAAGATGGTCGGCTCGATGAAGCGGCCCTCACCGGAGACCCGGCCGCCCCCGCGCAGAAGGTCACCCTCCCCGCGGCCGATCTGGATGTAGTCGAGGATCTTCTCCTCGGCGTCCCCGTCGATGACCGGGCCGAGCGTGACCTCAGGGTCGACCGGGTCACCACACCGGATCCGCTCGGTACGCTCCAGCACCCTCCCCACCAGGTCGTCGTAGACAGATCCCACCACCACCGCCCGGGACCCCGCCGAGCACTTCTGCCCCTGGAAGCCGAAGGCGGAGAGGGCTATCTCCTGCGCCGCCAGGTCCAGGTCGGCGGTCTCATCGACCACCACCGCGTTCTTGCCCCCCATCTCGAGCTGCACCCGCTTCAGCCAGCGCTGGCCGGGATGGACCACAGAGGCGCGCTGGTAGATGCGCACCCCCACCTCTCGGGAGCCGGTGAAGGCTACGAACCGGATCTGGGGATGGTCCACCAGGGCCTCGCCGACCACCTCGCCGCGCCCGCTCAAAAGGTTGATCACCCCCGGCGGCAGCCCCAGGTCGGAGAGGATCTCCACCAGCCAGGCGGCGGTGGTGCTGGCGGTCTCCGCCGGCTTGAGGATCACGCAGTTCCCCGCCACCAGCGCCGCCGTCATCATCCCCGTGGTCAGCGCCAGCGGGAAGTTCCAAGGTGAGATGACAGCTCCGACCCCCAGGGGCAGATAGCGGAACTGGGTGATCTCGCCCGGGTTGGGGGCCATCCGGTCCCGGGCCGGCAACTCCAGCGCCTGGCGGGCATACCACTCCATCAGGTCGACCGCCTCAGCCGCCTCCCCGTCGGCCTCGTCCCAGGGCTTGCCCACCTCGTAGACCATCAGCGCACCCAGCTCGTGGCGGCGCCGACGGATCACCTGGGCGGCGCGCAGAAGGAGCTCCGCCCTCTGCGCCAAAGGGGTCCTCGACCACTCCTCAAAGGCCGCCCATCCGGCCGCCACCGCCAGCTCCACCTGCTCTCTCCCGGCCGCCGCATGGCGACCGACCAGCTCGCCCGGATGGGCGGGGTTAAAGGACTCTACCCAGGAGTCGGTCCCCACCTCGGAACCCCCGATCAGGAGTGGATAGCTGCGTCCGAGCCGGTCGTGGACCAGCCTCAGCGCGGCCGCGAAGTCGCTCCGGTTGGCGGCCTTTGAGAAGTCCAGGCTGGGCTCGTTGCGAAACGGGGGGATGATCATCAGCCGTTCTCCTGATCTTTGAATATCAGTTGCTGGCCCGGCCTCAGCGCCGCACCGCGTTGCGGGCCAGGAAGAGGACGTTGGCCGGCCGCTCAGCCAGCCGCCGCATGAAGAATGGGTACCAGTGGGGTCCGTACGAGGTGGCCACCAGGACCGTGTAGCCGCGGGCCAGCAGCGAGCGCTGCAACTGGGGCCGCACCCCGTACAGCATCTGGAACTCGAAGCGGTCCTTGCCGATCGCCCGGCCGGCCACGAAGTCGATGGCGTGCTCGATCATCTGCTCGTCATGGGTGGCGATGGCGGTGTAGCCGGTCCCCAGCAGAGCTGCCTCCATGAGCCGCACGTAGCTGCGGTCGACATCGCTCTTGTTGGGGAAGGCAACCTCCCGGCTCTCCAGGTAGGCGCCCTTCACCAGCCTCAGGTTGGGAGAAAGCGGCAGCAGCGAGTCCAGGTCGGAGGCGGTCCGGTACAGGTAGGACTGCAGCACCATCCCCACGTTCTCGTAGCCCCGCTCGCGCAGCCTGCGGTAGATCCGCAAGGTGGCCTCGACATGGCTGGACTCCTCCATGTCGATTCGCATGGTCAGCCCCAGGCCCCGGGCCACGTCCAGAAGCTGAGACATGTGCGTCTCGGCCAGATCCTCGGCGATGTCCAGCCCCAGCAGGGTCAGCTTGATCGCCACATTGGCCCTCAGCCTCTCTCCCGCCAGCCGCTCGAGCAAGTGCCGGTAGTCCTCAACTGCGCGGCTGGCGTCGGCCTCGCTCGAGACAGCCTCTCCCAGCTCGGTCGCGTTGCACTTGAAACCCTGCTGGTTGAGGCCTCGGATCACCTCGACGCACTGGTCCAGAGTCTCACCGGCCACGAACCGCGACGCCCCCAGCCTCATCCCGTACCGGTTCATGAAGCGCTCGGTCACCCGGTTGCCGGCGGCGGCGAGAATTGCGGTCCTGGCGGCGGCATTCAACGACGGCAAGTGGAAGCCCTCCTCTATCTAGCTGACCCCATCATCCCGCAGCGAGGAAGCTCTCTGACGATCGGAACCCGCCGCTCGGGAGCGCGAGTCGACTCCGGGGTCCGACCGCCGGCCGGTCAGGGTCCCGTCACTCCCTCGAGTTGGCCTGACGAAGGATGCTCTCGATCACATCGTGGCCGGGCGGACGGCGGCCCGGCGAGCGCCTGGTACTGCTCCGGCGGCGCTCCTGACGGGGGTTGAGCATGTGGCTTTCCTGCTTGCGCCAGACCCGCTCGATAAGAACCCTGATCTCAATTCCCGGCTCCGCCGGGATGTCATGCGCGGCCAGCGACCGCCGCACCCGCTCCGGCAGCTCAGGGGCCTCGGTCAGGTTGAGCTGTTCGAGCGCCTCCAGGATATCGTCGAGGCGGCGCAGCCTGGCCCGCCGTTCCATCGTCTCCTCGGGCGCCGCGATCATGACTGGATTATCTACTTCGCGAGGGCTTACGTGCAGCGCCCGCTGCCGGATTGCAAGATCCGAGTCAGGCGGCGGCCCGGGGCTCGCGGGGCGGCTGGGGCTCCTCATAGAAGCCCAGGCGAAGCACAAAATCCTGCACTGGGCGGGGCGCCCACCAGTTGAGGGCCCCCAGGATCCGCATCAGGGCCGGGACCATCACTCCGCGGACCAGAGTGGCGTCCACCGCCACCGCCACCGCCATGCCCACCCCCAGAATCTTGATGTCGAGGACGTGTCCCAGGGCGAAGGCGGAGAAGACCGTGATCATGATCAGGGCGGCCGACGTGATCACCCCCCCGGTTGCGGCCAGGCCCTCCGCCACCGCCCGACGGTTGTCCCCGGTCTGAACGTAGATCTCCCGGATCCTGGAGAGCAGGAAGACCTCGTAGTCCATCGAGAGCCCGAACATGATCGCGAACATCAGCACCGGATCGGTGGCGGTGATGGAGCCAGGGGCGGTGAACTGCAGCACGTTGGCCAGGTGGCCCTCCTGAAAGATCCACACCATGGCCCCGAAGGCCGCGCTGATCGAGATCATGCTCATCAGCACCGCCTTGATCGGCAGGACGACCGAGCCAAAGGTCAGGAACAGCACCGCCATCGTGACCGCCACCACCAGCAGCACGGCCCAGGGGATCGTCCGCGCGAAGGCGTTCAGGAAGTCCACCGACTGCGCCGCGCCGCCGGCCACCAGCACCTGCGCCCCCTTGGGACCCGGCAGCTGGCGCAGCCGCCGCACCAGACTCGCCCCCTGGTTCGAGTCCGGACTGAAGCTGTTGGCGACCTCGAACTGGGCGACTGGCCCGGCGATATTGCCGGCGATGTAGGAATTGAGCGCCGCGGGTCGCTGGGCCGGCGGCAGGGTGAGCAACTTCAGGTAGGTGGAGCTGGCCATCTTGGGGGGCGGGTTGAGCACCCCGTTCACTCCCTGAACCCCCGGCAGTCCCCGCACCCTGGCCACGTAGCTCGCCAGCTGGGCTTCCTGGGCGGGGTCGAGGCGGCCCGCGAGGGGCTGTTGGTATTCCAGCACCAGATTGAGATCGTCCACCCCTCCCGCCTGGGGAAAGGAGGTGGTGAGCAGGGAGTAGCCGGTGCGGGCCGGACCGACCGGGATGGCCGCGACGCTACTGCCCGTGGAGAGGCGCAGGTTGAGGAATGGGGTTCCCACCGCCAGCAGCACCACCAACGTGGGCAGGGCGATCGCCACCGGGTGGCGCATGACGCGGCGGGCGACCCAGCCCCAGAAGTTGGAGTGGTGGTCAGACGGGCGGGTGGCCCCGTGCAGGCCGCGCCGCACACTCAGCAAGTTGATCCTCTTTCCCAGCAGGGACAGCAGCGCGGGGAGGGCGGTCAGAGCGAAGAGCAGGGTGCAGAGCACCACCACGACCCCCCCGATCCCCATGCTACCCAGGGCCGCCGCCGGGAAGAGCGTCAGAGAGCTCAGGCCGATCGCGACGGCCGTGCCGGAGATCGCCACCGCCTTGCCGGCGCTGGCGGTGGCGGCTTTGACCGCCGTCTCGACGTCGCTGTGGCTGATCTCCTCCCGGAAACGTTTCACGAAGAACAACGAGTAGTCGATCGCCAGCCCCAGCCCCACGATGGTGGCCACGTTGGTGACGAAGATCGACATTCCGAGATGGGCGGCCAGGATGGAGATTATCGAGAGGGCGGTCGGCACCGCCAGGCCCGCGATCACCAGCGGCAGCAGGGCCGCCATCACCGATCCGAACACGATTATCAGCAGCAGCATCGATACCGGCAACGCGATCAGCTCTGCCTGCTTGAGCTGCTGCTCCAGGGCGGTGTTGTAGAGAGAGTTGATGGCCGGGGCGCCGGTCACCCACATCTGGAGGCCGGCGGGCCTGGACAGATGCGACTCAAGCTCCTTCAGCTGGCTGGTGGCGGCGGTCTCACTCAGCCTTAGATTCACCACCACGAAGGTGGCGTGGCCGTGGTCGCCGATGAAAATCGACTGGCCGGTGTTGTGGTAGTCGAGCACACTGGCGACCTGCCTCTGCTTCGCCAGATGGGCGAAGCTGCGCTCCACCTCGGCCTGGACCGCGGGGCTGCCAGCGTTCGCCTCTCGGCTGTGGTAGACCAGCAGGAGCTGCGTCGTGGCCGCCCCAAAGTGTTTGGTCAAAAGGTCGCTGGCACGCTGGCTCTGGGACCCTGGGACGTTGAAGCCTCCGGGCGAGAGCTGGCCTCCGAAAGGGCCAGACAGCACCACCACCAGCAGCATCAGAGCCAGCGCCCCGGCCGGGATTGCGCGCCGGTGCCGGAAGGTGAAGTCCCCCAGCCGGCTGAACATTGCTGGTGCCCCTCCTGACTTGAGAACGGATCAGCGGCAGGCCATGAATGAACATTCATTCATGGACGCTGCTATGGTACCAGGCAGGGCACCTGCACGCGCTCAAGGAGAGTTCCCAGTTGGTTCCAGCCGCCATCGACCCGGCCCCCAAGCATGCGGATCTGGTCCGGCAGCGCATCCTCGAAGGGGCGGCTCGGGCCTTTTCACGGTCCGGCCTGGCCGGGACCAGCGTGCCTCAGGTGGCGGCCGAGTGCGGGGTGTCGGTGGGCCTGCTCTATCGCTACTTCTCCGGCAAGACCAACCTCTACACCGCGATCTGCACCAACCAGATGGCGGCTGAGGTGGCCAGCCTGCGCCAGCAGATGGACCAGATCACGGACCCGCGGCAGCGCCTCGAGCACGCCGTCGACTTCTACCTGGGGCGGCTCTCAGAGAATGGAGGCGCCGGGTTGCTGCTGGGCGCCCTGGCCGAGGCCCAGACCAACCAGGTGGTGCGCCAGACCCTTCGCCTGCGGCGGGACGGGATCCTGGCCTTCATCGAGGGCTTCCTGGCCGAGGGCATCGCCTCCGGGGGGCTCGCGCCCGGCCTGCCCGTCGCCAGCTGTGCGCGCGCCATCGCCATGACCCTGGATGGAGCGATCGCCGAGTGGGCGGTTTCCGGGCCGGATCTCGACCGCCCGGCGGTCAGGGCCGCCATCATCGACCTCCTGACCGGACTGCTCCGGCCGGCAGAACCTCAGACCACCAGCCCCACGGACACCAGCGCCTGACGCAGATCCGAGAGCAGGTCATCGGGATCCTCGACTCCGACCGACAGGCGCACCAGGCCAGCCGGCAGATGGGCATCGCCAGGCCAGCGCGCGCGGCGCTCGAGCAGCGACTCCACCGACCCCAAGCTGGTGGCATTGGTCCAGATTCTGGTGGCGGCACAGAACCGCTCGGCCAACTCGGCCGCCAGGTCCAGCTCGATCGAGATCATGGCGCCGAAGCGGCCCTGGAACTGACTCTGGGCGAGCCCATGCTGCGGGTGCTCCGACAGCCCGGGGTAGTGCACCCGGAGCACCCCCGGAGCCCCGGCCAGGGCCGCCGCCAGGAACTGGGCGCTCGCGGTTTGGCGGGCCAGCCGGACATCCAGGGTCCGCAGTCCCCGCAGCGCCAGCCAGGCCTCCAACTGACCGGGACAGGCGCCGTGGCTGGTGCGATGGTCGGTCAGCCGGCGCAGAAGGTCCCCGTCCCGCGCCGCCACCACCCCCAGAATCAGGTCATCGTGGCCGCCGATGTACTTGGACGCGGAGTGCACGACCAAGTCCGCACCTAGGGTTAGCGGGCGACACAGGATCGGCGTGGCGAAGGTGTTGTCGACCACCAGCAGGGCCCCCGCCTGGCGGCTGACGAGAGCTCCCCTGGCCAGGTCGGGGACGCTCAACAACGGGTTGCCGAGGGTTTCCAGCCAGATCATGGCGGCCCCGGCGGCGGCCCGACCCAGAGCATCCTGGTCGGTGGTGTCGATGAGATCGACCTCAAAACGACCCGCCGACTCCATCTGCAGCAGCAGCTCGCGGGTCCCGGTGTAGGAGTCCCGGGCGGCCACCACCTTGGCCCCTTTCGGCACCAGTGCCAGCACCGCCGCGACGCCCGCCATGCCCGACCCGAAGGCGACCGCGCCATGGCCGTCCTCGAGGTCGGCGATGGCTCGCTCCAAGAGCGTCCAGGTCGGGTTGTGCTCTCGGCCATAGACCATCCGGCCGGGATTGGAGTGATCGAATGTCGCCGACACCACCAGGGGCGGCACCACCGCACCTGAGCCGAGGTCCTCAAAGCCGGCGCCGTGGACCACCCGGGTGGCGATTCCCAATCTGGGTTCGCCCGAACTCCCGCCGCTCACGCTTCCCCCGGTGCCAGTCCCGCCCGCGAGAGGATCGCCTCAGCCATCCTGCGAGTGGCCTCGTCCACCATCTCGCCTTCCAGCCCTGATGCGCCCCCCTGAGACCGGATCCGCTCGAGCACAGCCCGTGCGCGCTCCAACTGGGCCGAGGTGGGAGAGAAGATCCGGTTCACCGACTCCAGCTGAGACGGGTGGATCGCCCACTTGCCATCCAGGCCCAGAGCGGCGCCCCGTTGGCAGGCCCGCTCCAGCCCGGCCAGATCCTGGATCTGAGAGTAGGGGCCGTCGATCACCTGCAACCCGTGGGCCCGGGCCACGACCGCGATCGCGAACAGCGGGTAGTGCCAAATGTCACCGGGATACTCGCCACCGGTGCCCCCGATGCTGAGCTGAGGCATGCCCATGGCGGCCGCGAAGTCGCCCGGCCCGAAGATGAGGGACTCGAGCCGGGGTGAGGCAGTCGCCAATGCCGATAGCGCCTCCAACCCGGCCGGGTCCTCGATCTGGATCTCGATGCCGATCGGCCGCTCCAGACCGGCCTCCGCCTCCAGCGATGCCAGGCAGTGATGCACAAACCCGACCTCGGCGACGGACGAGACCTTGGGCACCACCACACAGTCCAGCCGGCGCCCGATCCGGGGCACCAGGGTCAGCAGGTCCAGGAGCGCCTCCGCGGAGCCCACCCGGTTGACCCTGACCGCCAGGGTCCGGTTCCCAAAGTCGATGCTCTCGACCAGCCTGACCAGCTCGCTGCGGGCGAAATCCTTGCCGTTCGGGGCGATCGCGTCCTCCAGGTCGAGGATGACCTCATCGGCCGGCGACGTGGCGGCCTTGGCAACCATCCTGGGATTGCCACCCGGGCAGATCAGGACCGAGCGCCGCGCCCGGGTCACTGGGAGGGGTCGGGGTCTTCCCCCTCCTGGCCGAGCCGCTGCATCAACTCCTCGATCATCTTGCGGGCCTCGGGATCCTCCAGGAGACGCTCCCGAAAGGCATCGGCGGCCCGGCGAATTTGAGGATCGTCCATCAGCCGTTCCTGCATCTGCGAGAACTGCGAGAGCATGTCCTTGGCGGCAGTCTCCTGGGCAACCTGCAACAGCACTGGCTGGGAGGCGGCGGCGGCCACCGCCTCCACCTGCTGACGGATCATCTCAACTCCCTTGCAGCCGAGGCACTCGCCGCGCAACTGGCAGTGGCAGAGCTGGCGCTTCAAAAGATCCAGCTCGCGGTGCACTCCGCTCAGGTCGATCGGATCAGCCAAGGTACGGGTAGCGTACCCCACTTTGGCCAGGGCAGCTCGGCGCCACCCAGCCGCCGGTCTGGAACCCACTTCACCTTGGAACGGCACCACCCTGGTCCGGTGCAGGTGCCCTGGGGTGACCTCGAGACGGCCCTAGGTCTGGCCGATGGGGACCTGTCTTGACAGTCGACTTCTCCGATGAGGCCAAGCTCGGGTGGGAGGAGTGCCGGTCAGTGGTTTGGCGAACTCGGCGGAGTGAGACCAGAGCTGGCCGGCTCGCCATCTCCGCCGGAGCTTCCTGTCGGCAACAGGCCCGCCGCTGGCGGGGCCGCCGCGGGCTGACCGCTGGGAACCGCCCCGGCAGGCTGGCCCTTGGCAGTGGTTGCGGGAGGGCGCCGGGCGGCGGGGCTGGGCCCCCCGCTAGGGGATGCCGCGGGGGATCCGGAC
>JABEUU010000094.1 GCA_013044295.1 Candidatus Dormiibacterota bacterium
CTGTAGCGACCCCTGGATTGCGGAAAAATACCCTCAAGCTCCAGCGAACGTGATCACCGTCTTGATGTCGTCGGGCCGGCGCTGGAACGCCTCCTGGAACTGCTCCGCCGGCACCCGGCGGCTGATGATCTGCTCCAGCACGCCCGGCCACTTGCGATTGGCGTTGACGGTGCCGAAGACAAGCTTGTTGCCCAGCACCATGTCCAAGTTGAGCGCGTCCGCGTCGATGGTGAGAGCCCGGTCCCCGGCCGTCACCGAGCTGAGGCAGCAGACCCCATCGTGGCCAGTGGCCGCGATCGCGGCCATCGCCACCGCGGAGACACCGGTGGCCTCGAACACGATGTCTAGGTTGCCCAGCTCCCGGGACAGGCCACTGACCGGGTGCTGATCCGCATCCAGGAGCTTGGCCCCGATCTCCGCAGCCACGCGGGCGGAGCGGGAATCCGGGGCCGCCTTGGCCACCAGGGTGACCTCCAGGTCACGCAGCCGGAGGAAGATGGCGGCGAGCAGCCCGATCGCGCCGGCGCCGCAGACGAGCGCCTGGTGCGGCTCCCACGGGAACCGGGTCCGCTGGATCGTGAACGCCTGGATCAGGCCCTTCTCCACGATGCTGCTGGGCTCCATCAGCACCGCCACCTTGCCCAGCACCCCCGGCAGCGGGATCAGGTAGTCCTCGGCCTCGACGTAGCGTTCAGCCATGTATCCGTCGCGCCCCTTGATGCCCCTCTCGGTGTAGTTGCCGGTGAGGCAATCGTCACTCTGGCCGGCCGCGCAGGGGGCGCACCGCTCCGGGCACGGCCGACGCACGGTCGCGACCACCAGCTGGCCGGCCTGCAACTCGCTGCCAGCCGGCGCGGAGACCACCCGGCCCAGGTTCTCGTGCCCCATCACCAATAGCGTCCCCCCGGGCGGAGCTGCCCCGTACCCCTCGTCGGCAATCTCGAGGTCGGTGCCGCAGACGCCGACCTCAACCACCTCCACCTCGACCGCCGCCGCCGGCTTGCCATCGGCTCCCTGCACCGTACCGGTGCCGGAAGGCTCCGCGATCTCGCCAAGATGGACACTGCCCTGCTTGCCCGGAGTGGTGATGATGGCCTTCATCCGATGCCTCCTGAGATTCGGCTGCGACGTCAAAGCGTACCCACTTCCGAGCGGCTGAGGGCGCGGACCGGTCAACCTGGCTTCCCCACCGAGACTGGGACTGTCCACTCCGGCTCAACCGGAGTCGGCGGGCCGGCCCGGCTGGGAACCAGCGGCGCCAGCTCCGGGGGCCGGCCCGGCCTGGCGCGCGCTGGCCCGATCGGCCAAGCGCGGCGGGTGGATCGCGACCGCGCCATTCGTGAGGCATATACTTCGCGGCATTCAGCGGACCTCGCTGGTGTCACTCGACTGAGGTCTTGGATTGGCGGTCTTGCTTGAGGTGAGTGGCCTCAAAACCTACCTGCGACGACGCCACGGGACCGTCCTTGCCATCGACGGGCTCAGCTTCCAGCTCGGCGCCGGCGAGACCCTGGCCCTGGTCGGCGACTCCGGCTGTGGCAAGTCCGTGGCGGGGCTGTCGATCATGCAGCTGCTGCCTCCAGGCGGCTACATCGCCGGCGGCCAGATCCGGTTCGACGGCCAGGAGCTGGTGGGCCTGGCCGACAGGGCCATGAGCCACCTGCGCGGGGCCCAGATCGCGATGCTCTTCCAGGACGCCGACAACTCGCTCAACCCCACCATGACAGTCGGGGAGCAGATCGCGGAGGCGGTGCGCATCCACCGCAAGGTCTCCCACCGCGACGCCCTCCACCGGGCGGAGGAGGTGCTGCAGATCAGCGGCGTTGCCGGGCCCCGGGATCGCCTTGGGGAATACCCCCACCAGCTCTCCGGCAGCCTGCTCCGCCAGGTCCTGGTCGCAATGGCGATCGCCTGCGAGCCGCGGCTCCTGATCGCGGATGAACCCACCGCCTCGCTCCAGCCCTCGCAGCAGCGAGACCTCATGGAGCTCCTGGAGGAGCTGCGGCAGCGGTTGCGGATGGCGATCCTGCTGCTGACCAGAGACGTCTCTCTGGCCGCGGCCAGTGTGGACCGGGTGCAGCTGATGCGCGGCGGCGGGAGCGGGGATGACGCCACCCCGGGCGATCCCCTGGGGCCAACCAACCGACCGTACTCAAAGCCCCTGCCTCTCAGCGCCTGGGGCCTTCGGTAGGCGCGCCAGTTGCCAGTAGCCCCGATCGGGATCCCGGGCACTCCTGGGAGCGTTTGCGCGTCCATCCACCTTCCGCTCCGGGAACCGGAGCGACCTGCAGCCCTTGGCCGCATGGGGTCGCTATACTCCGGTCAACTTTCTGGAACTTCACCCGCGGATTGCGTAGGGACTGAGAGTTGGCAGCTCTGCTAGAGATCGACGGCCTAAAGACCTACATCAAACAGCGCCATGGCCAGGTCCAAGCGGTCGACGGGGTCAGCCTCTTCATAGAGGAAGGCGAGACCCTGGGAGTGGTTGGGGAGTCCGGCTGTGGCAAGACCATGACCGGGATGTCCGTGATGCAGCTGCTTCCTCCCGGAGGGTACATCGCCGGGGGCAGCATCAAGCTCGACGGCAAGGAGTTGGTCGGGCTCTCCGACAATGAGATGCGGAAGGTACGTGGCAACGAAGTCGCGGTGATCTTCCAGGATCCGATGACCTCCCTGAACCCCACCATGAACATCGGGGCCCAGATCTCCGAGGGAGTGCGCATTCACCGCCAGGTCTCCCGGAAGGAGGCGCTGGACCGCGCCGCCGAGGTCCTGAACCTGGTTGGCATGCCCAATCCCCGGGAGCGTCTCAAGGACTTCCCACATCAGCTATCGGGCGGTCTGCGCCAGCGCGTGATGATCGCCATGGCGCTGTCCTGCGAGCCCAAGCTGCTGATAGCGGATGAACCCACCACCGCCCTCGACGTCACCATCCAGCTCCAGATCCTGGAGCTCCTCTACAGCCTCAAGCAGAGGCTGCGGATGGCGGTGATGTTGATCACCCACGACATGGGTGTGATCGCAGGCAGGGCAGACCGCGTGAACGTGATGTACGCCGGCAAGATCGTGGAGCAGGCACCCACCGAGGAACTCTTCGAGTCGATGCGGCATCCCTACACCGCCGCCCTGCTGGCCTCGATCCCGCGCCTCAGTCAGAACTCATCGGCCGCGCTGTACAGCATCCCCGGTTTGCCACCGGACCTGTCCCACCCGCCGGCCTGGTGCCGGTTTCAGCCCCGCTGCCAGTTCGCGACGGCGCGCTGCCGTGAGGAGGAACCGCTGCTGACCGGCGCTACGCCTGAGCATCAGTACGCGTGCTTCAACCCGGTCGGCAAGGGGAGCCTGCGGCCGACGGCGCCGCTGACTCATTGAGCCTCCCAGTCTGCGAGGTGACGGCCAAGTGACACAGGGACCAACCAGATGACCACAGCCACTCCGCTCTCGGCCGCCGAGGAAGCCAGCCAGCCCAGCACCGCGTTCCTGGAGCTCCGGCACCTGGTGAAGGAGTTCCCCGTGACCGCCGGCGCCGTCATGCAGCGCAAGATCGGCACCGTCAAGGCGGTGTCCGATGTCTCCCTGTCCGTCGCCAAGGGCGAGACCTTCGGCCTGGTCGGCGAGTCTGGATGCGGCAAGACCACCATCGGCAGGTTGATCGTCGGCCTGGAGAAGCCCACCTCCGGGCAGATCTGGTTCGAGGGTAGTGACATCGCCCGCCTCCGGGGGCGGGAGTTCCGGCGCCGCCGCCGCGACCTGCAGCTCATGTTCCAGGACCCCTACGCCTCACTGGATCCCCGGATGCACGTGGGCAACATCATCCGCGAGCCGCTCACGGTGCAGAAGATCGGCAACCGCCAGGAGCAGGACTCCAGGGTCCGGCAGCTCCTGCAGGAGGTCGGCCTCAGCCCCAAGGCCATCGACCTGTACCCCCACGAGTTCTCGGGTGGTCAGCGCCAGCGCATCGGCCTGGCCAGGGCGCTAACCCTCAACCCCAAGCTGATCGTGGCCGATGAGCCAGTGTCAGCCCTCGACGTTTCGATCCGGTCCCAGATCATGAACCTCATGAACGGGCTGCAGGAGACCCACGGGCTCACCTACATCGTCATCTCCCACGACCTCTCCGTGGTCAAGTACCTCTCCGACCGGGTCGGGGTCATGTACCTGGGCAAGTTGGTCGAGGTGGCTCCGAGCCAGGACATCTACGACCACCCGGCTCACCCCTACACCCAGGGCTTGATCAACGCCATCCCTGAGCCGGACCCCAAGCGCGAGCGCTCCAAGAACCTGCAGCCGATCATGGGTGAGCTCCCCTCGGCCATGCATCCACCCTCCGGGTGCCGGTTCAGGACCCGCTGCCCTCGCGCCCAGGAGATCTGCGCCGAGGAGGAGCCGCCACTGCGCGCCTTCGGCCCGCGCCACATAGCCGCGTGCCACTTCCCCTTGCAGACCCCGATCGCCACCGCCTGACGGGCCTCGCCCATCGAGCCTAGTTGCGACCGGCCCAGCGGCGCCCCTCCCCGGCAAGCCCATGGCCACCGCCGCCCGGATCCAACCGACGCTCGCTCCGGCCTTGCCGTGGCCGGGGCTCCAGTGCCCAGTTGACCCCTCCGCGAAGGGCGGGCCTGGCGTGCCGAGCTCCCCGCCAACGCCGACAGACCGTGCCGAGGCACCGGCCTACCAGATGGCGCCCAAAACCCGGACGGAAGCGACCATCAACCGCGCCGCGTCCTGAATCCCACCGAAGAGGACCCGGCGCTCAGCGCTGCTGCAGCCGCACCTCGAGGGCGTCGCGCATGGCATCGCCCACGAAGTTGAACGCCACCACGGTCAGCACGATCGCGATCCCGGCGGGGTAGATGAGCCACCAGTAGCCGTCATAGAAGTACGACAGCCCGTTGGAGAGCTCCCCGCCCCAGTTGGTGGCGGGCGGCGGAACCCCGATGCCCAGAAAGCTCAGGGTGGCGACGAAGATGATCGCGTCGGCGACCTGAAAGGTGGCATTGACCACAATCGTGCCCACGGTGTTGGGGATGATGTGGCGGAGCAGGACGCGCCCAGAGCCGCCCCCCATGACCCTCACGGCCTGCACGTACTCTCGCACCCGCAGGCTCAAGGTCTCCCCTCTGACCAGCCGGGCCGGCACCAGCCAGGCGACCAACCCGATCACGATGATCAGCTCCGGGATCGAGGTGGTGAAGATCGCCCCCAGCAGAATCAGGGCGAAGAGGAACGGGATCGCCAGCAGGGCGTCGACAATGCGCATCATGACGGCGTCAACCACGCCCCCGGCCAGGCCGGCCGTGGCGCCCCAGATGACCCCGATCCCGACTGCGATCAGGGCCGCCGCGAAGCCGATCTCAAGCGAACTCTGGCCCCCCAGCATCAGCCGGCCCAGCATGTCGTAGCCCACCGGGTCGGTCCCCAGGGGATGGTGGGCGCTGGGCGGCAGGTTGGCGATGTTGGGATTGTTGAAGACCTGCTGGGTGTGATAGACGAGCGGCCCCACGAAGCAGAAAAGCACCATGAAGACGATCAGGCCGAGGCCCACGATCGCCAGACGGTTCTCCAGGAAGACGGCCAAAATGAGGCGCCAGACGGATCCCGAGCTGTAACCCTCGCCGCCCTCGGGCATCGCCGTTCCGACCCCGCCCGCCACGGGCATCAGCTCGGTCCGCACATCCTCGATCACCTAACGGCCTCCTGAACCCTACAACTGAAAGTGGACTGGCGACTGACAGCGCTCACGAGACATAGCGAATCCGGGGGTCGGTCACGGCGTACAGAATGTCCGCGATCAGGTTGCCGAGCACCGTGGCCAGCGCCACCACCACAGTCACCCCGAGCAGCACCGGGAAGTCGTCACTGACGGCCGCCTGGTAGAACAGCAGCCCCATCCCTGGGTAGTTGAAGACGTCCTCGGTCACGACCGCCCCGCTCAGGATTCCACCAAGGCTGAGTCCCAAAAGGGTGATCACGGGGATGAGGGCGTTGCGCAGGACGTGGCGGAAGAGCACGGCCCGGCGCGACACCCCCTTGGCGCGAGCGGTGCGCACATAGTCCTGGATGGTCTGCTCCAGCATCGAGCTGCGCGTGTAGCGGCTGAAGAAGGCCAGGGTGACCAGGGTCAGGGTCGCCACCGGCAGCACCATCCCATTGAGCTGGGAGAAGACGCTGAACTGATCTTGAGGCGCCTCTGAGGGAAACCATCCCAGGGTGGCGCTGAAGACCACGATCAGCAGAATGCCCAGCCAGAATGAGGGCATCGAGTAGAAGATGAAGGAGAGCCCGGTCAGCACGTAGTCATCGGGCTTGTTGCGGCGCACCGCCTGCAGCATCCCCAAAGGCACCGCCAGCAGCACCGCCAGGATCAGGGAGGCGCCCACCAAGAACAGGGTCTTGGGAATCCGCTGGGCCAGAAGCGACGCCACCGGCTGATCCAGCTTGTAGGAGAAGCCGAGATTGCCGTGGAGGAGGTTGCTGACCCAGACGAAGTACTGGATGTAGAGCGGCTTGTTGAGCCCCAGCTGGTCCGTCAACTGCTTGATGTCGATGGCGCTGGCGCGGGTGCCCAGGATAGCTCGGACCGGGTTCCCGGGAAGCAGGTGCAGGAGGATGAAGGTGATGATCGTGACCCCGATCAGCACGATGATCGCCTGCCCGACACGGCGGATCATGTATCCGAACATCGCTTCCTTCCCCTTAGCCGCCCGGCACGTTTCGCAACAGTTTGCATGGTTGGGGGCCCGGCCCGCTGGCCGGGCCCCCTTTTGGCTCTAACCGACCTCGGCTAGTGCCTTGACGTCAGCCCGCCGGTGTGGGGCAGGCGCCCGTACCGCAGGTGTACTTCTGCGGGTAGATCTCGTCGTAGATTCCCTGCGGCACAAATCCACCGAGGTTGGACTTGTACATCGTCAGCTGGTAGGGGCCGTTTGGCATCCACACGACCGGCAGCTGCTTGGCCAGGAAGTCCTCGTACTTGAAGAGGGCTGCGATCTCGGCCGTCTGGTTAGCCGCGGTGTGAGTGGCCACGATGTTGGCGTCGTTGATCGGGTTGGAGTAGTCGCCGTTGTTGCTGGAAGCGCCGGTGGTGAACAGCTCGCCGCCGGTCGGGAAGTAGTCGGGCGAGTAGACCCAGCCGCCGCCCCAGTCCGCCAGCTGCCAGCCACTGCACGGAGTGGCGAAGGTGCAGCCGTTGAAGGCAGTGCTGATCACCTGAGAGAAGGGCGCGGTCTTGAGGTTGATGGTGATACCGGCAACCGACTTCATGGTCGACTGCATGGCTTCCATCTGGTTGGTCAGCTCGGTGGCGCCGCTCGCGTACAGCATGTTGAAGGTCAGCGGGGCTCCGGCGGCGATGCCGGCCCCACAGTCTCCGGAGGCGGTGCCGGGAGTGCCACAGACGGTGATGCCGCCTGGCTTCACGGTCCAGCCGTTGTCCTTGAGCAGACTCACGGCCTTGGTGGTGCTGTACGGGTAGACCTGACCGTTGGCCTCGAGTGGGCTCTCGTCAGGGTTCTTGACCGGGTAGCCCGGCACCGGACCATTGTTGATGGTGCCGATCCCAGCCCCGAAGTCCTTGATGTACTGGGGCTGGTTCACCAGCGACTGGAAGGCCTGCCGGAAGTAGAGCTGCTTGAAGATCGGTCCCGCCGTCGGGTTGGTGAAGTTGTAGGGGAAGTAGACGATCCCGAAGTCGTACCAGTAGTTCAGGGTGTAGCCCTGATTCTTCTCCAGAGCGGCCTTCTGGGCCAGGTCCTGGACCGGGATGTAGCCGATCGACAGGCTGCCGCTGCGGAGCGCGTTGAACTCGGCGGTGTCCGTCGTGAAGGGCAGCTCCTCAAAGGCGGAGATGCTCGGCTTGGGAGATCCCGAGTAGTTCTTGTTGGGGACCATCTTGACGAAACCGCTGGTCGTGAACTGGTTCAGCTTGAAGGGTCCATCGACCACCTGCCAGAGCGGGTTGGTGGCGTAGGAGCTGAGGTTCTGGGACTGGGTGTTGAGGAACTGGGCCACGCCCAGGGCGCCACTCGTGCCCGTACCAGGGTTGACCGGGACGTAGGAGTTGGCGGGCAGGCCGAACGAGGCCGGAGCCAGCTCGCGCGTCTGGGCTGAGGCGTCGTTGCTGAGGCTGACCGGGCCGGCCGCTGAGAGCTCGTCCCACGACGCCGACGGCATCGGGTAGATCTGGCTCAGCTCGTTGTAGGTGTACCAGGTCGGGTTGTAGGAGCCATTCAGCTTGAACTCGACCTTGTTGGTCCCGACCGTCTTGTAGCTGATTACGTTCTGGGGGAACCCACCGGGGACGTCGGCGCCCCAACCGGGTCCAGGTGCGGTGCTGGTCCCGACCGCGGGGGACTTGGGATCAGTGGCCGCGCTCAGAAGATTCATCCAGAAGACGACGTCGCGGGCGGTGATCGGAGTCCCGTTCGACCACTGCCAATTCTTGAGCGTGATCGTGACCTGCGAGTTGTTGTTGGAGTAGACCGGAGCGTTGGCCACGCTCAGAGGCTCGTTGAGAGTCGGCTCCCCGTTGTTACCGAACCAGTAGAGGGGGAGGTACATGTTCTGCGAGAAGTCGGAGAGGTTGGTGACGCTGAAGTAGGAGCCGCTCGCCAGCGGCAGGATGTAGTTGGGGGGCGCGCTGGGCCCCTCGGCAAAGGTCACGATGCCTCCAGACGTGGTCTTGGGGGCGGTTGTGGTGCCTCCGCAGGCGGCTACGAAGAGGGCAGCGGCCGCCGCCACCCCCGCCATCCGCCAGAACGAAAGCTTCGGCATGCTTATCACGAGTCTGTGTACCCTCCTGTGCCCTGGTCTTGTTCCTGCCATCCCACGAGGGCAGGTGCGTGGGTATCTGCTCCACGCAGTTTGGAGATGTTAGAAGGCGCGAGGTGGCCCTGTCATCCCCCACCGGGGTGATTCTGAGCCGGGGGGGGATATGGCTCGGCCGGCAGCAGCCCCTGCCGCCAGGCCCGCAGGACGGCCCCTGAACGGTCCTGGGCGCCCAGCTTGGCGAGCAGGTGGCTGACGTGGGTCTTGACGGTGTTCTCGCTTAGGTAGAGGTGGCTGGCGATCTCCCGGTTGGTCATCTCCCGAGCCATGCAGCGGAGCACCTCCAGCTCCCTTTGGCTGATCGGACTGGCGTCCGGGCTGCTCGCGGGGGGACGGTCCAGCAGCGACTCCCCGGAGGCCACCTTTCTTATGGCACGGGTCAGCTCGGCGCGGCCGACGTCTTTGAGAAGGTAGCCCAGAGCGCCCGCCTTGAAACTGGGAACCACATAGTTCTCGTGGCCGAAGGTGGTCAGCATCACCACCTTCGTGCCCGGGCGCTGGCGAAGGATCTCGCGCAGCGCCTCGATCCCGTCCAGGACCGGCATCTGGACGTCCATCAGAACCACGTCGGGATTGGTCTCCAGGGTCCTCCGCACGGCCTCGCCGCCGTCGCCGACGTCGGCGACCACCTCCAGGTCGGGTTCGATTTCCAGCATCGCGCAGATGCCCTGCCGCACCACTGGATGGTCGTCCGCGACCAGGACCCGGATCAAGAGCGCACCCGGCTGGGCTCCGCGCAGGGCACCTGCAGGACCACGCGGGTGCCGCCCCCGGGCACGCTGCTGAGCTCGAAGCTGCCCCCGCAGTTGAGGGCTCGTTCGCGCATCGAGGTGATCCCGAAGCTGCCAGCCCGGAGCGGGCCGGAAGGCGTGAACCCGGACCCGTCGTCGGTCACGGTCACGCGCAGCTCCCCAGCGATCACGGTCATCTCTATTGCGACCGCCGCGGGCCGGCCGTGACGCATCGCATTCGCGAGCGCCTCCTGGACGATTCGGAACACGGCTACCTCGACCTGGGCCGGCAGCACCAGACCGCGCATGGCCTTGAGCCGGAGCGAGGTCTTGATCCCGTCCCGGTCTCGGATCCGGTTCAACTCATCGCGCACCGCCCCCGCCAGTCCGGCCCGCTGGAGGCCCTCGGGGCGCAGGTCCCAGACCGACCGGCGCGCCTCCTGAAGGCTGAAGCGCGCCAGCTCGGTGGCGTGGTCGACAGCCTCCCGGGTCCGCCCCTGATCGCGGCCCAGCCAGGCGTCGGCGGCCTGAAGCTGCACGATGATGCCGGCCAGGCCCTGGGCCAGGGTGTCGTGGATCTCGCGCGCGATGCGGTTGCGCTCGTTGATGGTGGCCAGTTCCTGGGTGTCCGCGAAGAGCTGGGCGTTCCTCAACGCCAGGGCGAGCTGGCCCGCCACCACCTCGAGGAGCTCAAGCTGGCGCCCGCCCAACTGGTCCCGATGCCGCAGGGAGAGGTAGCCCACGTGCGCACCCGCCGTGGTGAGGGGGATGAGCAGCACATCGCCGCCCTGGAGGGGCAGCAGGCCACCTTGGCCGGGCATCTGGGCCAGGGCGGGCGGCAGGTCTGGGACCTCCTCCTGGTCGCCGCCGGCAGGGATGGCCCTGCCCACCATCCGCATCCCGCTGGCCTCCAACCCGTCGGCCAGGTAGACGGCCACTTCAGGGAGGTCCCAGACGGCTTGCAACTGGGCGGCGGCGGTATTGGCCACGTCTGAAACCACCAGCGACCTGCCCATCTCCCCGGTGACCGAGTTGAGGGTGGCCAGCTCCTGATTGCGCTGAGTGAGCTCGGCGGTCCGCTCCTCAACCTTCTGCTCCAGCTCCTGCTGGGCCCCGTCGATCTGCTGCCGCTGCTGAGCGAGCCGCTGCCGCATACCTTCCAGCGTCCGCTCCAGGGTGCCGATCTCATCCGGGCCGCCCGGGGAGACCGCCACCGCGGTGGCGAGATCGCCGGCGGCGATCCGATCGGATGCCGCGGTCAAATGGGACAGCGGTCCGAGCAGGCGCCGGCTGAGGATGTTGGTGAGAGCCACCACCATGATCGCCAGCAGCAGCAGGATCGGCAGCAGCAGGGCGCCGACCCCCGCCAGCCCCTGGCTGATCTGCTTGGAGAAACCGACCACACTGCTGTCCAAGCCCGCCACCGGGAGCGCCACGCCCAGGCTCCACCGGCTGGCGGGCAGGGGGCTGTAGAAGACATCGATGGGGGACCCGTCCAAGCTGATCTGCTGGAGCCCCTGGAGCCCGAGGCGCATCTGGCTGGCGACCGGGAACCAGGGGTTGGCCTTGGCGGTGAGGCTGGCAACCGGCGCCTGCTTGCCCTTGGTCTTCAGCCCCAGGGCCGCGGTCCCGCCCCGACCCACGCTTATCACCGTGCCCTCGCCGCTGACCAGAAAGGCGTAGCTGCCCTGAGCGCTGCCCGGCGGTCCGACCAGGAACGTCGAGACCAGGTCCCGCACCGTGATGTTGGCGCCGACCCGAAACTGCACCCCGCCGGGGGTGGTCCCCTGGGTGGCCACGGTCACGGTCTCGCCGCCCGCCATGGGATTGGAGTACACCGGGGTCCAGATCGCCCCCTGGGGCGACCGGGCGACCAGCGCCCGCCACTGCGACGACTGCAACTGGTCGGCCGCCTGCTCCTCGGCCACGCCCAGCTGGTACTCGGACTGGGGTGGCAGGAGCTGCTCGAAGCGTGAGCTCTGACCGCTCGGCACGGCGCTGCTGGGGGCGACCGCCAGCAACCCACTCTGGGGCAGCTGCAACCACACCTCCGCGATCTCGGGATGCAACTGGGAGATGGTCGACATCTCGGACTCCAGGCTGCGCAGCGCCAGGACGCCGGTGCCCGGCGTGGCGGCGGTGGCCCCGGGGCCGAGGATCGTGACCCCGGACACCGGCGCAGTGCCCTGGGGATTGGGCTGCGCCAGGACGTTGCTGGCGGCCTGCCCAAGCAGGCCGATCTGGTTCTCGATCGAGGCCAGCTCGTCGTTGACGATGGCGGCCTTGCTTCGGACCAGGTCCTCCAGATGGGCACCCTGGGTGGCCACCAGGGCGTTGTTGGCGGTCCGCAAGGCCCCGCTGCTCAAGCCAGAGATAGCGGTGAAGCCAACCAGGCTGAAGAGGCCCAGCGGGATCACCGAAACCGCCAGCATCGATACCAGAATCCGCCGCCGGATGCTGAGGTTCTGCCAGATGGCCCCCAAGCGCCGGGGGCGGGGCGGGGGGGAGTGCTCGGCGCGGTACTTGGCCACTTCTCTAAATCGGCACCATCTGCTTGCCCTGGCGGGATCATCCTACACCGGCCGAGGCCGCTCCTCGGGCAGCGCCGGCCGGATTCCATTAAACATTAGGCTGTGATCGCCAAAAGCCCGCTCCGAGTCCTGGTCGCGCCCAATGCCTTCAAGGGCACTTTCAGCGCTTTCGAGGTGGCCTCGGCGATGGCTGCCGGGGTACGCCGGGCACTGCCCGAGGCCCAGATCACCTGCCTGCCGCTGGCGGATGGCGGCGACGGCTTCCGGGCCACGCTGGTCGCGGCCGGTGGGGGCCGGACCAGCCGGCATCGAGCCTCCGGACCCCTGTTGGAGCCGGTCTGGGCTCGGGTCGGCTGGCTGCCGGGCCGATCGGGGGAGACCGCTGTGATCGAGCTGGCCAGCGTCGCCGGTCTCGCCCGCATCGCTCGGCCCAGCCCCCACACCGCGGCCACCGCCAGCACCCGTGGCCTGGGGGAGCTGATCCGGGCCGGCCTGCGAGGCGGCCCAGCTGAGATCCTGGTGGGCATCGGCGGCAGCGCGTCCACGGACGGCGGAGCCGGCCTGGCCCGGGCTCTCGGCTACCGCCTGCTGAGGGCGGACGGGTGCGAGATCCCCGAAGGCGGGCTGGGATTGCGCCAGCTCCACCGCATCGAGTCCGACCGGGTCGACCGGCGGCTGGCCGGAGTCCGGGTGCTGGCCGCATCCGACGTCACCAACCGGCTCCTGGGACGCCGGGGCGCAGCTGCCGTGTACGGACCCCAGAAGGGCGCCGACCGCGCAACGGTGGCGGGGCTGGAGGCGGGCCTGCACCGGCTGGCGGAGGTGGCCGGGCGCGACCTCGGCACCTCCGGGCTGGAGGCCAGGCCAGGGGCCGGTGCCGCCGGCGGCACCGGCTTTGGACTGCTGGCGTTCTGCGGCGCCCGCCTCTTCCCGGGCGCCGATCTGGTCGCGAACGCCTGCGGCCTGGACGGCGCGCTGGCCCAGGCGGACCTGGTCCTCACCGGCGAGGGCCGGTTCGACCGGGAGACCGTTCCTAAACACTGTGCGATAGTGAGTATCGCCCAGCGGGCGGCCCCGAACGGTCCTGGGTCGCCTGGCGCCCTCC
>JABEUU010000095.1 GCA_013044295.1 Candidatus Dormiibacterota bacterium
CCGCCGCGGCCGCGGCGGTCCCTCCTGGATCAGCTGTGAATAGCCGGAGCCCATCCGGCGGGGTGGGTCCGTCATCCTATGCGCCATGCCCGGAATCGAGTCGTACCTCCGGCAGATGCTGCAGGGGTGGCAGACCATCGTGGTCGCCAACCGGCCTCCCATCGACGTCCACCTGGATCCCAGCGGGCAACAGAGGATCACCCGAGGGGGCGGCGGCCTGGTGACCGCCATGGCCGCTCTCGCCAAGGCCAGCGGGTCGATCTGGGTTGGGGCGGCTCGCGGGGAATCCGACCTCGACCTGGTGCGCCGGGCCGGAGCCGATGGGGTGGTGGAGGTGACCACCGAGGGCGGTGAGACCTTCCGCACCGTCTTTGTGGAGTCGGAACCCGAGGCGTACGAGCTCTACTACAACCAGATCAGCAACCCGTTGCTCTGGTTCATCCAGCATTACCTCTGGGACCTCGGCCGAGAGCCGATCCTGGACTCCGAGACCGGGCGTGCCTGGCGCGACGGCTATGTGAAAGTCAACCAGAACTTCGCCGACCAGGTGGTGGCGGTGGCGGCCAGATCGAAGGCCAGACCCCTGATCCTCACCCAGGATTACCACCTCTACTTGATGCCGGCCATGGTCCGCACGCAGCTGCCGGAGGCGCGCCTGCAGCACTTCATCCACATCCCCTGGCCCACCCCCCAGTACTGGAAGGTGATCCCGCGCCACATGCGCGACGGGATCATGACCGGGCTCCTGGGCAACGATGTGGTCGGACTCCAGACCAGCCTGGACGTGCGCAACTTCCTGATGACCTGTGAGGAGAACCTCGGGCTGGGGGTCGACCACCGTCAGCGCATCGTCTTCTACGAGGGAAGGTCAGTTTGGATCAGGGCCTACCCGATCTCGATCGACATCCGGGGCATGACCGAGCTCGCGGCCAGCGACGAGGTGCGCAAGGAGGAGGAGCTGATCGCGGCGTGGCGCCCCGAGATGCTGATCCTGAGGGTCGACCGCACCGATCTCAGCAAGAACATCGTGCGGGGATTCCTCGCCTACGAGCGACTACTGGAGATCCACCCCGAGCTGCGGGGGCGGGTTGTCTTCTGGGCCTTCCTGCAACGCAGCCGCCAGAACGTCGATGCCTACCGCGCCTACCTGGGGGCCCTGGTCTCTGCCGCCGCCCGGGTCAACCGCCGCTTCCAGACCGGCACCTGGCTGCCGATCCGCCTTGAGGTGGGGGAGAATCTCCACCGGGCGGTCGCCGCCTACAAGTCATACGACGCCCTGCTGGTGAACCCGATCTACGACGGCATGAACCTGGTGGCCAAGGAGGGCGCCCTGTGCAACACCCGGGACGGGGTGCTGGTCCTCAGCGAGAACGCCGGCAGCTACGAGGAACTCGGGCCCCAGGCGCTGGGGATAAACCCCTTCGACATCGACCAGACCGCGGAGGCGCTCCACGCGGCGCTCACCATGCCCAAGCGCTACCGGTCCAACCGGGCGCGCCAGCTGCGCCAGATCGTGCGCCGCAACGACATCACCCGTTGGATCAGCAATCAGCTCCAGGACCTCAACGACCTGCTGGACCAGTAGTACCTCGGTCCTCAGGCCGGAGAGCGGAGCCCAGCTGCCACCTCCCCCAGGAGCTGGGCCCAGGCGGCCGGCCCCGTGAGGCAGATGTCCGCGGCCTCCGCCAGCTGAGGATTGGAGTCTGGCCCAAGCACCCCGATCGCGAGCGCCAGCTCCATCTCCGGCGCCCGCCGGTGCAGCTCCTCAATTGCCGGGAGGTCGCCTAGGTCGTCCCCGGCGAAGACGCATCCTCTGGGCTGGAGCCGGTCCAGGAGCCCCGCCAGCGCCATCCCCTTGTTGCCGCTGTGGGGCGGTCGCACCTCGATCACCAGCTTGCCCCGAACCACCTGAAGGTGCTCCCCAGCCGCCAGTTGCTCGACCATGCGGCGCACGGTGGGGCCCACCCGGCGCGGCTCCGGCGAGTTGCGGTAATGCACCGAAACCCCGAGCGCCTTGGACTCGACCTGGACGCCGGGAAGCCAGCCGGTGAGTTCCTCCAGGTGCTTGGCGAGTTGGACCAGGCGCTGGGACGGTGCTGGGGTCATGGGCAGGGGGTCAGCCGGGCTGGCGTTCAGCCACGGTTCCAGGCCGTAGCTGCCCAGCAGCACCGCCCCCGGCACCCGACACTGGACCGCGAGGTTGGCCAGGTCTCGGCCGCTGATCACGGCGACCGGGGTGCGGCGGGCCAGCTCGGCCAATGCGCGCGATGCCTGGGGCAGTGCTCGGGCTCGCCTGGGGTCACGCACCACCTGGGCCAGGGTGCCGTCGAAGTCGGATGCGATCAGGAGGCTGCCGCGGCGGGCGAGGCGGACCAGGGGAGGGACCAGTGAGGAGGCCTCTGCCGGCCCTTGGGATGCCACGTTTTGATCATAGGCGGAGTGGTTGGGTGGGCCGCATCCGCTACCCTGCAAGCATGGCTGCCAAGGATCTCGAAGAGGAGACGGTCCCGCAACTCGTGCAGGACCTGGGGGGTGAGCTGCGGCAACTGGTCGCTGCCGAGATGGAGCTGGCCAAGGCGGAGCTCAAACGGAGTGCACGCAGGGGCCTGCGTGTGGTCGTGGCCGGCGCAGTGGCGGCCCTGGGCGCGGGGATGCTCCTGATCTTCGGGCTTGTCACCCTGGTGGAGTGGATCCCCAATCACACCCTGGTGGCCGGCATCCTGGGCATCATCGGCATCGCTCTGCTGGCGCTGGGGGCCGGGGTGGTGTGGTCCAATCGGCACCTCTGGCCGTTCACGGCCAGCAAACTTAGCCTTCAAGAGGACCTAGAGTGGGCACGACGACTGAGCAGGCGCGCGCACAGGTAGCGGCGACCCGCGCCCGGGTCGACTCCACCCTGGATCGCCTCGAGCTGCGGATCCGCCAGGAGTTGAGTCCGCGCCGGCGTCTCCGCCGGGATGGAGCCAAGCTGGCCGTCGGGGTGGCGGTGGTGGCGCTGGTGGGCACGACCTACTTGGTTCGGGCCCGGCGTCGCCGTAGCGGGGAGCCTGGCCAGGTCGACTGGATCGCTGCGATGCCGGAGGAGTGGCGCTCCCGCCTTTCTGAGCTGCTGGCCGAGGCGGCCGCCGGCCAGGGGGCCAGCCCCCGTCCGGGCAGCCCCAAGCATTCCCGTTCGGCCCTCCAGTCCCTGGCTCTCCGAGGCGGCCGGATGGCGCTGCCGGTCGTCCTCAACGCGGTGGCGGAGCGGTTGGCCAATCGCCAGCCCAGCGCCGGTTCGGGCTGAGGCTCAGTCTGGGTGACCCCCTACCCGCAGGGCTCACGGGTGGCCGGCGAGTGAGCTCAGCTCTGGAGCGTCAGAGCGGGGGCGCCGCTCCCCTGGTACGACCCCTGCGGTCGCCAGACCTACCCGAGGTCGGGAGCATGCTGGCCCGAGCCTTCCTGCCCGACCCGACCTCAGCCTGGCTCTTCCCCAAGCCGGCGGGGCGTCCCCAGGCCCTGGCGCGCTGGTACCGGCTGAACGCCTCGCTGCTGCTGGCTTCGGGGGAGGGTTGGGTCACCGATGACCTGTCCGCCGCCGCCCTCTGGCTGCCGATGGGCAGGGTCCCGGAACGTCCGTCCGGCCACGCCCGCACTTGGGATGTGGTCAGCGTCAACTTGCAGGTGATGCGGATGCTCGGCCCGAGGGTGGCCCGGGCCGCCATGACCACGCTGCGGCTGCACCGTCTTCACGGCGTCACCCCGGCCTGGTATCTGGCGATCCTGGGCACCGAGCCGTCCCGTCAGGGAACCGGCCTGGGCACGGCGGTGCTGGCGCCGATGCTGGCTCGCTGTGACCGGACCGGAACCCCGGCGGTCCTGGACACGGCCACCCTGGTCGACGTCCGCTTCTACCAGGGCCGAGGCTTTGAGGTCGTGGGCGAGGTCCAGAGCCCCCATGGGCCGCACTTCTGGGCAATGCGCCGGCAGCCGGCTCGGAGCTGACTCAGCTCCGAACCCCAGGACCGGTCGGCTGAGCCACTCCGGTGGGACAGACCCGGTGGCGCTGGCGCTTTGGAATGGATGATTTGGGCGGGCGACGGGCACCAAGCTGGCCGGCTCGGCGCTGCGCGCCAGGCGGGCCGCGGTGAAGGCGGTCAGAATCTCTGCTCAGCGGGCGGCCCGGGATGACTTCCGCAGCACCAGCTGGTAAGACTCGGAGATCAGGTCCTCAACCAGGTCCGGCGCCAGGGCGGCCGAGAGAGTCACCGTGATCCAGTGCCGCTTGCTCATGTGGTAGCCGGGAGTGATCTCCTGGTACTGGTCGACCAGGGCCGCCCCGTATCCCGGGTCACACTTCAAGGTGATGCGGCCCGGGCGGTCGGCGAGGCTCACGGCGGCGAACATTCTGCCGGCGACCTTGAAGACCGCGGTTGAATCTCCGAAGGGATGGCAGAGCTCGGCTTCCGGCAGCCGGGCGCATTCCTGCAGGGCACGCTCGCGCCCGGCGGGCGGGCCGGTTCCCCGCCTGGATCCACCGCCCCCGCCCCTCTCGGTGCGGCCGCCGTGGCTGCCGGTCACAGGGGCGGCGGGGGAGCGCCGGCCAGCAGCAGCTCGGCGGTCCTGGCCAAAGTGGCTAGGGCCACCAGTTGCGGATAGGGGCCGTAGGACACCCGGGCGACTCCCAGGGCGGCCAGCTCGCTCGGCGTTGGGGTACCGGGCAGGCCGAGGACGCTGAGCCGATGTGGGCCGAGGCCTTCGACAAGGGAGCTGACCTGGTCCGCGTCGAGCCGGCCCGGCACGAAGACACAGGCAGCTCCTTCCTCGAGAAACGCCCGGCCCCGTTGCAGCGCCTGGGGCAGGGCACCACCCTGCCCGCCGGGCTCCAGGAAGGCATCCGTTCGAGCGTTGAGCACGAAGGGCACTCCCTCGACCTCCGCGGCTCGAACCGCGATCCTGACGGCCTTGGCGGATTCGGCCAGCGGGCGCATCTGGTCTTCCAGATTGGCGCCGGCGGCGCCCGCCGCGATGGCGCGAGCCACGGTGCTGGCCACGTCACCGTAGCCGGCCTCAAGATCGGCGGTGACCGGCACCCCGACCGCGCCCACGATCCTGGCCAGCATCTCGAGCATCATCGCTATTGGAAGAATCTCGCCGTCAGGGTAGCCAAAGGCCGCGGCCATGGCGGCACTGGCAGTGGCCACCGCCCGGCAGCCAGGCACCGCCGCGACGGTTGTGGCGCTGGCAACATCCCAGACGTTCACCAGGATCAGCAACTCCGGATCGGAATGCAAGCGAAGTAACTCGACCGCCCGCTCCGTCACTCGGCTGGCTCCCTGAGACAGTTCAGGAGACCGCGTCCTCGCCCCCTCGCCGGCCGGCGAGTTCACGCCAGGCGCGATGGGTGGTCGCCAGAGCCACCCGTGGAGCCGCAACCGGGGGTTCGACGAGCAACCCAAACCCGCGCGGCCGTGGGTGGCGAAGAGCCATGCCAGGTCTCCCTGGACCGTGAGGCCGCCACCGCGAAGTGTCCGCCCCATGGTCCGCGATCGGGCCCGGCCACCCCGCAGCCCCGCTCCGCGAGCGCCATTGGGGACTTTCTGAGGGGGGCGGCCGGGCTCATCACTGAGGTAGTTCGGGGCGGTCGATCACCCGCCGCCAGGTTCCATCCGGCTGGCGGCGCACCACCTGTACTCTTCCGCCCGTGTTGTCGCCGGGACGCGTCGACGTGAGCGCGAGATCACCGTTGCGCACGGTGGGCATTGGCGCCTCGGCTCCCGTCGGCGGCGCCATCGTCACCATGCCCTGGAACAGGGCCAGGAGGGCTTGGTGCCCACTCGTAAGCTGGCCCGGCGGGTAGGCCAGCACCGCGTCCGGCTCGTAGAGGTCGGCCAGCCCCTCGGCGTCGCCCGCGCGCCAACGCTCCACGAACAAGCGGGCCAGGTCCTCCGGCTCCCGGGCGCCGTCTCCAACCTCGGTCATTCGCAATCCTCCAGGATCCTTGTGCAGCCGCGAAAAATGACTCCGCCGCCGATGGATGCTGGCCCGGTCACGTCAGCGGCCAGGGCCGCGCCAGTGCGCCCAGACGGTTCCAGGCGTTGATGACCGCTATAACCCAGATCAGCTCAGCCAGCTCTGGTTCGGAGAACTCGGCCGCGGCCGCCTGGAACACCGCCTCGGGCACCGGACCTGAGGTGAGGCGGGTGCCGGCCTCGGCCAGGTCCAGGGCAGACCTCTCCCGGGCCGTGAAAAAGGGAGTCTCCCGCCACACCGGCAAGGCGTAGATGCGGCGCTCCGTCTCACCCGCGGCGCGCGCGTCCCGACTGTGCATGTCGACGCAGTAGGCGCAGCCGTTGAGCTGAGACACCCGGGCTCGGACCATTTCCAGGAGCCCGGGAGCGATCGTCGAACGTCGGCTGCAGGCATCCAGCGCATCCATGGCGCTGGATGCGGCCGGTACCAGCTGGTCTACCGCAAGCCTCACCGAGGGTATGACCGGCTGGTTGTCTGGGGTCAGCGACTGGGTCGCATTGTTCATGGCCAGACCTTAGCCCCATGGTGGCTCAACTGTAAGATCCACTCACATGCGGAAATCATGGGCCACTTCCAGCATTGACATTCACCTCCCCGTGGACCGGGGCGTCGGCCGGAGGGTCGCTTTGGAGCAGGCGGTGCGCATGGCGGTGACGAGTGGACGGCTGACGGCTGGGACCCGGCTGCCGTCCACCCGGGCCCTGGCCGACCACCTCGACCTCTCCCGGGGGACGGTGAGTGCCGCCTACGACCAGTTGGTCGCCGAAGGCTACCTGGTCGCGAGCCGGGGCGCCGGCACCTCGGTTGCGGACCTCTCCTGGAGTTCCGCGCAAGCGACCCCTCCGCCGGACACCACCTGGGGACCGAGGTACGACCTGAGACCGGGGCGGCCGGACGTCACCTCGTTCCCCGTCGCCACCTGGTTGCGCGCGGCGCGGCGGGCATTGACGGGTGCCTCCGCCTCGGTGTTCAGCTACGGCGACCCTCAGGGTCGGATCGAGCTCCGCCGGGCTCTGGCGGACTATCTGGGACGGACTCGCGGGGTCCACGCCTCGCCGGCCCAGATCGTCCTCACCTCCGGCTACGTCCAGGCCATAGCCCTGCTCTGCCAGGTACTCGTCCGGTCTGGGTCCTCAGTGGTGGCCATGGAGGACCCCAATCTGCCATTCCACCGGGAGGTCGTCCGCTGGGCCGGCGCCCGAGTCATGGGACTTCCAGTTGACGAACACGGAGTCGATATCGATGGGCTGCGAGGCCCGGATGGTGGGGCGGTCGCGGCGGTGGTCGTCACCGCGGCCCATCAATATCCCATGGGTGTGACTCTGCACCCGGATCGCCGGCGCGAACTGATCCGGTGGGCCCGCGGGTCTTCCGCCCTGATCATCGAGGACGACTACGACGGGGAGTTCCGCTTCGACCGCCAGCCGGTGGGAGCCATCCAGGAGTTGGCGCCTGACTGCGTGGCTTACCTCGGCAGCGCCTCGAAGACCCTGGGACCGGCTCTGCGCTTGGGGTGGATGGTCCTCCCCGCTGAACTGGTCGGGCCGGTGGTGGCGGCCAAACTGCACTCCGACTACCACAGCGAGGCCGTCGGACAGCTCGCCCTGGCGGAGATGCTCACCACCTACGCCTACGATCGGCATGTGCGCAGCCGGCGGCTGCGGTACCGAAACCGACGCGATCTGCTCCAGAGTCGCTTCGGCCCGCAGACTCAGTTTGGCGCGATGGGCTTCCGATTGCAGGGGATCTCGGCCGGCCTCCACGCCTTGCTGACCCTTCCCGCCGAAGGCGAGGCCGAGCGGGAGGTCTGTGCCAGGGCTGAAGCCAGTGGCGTCGCCATCGGTCGCTTGGGCGAGCACTGGCACAGCGCGGGACCCCATCCCCAGGGGCTCATCGTCGGCTTCGGCACCCCAAGCGATCTGGTCTACCCAGCCGCGTTGAACGCTCTGGCTGAGGTCCTGGCCCACAGGTAGGCCCACAACACGGTTCACAGCTGGCCCGGCGCGGAGGCCAAGTGGCTTCGCCGCAAGACCTGCCTGGCGTCGACCTGGGCCCTGGCAGCTTGCTCTCCTGGTGTTTGCAGGGACCCCATCCGCGGCCTCACCCGAGCCTTCCGAACTCGGCTCAACCGCGGTCCGGGGCCCGCCCTCTACTCCGGCGCTCGCCGGGCCATCGCGATCAGCGTTGGGGAGAGGCGACGGACGCCAGGGAATGACCTTGCCGAAGTCCCGCTCGGTGCTGCGCGGCGGCGGCCGCGGCCACAGGTATGAGCAGGATCAGGAAGGTGGCCCGAAACCCCACAGCGTCGATCCCCAGGCCCAGGAAAAGCGGCAGGGCGAGGTTCACAGCCTGGACGCTGGCGGTGAGGTGGGCGTTGATGGAGGGCAGCTCCCGGTGGGGTCGGCTTTCCGCCGCCAGGGCCATTGACAGGGGGAAGGTCAGCCCGTGAGGCACTCCCAGGAGCGCCATCGCCAGCAGTAGCTGAAGCTCGCCGTGACCCAGCCCGATCACGACCAGGCCCACCACGGCGAGCGTCGCCGACACCCGGAACCAGCCCAGCTTGTGCCGAATCGGAGACCGCCAGGCGAGGCCGGCTCGGACCAGGAATGAGACTACGAAGAAAACTCCGAAGGCGACCTGGATCTGGGCCGGCGAGAGGCCGTAGTCGTGCCTGGCGAAGAGCGCGCCGAACACGATCAGGGCCGCGAACGGAGCCGCGTAAAGAAGCTGCCCCAGCAGAGCCACCTGGAATGCGGGATCGTCCAGGGCCCGGCGCAGGGAGACTCGAGCGGTCCCCGGAGCTGAGCTGGCGGCCTCCACGACCACCTCGGGAGCCGGACTCACCAGCTCCGCCCTGCCGGCGGCCTTCCCTCGGGTCTCCCAGCGGACGGCCCGGCGCGCGCGGCCCCAGCCCGAGCGCCAGGTGACCACGGCCGCCATCAGGAGGGCGGCCAAAACCGGACCCAGCGTGAACCACAGGAATGCGGTCCGGAGGTTGCCCCCGCTGACAGCCAGGCTGGCGGTCTCCACGAAAGGGCCGATCGCCAGGCTGGCGCTCAGCGCCACACCCAGGAGGGCGATGGGCCGGTCTCGCGCGCCCGGCCCGGCGTCCTCGCCCGCGACGCCTCCCACCGCCGTGATCAGGGTGGGAAAGACGAGTCCGCCGCCCAGCCCCAGCAGTAGGACGGCGACGGTGAGGACCACCACCGAGTGAGCCGCCGCCACCAGCGGGAATGCCAGGCCGAGCATGAGCAGGGAGGCGATCAGGACGGGCGCCACCACACGCGAGGGAATGCGCGAGGCCAGCACGACCATGGCCAGCACCGAGGCACCTCCGCCAGCGGCGGCGAGCGCACCCACGGCGGTGGCATTGAGGTGCAGGAGGTCTCCTGCCACCAGTGGAAAGGTGGTCTGGGCCATGTTCTGGCTGGCCCTCATCAGCATGGTGACCGCCAGCAGCACCCCCAGGGCAGCGCCGATCCCGAGCCCAGCCTTCAGCCGAGTGCGCGAGCTCATCTGATCGAGTGTACGGACCACTGCAGCGGGTCTTGGAGGCTGGGCCGGGCGGGCCAGTGGTCTTTTCTCCAGCGACCGGCTCGGCCATCGTCGGGCAATTCGACCGAACATCCAGCCCCGGTGCCCACGGCGGCCCCGGGAGATTGGTCCGGGCCGCCCTCTGCCAGGCGGCCTCTTCGATCCGGTGCCTGGGCGCTGCGGAGCTCGCCTGGGAAAGTTTGGCGCTGGAGCGCGGTGGAAAACTGGCCTGCGCTGCGCTCGCTTGGCAAGCCGTGAGTCGGCCGGAAGTCGTGGTTCGCCGCTGGAGATGGGGCCGGGGCCCCACCTATGACGGGAGGGTCCCCAGGACCACGCTCACCGACCGCGCCGCGCCGGTGCTGTCGGTGAGTTGGACCGGCACCCGCTTTCCCGGTTGCTGGTCGGCCAGGACCTCGGCCAGACGCTCGGCGGTCGGGGTGGGGGTGCCCGCCACTGCGGTGACCAGATCACCGACCAGGATGCCGGCCTGGGCGGCTGGGCCGTCCGGGGTGACGGCCTCGACGGCCACCCCGACGGGCACTCCCGCCGCGCTGGTGATGGAGGAGCCACTGAGGCCGAGATCTGCCCGATGGGAGTTGACCACCCGGCCGTAGCGAATGATCTGGCCGGTGATGTCATTGACGATGGTGCTGGGGATGGCGAAGCCAATCCCGGTGATCACCGCACCCGAGTTGAGAGTACCGGAGGCGCCGACGGTGGTTATGCCGACCACCTGGCCGGCCAGGTTGACAAGGGCACCGCCGCTGTTGCCCGGGTTGATGGGCGCCGAAGTTTGGATGGAGTCCGGCAGCACCGCGGACGCCGTCGAGGCGGTGGGGGGCTCGGACACCTCGCGTCCGAGCGCGCTGACGACGCCCACGGTCACGGTGTTCGTGAGCCCCAGGGGGTTGCCAATCGCGATCACCCACTCCCCGACCCGGAGCGACCCGGCCCCCCCGATCTTCGCCGGCTTCAGGTTCTTGGCCCCGATGATGCGCAGCACCGCCAGATCATCCGGCGGGAAATCTCCCAGGAGGGTTGCCGGCTGAGCCACAGCGCTGGTCCCCAGCTGGACCGTGTAGGGACCGCCCCCCGCGACGACATGGGCGTTGGTCACGACATCGCCCCGGGCGTCAACCACCACTCCAGACCCGAGGCCTGACTTTGTTTGGATCAGGGCCACGTCCGGGCTCACGGCGGCGGCCACCGCCGCGAAGCTTGGCGGCTGAGGGCTAGCCGCCAAGCTGGCACGCGAGCCTGTCCCTGAGGAACAGCCGGATGCGAGAGCCGCGCCACCGGCTGCGGCCAGAAGCGCAAGAGCGGCCCCGATGCTCAGCCGGCCCCAGCGGGCGCCGGGGGGCCGCGATACCGCCCTGTTCAGTGTCGAGTGTGCCACGGGGCCTCCTGAGGCAATTCTAGGCCTCCCTCCGGGATCCCCTGCTTTTGCCGATCGCCGCCGGGCCGGCATGGGGACGGCCCGGCGGCGATCGGCAAAAGCAGGGGATCCCGGAGGGA
>JABEUU010000010.1 GCA_013044295.1 Candidatus Dormiibacterota bacterium
CAAGCAGCCCTCAAGCTGGTGCTCGAACCAATTTTCGAGGCGGACTTCCGTTCATGTTCGTACGGTTTCCGCCCCGGACGCCGAGCCCATGACGCCTTGGCTGAGATTCACTACTTCGCTACCCATTCTTATGAGTGGGTGCTCGAAGGTGACATCAAGGCGTGCTTCGATGAAATCTCGCATGTCGGCCTTCAAGACCGTGTGCGGCGACGAGTCGGAGACAAGCGTGTTTTGGGATTGGTGAAGGCGTTCCTCAAAGCTGGCATCCTCGGTGAGGATGGCGTGGAGAGGGACACGGTCACTGGCACCCCACAAGGTGGCATCTTGTCGCCTCTACTGGCCAACATCGCCCTCTCGGTCCTCGACGATCATTTCGCCAAAGGCTGGGAGGCTCACAGTGCCACCTACACCGACCGCCGAAGGCGACGTCGCCACGGTCTCGCCAACTATCGGATGATTCGATACGCGGATGATTTCGTGGTGATGGTTTCGGGAGATCGAAGCCACGCCGAGGCATTACGGGACGAGGTGGCGGCGGTGCTGGCGCCGATGGGGTTGCGCCTATCGGAAGAAAAGACGACAGTCTGTCACATTGACCAGGGTTTCGACTTCCTTGGATACCGCATCCAGCGGCACCGGAAGCGGGGCACGGCCAAGCACTTCGTCTATCTCTACCCCTCGAAGAAGGCACTCGCCTCGATCGTGGACCGGATACGAATGCTGACCCGTCGAGGCACGAATCCCTCATTGGAGGCCCTGCTGCACCGGCTCAACCCGGTGCTTCGGGGATGGACCAACTACTTCCGATACGGCGTGTCCAAAGCGACCCTCAACTATCTGCGCGCTTTCGTCTGGCGCCGGGTGGTTGTGTGGCTCCGCCGCAAGTATCGTCGTTCCACCTGGAAGCAGCTCCGCCGCCGCTACCTGCCTGGGTGGTGGCCGACGGAGAACGGAGTCAGGCTGTTCAACCCCGCTGGCGTGCCAGTTACCTACTACCGCTACCGGGGATACAACATCCCCACGCCGTGGTCCATCAAGACGAACGAGACCGCCGCATGATCCAACGGCACGAACCTGTGGAGAGCTGGATGCGTGGAGACACGCACGTCCAGTTCGGAGGGCGGGCCGGGGAGACGGGCCATCCGAGAGGCTGACACCGCGCCCCGGCCCGACCCTACTCCCGCCTGCTGGTCGACGGGGTGTTCTACGCGTACGAGAACGCCCGGTCCGGCCAGGACCTTTTGCGCCGAGCGATCGTGCGCCGGGGTGTCCCGGAGGTTCTCTACGCCGATAACGGGGCTCCGTTCAAGAACGCCTGGCTGGCCCGCACCTGCGCCGTGCTCGGCGTCCGTCTGGTCCATTCCCAGCCCTACAGCCCCCAAGGTCGGGGCAAGCAGGAAAGACTCAACCGCTACATCCGCGACGCGTTCCTCTCCGAGGCCACCCACGTCGGCATCGACTCCCTCGAGGCCCTGAACGACCTGTTCGCCGCATGGGCCGAGCAGGTCGCCAACCGGCGGCTCCACGCCGAGACCGGACAGGCGCCGATCGAACGCTTCGCCGCCGCCGGCCCACCCAAAGCGGCTGACCCCGACCGGCTGGCCGAGGCGTTCCGCTGGTCGGTCACCCGCAAGGTGACCCGCACCGCCACGGTCCCGCTGGAGGGCAACCAGTATTCGGTCGACCCGGCCCTGGTCGGCCGGCGCGTCGAGTTGCGCTACGACCCTGAAGACCTCGCCCGTCTCGAGGTGTTCTACGAGGGCAGGGCGGCCGGGGTGGCCGTCCCGTTCGTGATCGGACGCCACACCCATCGGGCCGTGCCCCAAGCCGCCCGGCCCGCACCGACACCGACCGGTGTCGACTTTCTCGGACTGGTCGCCGCCGCCCATGAAGAAGCCGCCGGGACCGGCATGAAGATCGACTTCACCCAACTGGCCATCTTCGACCTCCCCGACCAGGAGGCCCGGTGAGCCGGGCGCCATGGGTCGCTCACTTCGGCTTGAAGCGCACCCCGTTCGGCAAGTCGATCCCGGCCAAAGACCTCTACGCCCGGCCCGCCCACCAAGAAGCCATCGCCCGCATCAACTTCTGCGTGGTCGAGAACGCCCTCGGTGTGATCACCGGTGACGTCGGCGCCGGGAAAACGGTGTCAGTCCGGGCCGCCGTGTCCGCCCTGGACCCGACCCGCCATCAGATCATCTACATCTCCAACCCGGCCTTCGGCACCCGAGGCCTCTACGTCACCATCGTCAGAGCCCTCGGTGACACCCCCCGCTACCAGCGGGCCGAGCTCATGGTCCAAGCCGCCGACCTGCTCGCCGCCGAGGTCGCCGAACGCCACCGCCGGGTCGTGCTCATCGTCGATGAAGCCCACCTCCTCGAACCGGCCCAGCTCGAAGAACTACGCCTGTTGACCAACGCCGAGATGGACTCCGCCTCCGCGTTCGCCGGCATCCTGGTCGGCCAACCCACCCTCAACCGCCAACTGCGCATGGGCACCTTCGCCGCCCTCGACCAGCGCATCGCCACCCGCTTCACCATCAAAGCCATGGACCTCGTCGAATCCGGCCAATACCTCCGCCACCACCTCGCCCTCGCCGGACGAGACGAACCGCTCTTCGCCGACGACGCCATCGCCCGGCTGCACCGCGTCGCCAACGGGCTACCCCGCCAGCTCAACAACGCCGCCACCGCCGCTCTGATCGCCGCCGCTGCCGAGAACAAAGACCTCGTCGACGACACCTGCGCCAAACGAGCCGTCGCCGAACTCACCCGGGACTGACCATGACCGCACACCCCGACCCCAACCC
>JABEUU010000096.1 GCA_013044295.1 Candidatus Dormiibacterota bacterium
GTGGGGGGGGTGCTGGCCTGGCTCGAGCGTACTGAATATGGACCTTTCAAGCTCAGCGACGCGGTGACGCTTGACCAGTTGGTGGCCGCGCCCAACCCGCGCGCGTTGCTGCTCCCGCCCGAGGTGGTACTTCAGGAGATCCCCCGAATCGAGCTTCATCCTGCGGGAGCGCTGGCCGTGCGCCGCGGTCAGGGCGCCTGGGTACAGAGGCCCCTCGAGGGGGCCGCAGAGGGCGCCGCTGTCGAGGTCCGGGCTCACGGACCGGACGGCCAGTTGCTGGCCGTGGGCGAGCTGATAGGGTTGCGCTTCAAACCGCTCAAGGTGCTGCTCCCACTGGGGGGTTGAAGTGGGCCAAGGAGCCACTTCATGGGCACTCCAAGCCGAGTTTGGAGTCCCGCTTCAGATGGAGGTGGCAGGGGCCTCGCCGGCGGTTCTGGCGATAGGCAACTTCGATGGTGTCCATTTGGGACACCAGGAGCTGTTGGCGGCCGGCACGAAGCTGGCCCGATCCAGAGGCGCTGAGCTGGTGGCGATCACCTTCGAGCCCCATCCCCGCCAGGTGCTGGGTCCCGACCGGTCAGTGAGCCTGCTCACCCCCCTTGAGATGAGGCGCCGGCTGCTGGCGCGCCATGGGGTCCAGAGGCTTGAGGTCATGCCCTTCAACCAGCACCTGCTCAGCCTGAGTCCGGGCGAGTTCCTGGACCGGCTCCGCGCGCGCCGCCCGGTGGTGGGGATCGTGGCCGGGCCTCGGCTCTCGATCGGACGGGGCGAGGAGGGCCGGTTGGACTTCGTGCGGGTGTACGCGGCTCGGACGGGGATAGAACTGGTGGTCGTGGATGAGGTCGGTTCCGGTGGGTCGGAGATCAGCAGCACCGCGATCCGGGAACGCCTGGCGGCCTCCGATCTGGAGGCGGTCGCCCGTATGTGCGGCAGGTCATTTCGGGTTCTGGGCGAGGTGGAGGCCGGTGACCGAAGGGGACGCCAGTTGGGTTTCCCGACCGCCAACCTGCGCCTGCTCCCAGCTCAGCTGCTACCTCCGGACGGGGTCTATGTGATGCGCTTAGAGGTTGATGGGCGGGAGCCGCTGCCGGCGGTGGGCAGCATCGGCACCCGGCCGCAGTTCGGCCCCGGCGAGCGCAAATTCGAGGTCCACGCGCTGGCGCCACCCGGCGATCTCTACGGGCTTGAGGTCGAGGTTGAGGTGTTGCACTGGCTGAGAGCCCAGGCGATCTTTGGGAGCCAGCACGAGCTGGTCACCCAGATGGAGCGAGACCGCGCTCAGGCTAATGCCCATTTCGCCTGAGCCAGTCTGGGAGCAGGGCCGGATCCCCTAATTGGGTGGGGATCCGGCCCGGTCGGTCAGCGCCGGGAGCGCGACGGCTCTGAGACCTTGGCCGCCAGCCAGCTGAGGATCACGGCCACGATGACGGCGATCACCAAGCTGCCGTACTTGCCGCGGATGTGGCCCTCGCCCAGGATTGCCAGCGACACCTCGCCGGCGATCAGGCTGCCGAGCAGGCCGCCGACGACGCGGATGGCCGCGGCGGGACCGCGCGCCTCGCGCACGAAGAGGGCGCCGATCACGATTCCGATGACGACGAAAGCGATCAGGTGCAGCACTGGGTCTCTATCCTCCCTCTGATGGACTTGCGTCCTGGTCGCCAGCCTCGGCTAGGCGGGGCTGGCTGGCTGAATCTGCCAGGATCTCCTGGCGCAACTGGGTCAATTGGGCCTCCACCGCCGCGTCCCCGGCGGTGACCCGAAGCTGACGATCGATGTCGTCCCCGGGCGCGGTGCCTAGGGTATCAAGTGTGCCGCTGGCGATGAGCTGGTCGATGGCCGAGGCCCGCGCCTGCATCTGCTGGGTCTTGTCCTGGACCCGCTCCAGCATCAGGGTGACATCCTGCATGTCGCCGGCGATGCCGGTGACGGTCTCCCCGATTCGGGCCGAGGCGCGGGCGGCCGAATACTGGGCCTTGAGGGTGTCCCGCTGGGTGCGGAAGCTCTCGACCCTCGCCGCCAGCTTTTGGGAGGTCATCTCGAGCTTCTGCTCTTGGTCCTTGAGCTGGGCGATCTGCTGTTGCAGGGAGTCAAGCTGAAGCCCGGCGTCATGGGAGCGGGTGAGGGCCAGCCTGGCCAGGTCCTCCCGTCCCTGTTGCAAAGCTAGGCGGGCCTGCCCCTGCAGCTTGTCCTGACTCTGGTGGAGCTGGGCCGCCTGTATTTCCAGACGCTTTTCCGAGGTCACCACCTCGGCCACTCCCCGCCGCACGCTGAGGAGGGCCTCCCGCTGCTTCTGGTAGGAGAGGTCGAGTGCCTCCACCGGGTTCTCCGCCCGGTCCATCAAGTGGGAGAGCTTCTGCTGGACGATGTTGCGAGCCCGGCGACCGACTCCGCTGCGCCACCCGACGGCGAGCACGATCACCACCCCCAACGCCTCCAAGCCGCCTGGGAACATGACGTCTCCGTAGCTACCATCAACTTCAGCCCACAGCCGCCGGTGCCGCCATGTTAGCGTCCCACCGGGGCCAGCCTGTTCGGACGGGTCCGGGACCAGTCCACTAGGATTGGCTCTGCGTGAACTCCCAGCAAACGGGTATATAAGAGAAACGATGCAGCGCAAGCTTGGCTCCGATCGCGGCCTGACCCTGCGGATGGCCCTCACGATGTTTCTGCTGGCGGTCGTCTACCTGATCTTCGTGGGCGTGCTCCTTCTGATGCACATCGGGATTGCCACCATCGTGGTGGTGGTGGCGGTGCTGCTGGCAGCCCAGTACTACTTCGCAGATCGAATGGTCTTGAGTGCTCTCAAGGCCAGGATGGTGACGCCTCAGCAGTATCCTCAGCTCTACGACATCGTCGGTCGCCTGGCCCAGCTGACTGGGACGCCGATGCCCAAGCTGGCGGTGGTACCCTCCCAGGTGCCCAACGCGCTGGCCACCGGGCGCGATCCCAAGCACGCCGTGATCGTGGTCACCACGGGGATTCTCAACCAGCTGGACCCTAAGGAGCTGGAGGCGGTTCTGGCCCACGAGCTCAGCCACGTGATCCATCGGGACGTCAAGGTGATGGCGATGGCCGGCTTCTTCGCCACCGTGGCCTCCTTGATCGTCCAGTCCGGGATGTGGTTCGGGATGTTCGGGGGCTTTGGCTACGGCGGTGGTGGCTATGGGCGGGGCCGCAGCAGCGATCAGGGGGAGGGGATGATCGTCATCATCCTGGTCGCCGCGGTGGTCTGGGCGATCAGCTTCGTGCTGATCCGGGCCCTGTCCCGGTACCGAGAGTATGCTGCCGACCGAGGTTCCGCCGTGATCACACAGGAGCCCTCCCAGTTGGCCTCGGCACTGCAAAAGATCAGTGGGAGCATGAGCCGGATTCCAAGTCAGGACCTCCGGCAAGTGCAGTCGGCGAACGCCTTGATGATCTTTCCGGCGGTGCACGCGGGCAAGGGAAGCCTGGCCGAGATCTTCTCGACCCATCCTTCGCTGGAGCACCGGCTGGCCAAGCTGCGCGAGCTGGAGTCGGAGATCTCCCGCTAGACTGAGGGACCGTGGGCTTCCTTGACTCCCTGATCGGCCGCACCCGGCTGCCCAAGTCCAACGAGGACAAGATCTTCGCCATGAGCACGGCGATGCTCACCCTCCAGACCTCAGCCGAGCTGGAGCCGGGCACCCGAGTCGGGATTGTATTCCGGTCGCTGCCCTCGGGTCGCTTCCAGCAGCTCAACCGCGACACGGTGGAGATGCTTAAGCTTCAGGACCAGTCGGCCCCCGAGGACAGCCTCAAAGTCAATCAGGTGAAGGACGACCTGGGATTCCAGTGGCTGGTGGTGGATGGGCCCGACTTCGAAGCTGTGCTGGCCGCGATCCACGCAGTTGCGATGGGGCTGCTGGATGAGGGCCTGGGAGACTGTCTGCTGGCCGCCGTCTTTCCATTCCAGCTCAGCGGACGGTCGGTCTACTGGATCTACGGCTACAAGGAGGCCACGTTCTACCCGTTCGTCCCCAACGGCGACCACCGGCGCGATAACGCCGAGGAGATCCGGCTGGCGGCAATCGCCAAAGAGGACCTGCCGGTGGAGGCCGACATGGAGCGGTGGTATGCCATCTGGGGCGTGCCGCTCTGAGGTCCACCTAGACTTCGTTCAGGCTGGAGCCGCCGCTCCCTGGCCTCCGGCCTCCACGACATTCCCCTCGCCGGACAGCAGCGCCGTGGCTTCCTCAAGGGTCATGTCCTCGGACGGCAGGACCACGTCCGAGCTGACCATCTGGTCTGGCGCCAGCGCGGTTCCGTGGGCCCGGACAAAATTCAGCAGGTTAGCCAGCGCCGTCGGGTACTCAGCGGCGTCGGCGCCCTCGATCGTGGCGGAGAGCGCCTTGTCGAGCGGCTCCAGCTGGGCCCGCTCGGACAGATTGAGCCGGTACTGATCCTCGCCCTGGATCCGCACCACCATGGTCTGGGAGGTGTCCGACGACAGCGGCTCGGCCGGGGTCGTGGCCGCGGGGGCAGGTGCAGCGGGTTCCAGGCGCGGGGCGGGTGCTGGCGCCGGCAGCATCTCCTGTTTCAGGGCCGCCAACTGCGCGTCAACTTGAGAGTCGGTCAGGGTTCCCTGCAACTGGCGGTCGATATCGTCGCCGGAGCTGATTCCGATGGTGTCGAGGACACCGCTGTCGGTAAGGGAGTCGAGCGCGGCGGCACGGGCCTGCATCTGCTGGGTCTTGTCCTGGGCACGTTCCATCATCAGGTTGACGTCGGCCATGTGCTCACTTAGGCCGGTCACGGCCTCGCCGACCTGGGTCGACGCCTTCGCAGCCGAGTACTGAGCCTTCATGGTCTCGCGCTGGGTGCGGAAGGCCTCGACCTTGGCGGTCAACTTCTGAGCCGTGATCTCTAGCTTCTGCTCCTGATCCTTGAGTTGGGCGATTTGGGCCTGCAGCCCCTGCGCCTGGGTCTGGGCGTCCTGGGACCTGGTCAGAGCCAGCCGGGCGAGGTCCTCGCGGCCCTGCTGTAGGGCCAGCTTGGCCTGGGCTTGGAACTTCTCCTGGCTCTGCTGGAGCTGGGCCGCCTGGAGCTCCAGCCGCTTCTCTGAGGTGAGCACGTCAGCGACACTGCGCTTGACCTGCTGCAGGCCCTCCATCTGCTTCTGGTATGAGAGGTCCAGGGCCTCTACCGGGTTCTCGGCCTTGTCGAGGACCTTGTTGGCCTTCTGCTGAACCAGGTCCGACATGCGTCGCATGATGCTCATGGTCGTCTCCTTGCGCTGTGGGGATGCCGCCCCCTCCACAGGTGCGATCTTATCTTGTCAGAGCGGGCCCTAAATTTTCCTGGGCGGGTACAGTGACGCCGTCCAGACGACCATCAACCCAGCCGCCAGCCACTTGTATTGGGTCGGTCGGGTCGGACCAGGATCACCTCCCCGGGATCGTCCGGGTTCAGAACCCCAAGAACCAGGACCTGGCTGGCCAGCCCCGCGATCCGGCGGGGCGGGAAGTTGACCACGGCGAGGACCTCAGTGCCCACCAGGTCCTCGGGGGTGTAGTGGCGTGTCAGCTGGGCGCTGGAGCGGAGCCGCCCGATCGGTGCGCCGAAGTCGATCAGCATCTTGATCGCTGGTTTGCGAGCCTCGGGGAACGGGGATGCCTCTACCACCACGCCACTTCGGATGTCCAAAACCGCAAACGCATCGAAGTCGACCTCGGGAAGCCGTTCCAGTTCCACTTGTGCCCAGTCCCCCTCTCGGTTCTACTCCGCAAGAGCCGCCAAGCTAGCCAGCCTATCAAGCCCGGTATACTCCGCTAGGGGGGCGGGTACCGAAGTGGTCAAACGGGGCTGACTGTAAATCAGCTGGCTACCGCCTACAGAGGTTCGAATCCTCTCCCGCCCACCGGCCCAGGTAGCTCAGTGGTAGAGCGCTTCCTTGGTAAGGAAGAGGTCGCGGGTTCAATCCCCGCCCTGGGCTCCGGTAAGCCAATTTTGAGTTCATTAGCAGCTCTTCTACGTGGCTTGACCCAAATGAAGAAGAGCTTTAAACTGACCGAAAATCCGGCATGGGAAGAGCTGCTTAGCAGCGGCCTTCCCAGCAACCAGCTGTAAAGAGAGAAGCGCTCTGCCGGAGTTCCAGGGAGGCTTCGACTGCCCAGGATTCCGGCTCCACCCGCGCCGAGCCCGCTGGCCCGGTGCGTCGAGGACTACCTGACCTCTTGCCGCGCCCGCGGGCTATCCCCCAAGACCCTGGAGAACAGCTACGGCTATCCGCTCCGCCACGTCTTCCTCCCCTGGGCGGCCCGCGAGGGCCTGGCGGCTCCATCCGACATCAGCGGCCGAGCCCTGGAGAAGCTCGCGGCCGAGCTCCTCGACGAGGGCGGCCGCCGGGGCCCGCTCTCGAGGCACTCGGTGCACACCTACCTGCGGTCGGTCAACCAGTGCCTGAAGTGGGCCAGAGCGGAGGGCGAGGCGGTCCCGGAGCGCGCTGTGGCACCGCTTCCCAGCCGGCCGAAGAATCTCCCCGAGGTCTTGTCCAGGGAACAGATAGCGGCGATCGAGGCGGCAGCCGCGACCGAACGCGACCGCCTCATCATCCGGCTGCTCGCCGACGCCGGGATGCGAGTGGGTGAGCTGGTCGGCCTGTGCACCGGTGACCTTCTCCAAAGGAGCCGGGGCAGCTACCTGCGCCTGCACGGGAAGGGGGGCCGGGAGCGCCAGGTGCCGCTGATGCCGAGGCTCTCCAACCGGCTGCAGCGCTACGCGACCCGCTCCCGGCCGGCCGACGCCGGCACTGACCATCTCTTCGTCAGCTTGCGCCGGAATGCCAGTACCGGCGACTACGAGCCGCTCACCCCGTCGGGGGTGCAGCAACTGGTCCGGGTACTGGGCCAGCGGGTGGGTCTGCCCCAGCGGGTCTACCCGCATCTCTTCCGCCACAGCTTCGTGACCTGGGCTCTGGCCCAGGGGATGAATCCAGTGCAGCTGGCCGAGGTGGTGGGGCACACCTCGTTGGCCATGATCCAGCAGGTCTACAGCCACCTCTCGCCGAGCGACGCCTACGACGCCATGGCCCGGGTGCTGGTGGCGAAGGACTAGCCTGGAATAGCAGCTGGGATCGCCGCAGATCCGCAGTCCGCGGGCAGGGTAGTCGTCACCGTACTCCCCGACCGGATCTGGACCCGGGACGACGCGTCCCCGGGGGCTTCGATCGTGTACACGCCGGGGGGCAGGCTGATCGCGAAACGCCAGGGTGATGTGAGGCGGAGCGACCGGATGGTCTGACCGTTGTCGACCACTCGGACCCTGAGCGCGGCCCATGTGGTCGGGAGTGCCCCCGGCCCTGGGCAGGGAGTTGCCTGGCCTCGTACCAGACCGTCAGGCAGCGCGCCGCAGCCGGCCGCCATCAGGGTGATGGCGGCTAGCAGCACGCCCCCAGCGACACGCCTTCCCTGGCTGGTCTCATGGCACATGCTGCCCCCCGTGGCCGCCTGGCGACGGCTTGACGCCCAGTGCCCGGCCTCGCGTCTCGCGATGGTAGCGCGATCGCGAGCTTGGATGTCCCAGCCCGGGAGACGGGCCAACTTGGTCCGCGCTCCCACCGTCCGACACTACCTGGTCCGCGGATCCTCCCCCGTCCAGGGCGTGACCAATCTGCCGATGACTGGGGACGTCGCGGATGACCGAAGGAGGCTCCGCGCTCTGCGAGTCGAAGACGCCGAGTTGCGAAGACTCCTGGAGAAGCACCAATGGTCGGGACTAACCCCGGCCAGTTCCACCGATCCTGGCCCGGGCCGATTTTCCCTCAGGCGGGCGACTCCACTGGCAGAAGATGCGCTGCCCGGCTTCGAGATTGCCACTCCCGTTCCCTGGCGATGACGCGGCCAGGGGTGTCGACGGCGTCGCCGGCTGCGGTGAGAGCGTAGGTGGCAGCGTGACCTGCGTGGTCGGCAACGTGGGCGGCTGCGGCAGCGTGACCGGCCGCTCTGGCGGCGGCCCGGGCGGCCGGGTGGTCAACAGCACGGGCGGCGGCGTGGGCGGCGAATGCGGCTGCGCGCGCGTCGGCCAATGCAACCTCGCCATGGGCCCAGGCACGCGCGACTTCGAGAGCTCTGCGCGGTCGGGCGTCGTGCGGGCACTGCCGCTCGAAGGCCTGGAGCACATGCTCAGCACAGTCAGCGGCCCAGAGCACGAATGCGCGGTGTTCGCGCCGGTCGAGCCGCGCTCCGCCTGGCCTTCGCATGGGCCAAGTATCTCTCCGGATCAGGCGGCCATGGCAAGGTTTGGGCCGGTTTGTGCCGGCTATCCAAGCTATCCAGACGCGCCGCTGGACGCGGTCCAGTTGGCCGAAGGCTTGGCGCTGTGGCTTCGGTGGGAGCCAGGTAAGCGGGGCGCACACAGGTACCCAGGCACCTGCCCGTTCAACCGGATGGACTCCCGCCGGCGCCGTGGTCTCCCTGGAACGAGCTGGCGGGGGGTGAGGTCTGGTGGGTCGGCCGGGAGGACGGTTCTTGGAAGACGCTGTAGGAAGGCTCCAAGTCGAGCCGGTCATGGTGTGGGTGACTGGAGGCGTTCCGGACACGAGGACTGACCCGCCTCAAACTCAGCTTCAGGTTCTGTTTGACACAAGTGCCGGTGTCTGACAGAATGTGTGTATTGGAAATCAGGTTCACCAAGGCCGCACGCCGCCACCGGGTCGGGAGAACTTCGGTCCGCTTCGTGATGGCGCGAACGTCGCCAACAGGTGTTGCGACCTCGCACGGCAGCCCAGGTTGGCTGTGGGTCGGCCCCGATGAGCGAGGGCGCGAGCTGGAGATTGTGGCGGTCGAGGTCCAAGGGGCCCGGGACCCTGATCCGGTGATGCTGGTCCTGCACGTAATGCCCACCCACTATTGGAGGGAGAGATCATGACCAAGCCACGTGGATCCCAGGTCAGCACCGACGCCGCCAAGGGGTCGGACATCGATCTCGAACGCGACGATTACCGTTTGGCCGACGGCACCAGGCTCACTCCAGCCGTGGCTGAGGCGATCGTCGAGGAGGTCCGCCGGGTGGGGGGCCGGCCCTCCTTGTCCGGCAACGCTGCCAAGTCACCGCAAATCGCATTCCGAGTGGCCGCGGCGGTACGTGAGCGCGCCGCGAGGGTGGCTGCCGACGAGGGCAAGACGGTCTCCCAGCTCGCCCGCGAGGCCCTGGAAGCCCGTTTGGGGACCTGACCGTGATCCGGGTGGTAACGGCTCGCGGATCACTGCGATGAGCCGGCGGATCGTGACCGCATACCTGGGCGATGGGGGCGCGAGCGAACTGAGCTGGTTGGCCGACCCTGGCATCGCGATCCCGGAGGGAGGCACGGCCGTCCACGGCATCACCACGGAAGTGAGACGGGCACAGGCGGGCCAGCGTCGGACGCGGTGGCCGAGATCCTGGGGGCGCTGGTCACAGTTCTGGCGGCGGGGACCGCTGTCGTGACCTACAACGCCCGCTAGGACTTCACCCTGCTGGATCGGGCGGGCCGCCGCCGCGGAGGCCCTTTGTTTGGAGTCCCGGCCCGGTCGCCCGGTGGGTCCCATCTTCGATCCGTTGATTTTTGATCGCCAGGGGGAGCGGTACCGCTCGGGCCGTCGCGCTTTCGCCGACGCCTCCCGGGTGCACCACGCGGTGCTGCGGGAGGCCCGCGATGCGCTCAGCGGCGCGATACCCTGACCTGGCCCCGCTACGGCAACGTCCCTACACGACCTCTAGGTCGGAGCGGCACGCGACCAGGCAGCCGGTTGCGCCGCCTATCTGCGCCGGCCGCGGTCTGGACGCCAGCGCCAGGCCGAGGTCGGTCAAGGCGGGCGAGTGCGCCGTGACAGAACACTTGCCACTTCCATCGCTGATCTCTATGCTACTGCCATCGATATATCAGCATCGGATGCGGGCGTTTCCAGGGACATCTCCGGACTGGGCCGGTTTGCCGACTCGGCGCTGTACGTGCTGGCCAGCCTCGCGGCTGGCCCGAAGCATGGCTACGCGATCATGCAGGACGTCCAGGAGGCCGCCGGGGTGCGCATGGGACCCGGCACTCTCTATGGCGCGATTGCCAGGTTGCACCGCCGCGGCTGGATCGAGCGGCTCCCCAGCAGCGATCGCCGCCACCCCTATCAGCTGACTCCCTCCGGGCGGGCCATCTTGATCCGGGAGTTCGCGGACCTGCGCGCCTTTGCGGATGAAGTCCTGCAGGGCGGACTCCTCCCGTGAACCGCCGGTGGCTCTATCTCTTCCCGCCTGGATGGCGACGGGACTACGGTCCCGACCTGGCGGACACTCTGGCGTCCGTGCCACTCAGCGCGAGCTTCGTCGTCGACCTTGTGGACGGTGCGGCTGACGCCTGGATGAGCGCGTTGGCCGGCTCGCTGTTCCACCGCGGGGAAAGGAGTGGCGAGGACGGAGGCGCCGCAAGGCCCAGCGCCGGGGGATTCACGCTGCCGGCCGCGGCTGCTCGCCATCGGGGTCCCGTGTGGGCTATCGCGGCCACCTGCTGGAGTCTTCTCTTCATCGCGGGGGCCCTGCTGCTGCCGTATCAATACACGGAATCAGGGGGCCCCGGAGAGGTGACCAGGACGGCCACTTACTCGCTGGCGGCGGTCAAGGGCTTTCCGTTCGTGGCCGTCTTCTACGGAATTCCATTAGTCCTCTCTGGGGCCTGCTTGGTGGCGTCGCAGTTGGCCCTCAGACGCGACCTTTGGTGGTCATCCGCGGCGGCGTGGGCCTGTGTGGCCCTGTCCTGGGCGGCATTCCTGCTGACGATTCCCACGATCGGCATATTCCTGATCCCGGTGCCGGTGTTGCTGACAGTGGGCACCGCCGGGCCGAGCTTCTGTAGAAGCGCCGGGCAACTCCTGGGACGGTCCGCCTGGGCGTTGGGGGCCGTCGCCTGGGGCTGTTTCGCCATGGCGGGCGCCGCGGTCTTTCCCTATCACGAGACGGTGGTCAGGTCGGTGACCCGTGGACCACGAGGCCTGATCACGGCCCAAGGCGCAAGCTTGGTCTCCCACTCGATGATCGCCACCAAGGGCAGCTTCCTGCTGCTCTTCCCACTTGGCGCGACGCTCCTCTTGGCCCTGGCGGGATTCGTGGCGCTGTGGCTTGCCAGCAGGCGAGGCCGACCGTGGGCGCGTCACGCCACGTGGATATTGGTGGGACTGGCCTGGGTCGACTTCGCCTTCACAATCTCGACGGTCGGCGCGCTCCTGCTTCCGGTCCCCGTTCTGCTGACGCTGGGTGCCGCGAGGGCGGTCAGGTGGCCGGCGTTCGCCACCCGCTCCAGCGGCGCTGCATGGGCTCTGGCCGCAGTGGCGTGGAGTTTTCTGCTGGTACTCGGGGCGCTCCTGTTGCCCTTCTATCAGACTGGGTCGTCGACCCTTTCGGCCGGTGGCCGGTACATTTCCGCTACCAGCACGTCCACCCTATTCGCAGCAGGCGGCTACTACGCCTTGCTGTTGGTGGGCGTGCCGCTACTGCTATCCGTCGTGTGCTTCGTGGCTCTGCGGGCCGCCAATGGCCGCCCTCTTCGCTGGTCCTTTGTGGCCATCGGGATGTCGGTCGGTCTGGTATGGCTGGAGTGTCTGGTCGGACTTTTGAGCATTGGCCCGTTCCTGATTCCGGCGGCCGTTCTTCTAACAGTGGGCGCCTCCAGGTTGTCGCGCGCCACGAAGCACGGTTCAGCCTTGCCGGAAACCTGAGCCCACTCACTCAGTAGGCGGAGACCAGCGCCTGCCCATTCCAGCAATCGGATCGACGGGCAGGACTCATCCAGAGGCGCTGCCGCCATTCGACTCAGTCATCGCACGGTGCGCCGCATTGGGTGGGAGGTGCTTCATACTTTGGTGACGCAGCCTCCAGCCGGCCAGGGGCGGGTTAGACAGTGACGGGATCCAGATGGGTGCGGAGGGCCGACCAGGCGGGAGGGCCAGTGCTCCTTCGCCCCCTGCGCGACCGAGTGCTCCTGCGCTCTCGGCCCGCGGTGCTGGGCTTGGTGGCCGGAGGCGCTGTTGCCGTCGGCGCTGCGACTTTGCCGGAGGCTCTGGTCGTGGGAGTCGGGTCCGCTGTGGTGTCGACACTCGGCTGGGAGGGGCTACACCACACCTTCAGAGCCCGAACTGTGGGAGAGCGCGCAATCCGATCTCAGGTGGCCAACAACCCCTCTTTGGCGTACACCATCCCCTTCCCCGGGATCGCCGGAGTCGTCGAGGCGGCGGGCAGAGGACTGTCCGCTGCGGACACAACCCTCATTATCGCTGCGGCGGGAGCGTTCACCTGGCTCGTGTGGGAGGCCGTTGATTGGGTGGCGGGGAGGTCGCCACGAGTCTACGGTTGGATAACCCGCTGGGAGATCCGGGCTACCCGTGTTCGGAGAGCTCAGTTGGATGCCGCCGAACTCCGCTGGAGAGAGCGGGGATGGTGACGAGCAGGGTTGTTGCGATGACCACTCCGCAGCACCCTACTAAGTTGGGGCGCCGACGTCGCCGCGAGACACCACCTGGCCGGTGAAGTAGTCGATCACGATGGGGACCGACCGATGCTGCGGGGAGCAGTCGGGAACCTGCCCAGGCGGTGGCGCCGGCCCGCACAAGAGCGACGGGAAGGTGCCGGCCATGACCAATGTCCACACCCATCGGCTGGAAGGCCCGTAGGCCGGCGCGTGATGGAGATCCACAACCGCCACTGAAACCAGCTTCAGGGGAGTGGACGAGAAGACCTGATCCGTCTTGATGCCAATGGCGATCGCGTCCGCTCTGGAGATGCCGCCTGGAGGTGGCCGCTGGCTGGTGGCCTGGGCGCAGCCGACCGACCACATCACGACCACCACCGTGAGGGCAGCAGTCGACCATTTGCGGCCGGCTCGACCGACCCAGTTCACAGCTGGTCTCGACAACCCACCACGATGGATGAGACCCCCACCAGTGACGTTTGAACTCCGAAGTGGCTCTTGCACACCATCAGCTTCCGGCGTGTCCGATGCTACAGCCACCCCGGCAAGACTGGTCCGCACCAGGTGAACTGCAGCGGTCGTGAAGCCAGCTCTGGATCGCGAGAGCCCGGTGCCGCTGTATCAGCAGCTGGCCGCTGTCCTGCGCCAGGACATCGCTGGGGGACGGTTGCCGGCCGGGGTGGCCTTCCCCTCCGAGCGCAAGCTGATGGCCCGCCACCAGGTCACCAGGACGACGGTCCGGAGCGCCATCGGGGTCCTCAAGCAGGAGGGGATGGTGGTGGCCGAGCATGGGGCCGGCAGCTTCGTCAGAGATCCCAAGGCGGATCGCCGGCGGGTGGACGCCAGCAAGGTGGGAATGGCCAGGCCATCGCCGCCCAAGGCAGCTCAGTCCGCCGGGTCAGCTCGAGAGCGGGAGTTCCGGCTCGGGGCGATCCTGGGAACAGCGCAGCGGCGGATGAAGGCCACCCCTTGGATGGCGGAGCTGCTCCAGGTGGGCGAGGGCACGGAGGTGCTGCTGCAGGAGGCTGTGGGGCTCGATACGGAGGGCATCCCTTCCATCTGCCGGGCGTGGCTTGGTCCCCGGGCGGAGAAGGAGCTGGGAGTGACCGAGATGGACCTGGCGGGCCACTGGTTGCCCGACGTGCTGGCCCTCAAGGGGATCCTCGGGACGAAGGGGAGGACGTGGTGGAGGCCGCCATGCCGACACCCGACATCAAGCAGCAGCTGGCGCTGCCGGACGGCGTGCCGGTGCTCCAGCTGTACCGGGTGGTGAGGGAGAGGGAACGGGTGGTGGCCGTGGTCGAGACCCAACTGTCGGCCGACCTGACCACCCTGGTCTTCCCCCGCGTTCCACTGAGCTTCTAGCCGGGTCTCAGCGAGGGGATCTGCGGGCCGGAGCAGGGACACTGCCCCGGCTTGTGGAAGTGGTGCGCAGCCGCAGCTCGTGTCCGGCAGTTGCCCACAGACAAACTGAGATCCGGAGCTTGGGCATCTTGCGGAAACCATTTGAGCTGACCCTGTGGAGGGTATCAGCCCCGACACAGAGGAGGTGCGACATGGCGGGACCCGGGATACCACGGCCCTTGGGAGAGGCGAAGGGCCGAACGCTCTTTGTGGGCCGACGCACGAGAGACGCTGCTGGCTCAGCCGCCCAGGCCGCGTGCCGCGGGACCTCGGACGTGGTGGACGAGGTGGCGAAGCCAACGGCTCGACGCCTCGGCGAAGATCGGGTCGCCCGTGCCGCCAACCAGGCGGCCAGCGGGCGGCCCGGTGAAGTCGCCCGGCTCGGGAAGTCGCTGGAGATACAGCTCGTCCGCAGCCGCTGGCAGCCGATTGCAGGGGCGGCGCCCGGGCAGCTGCCCGCCGAGCTCGACAACCTCGTCGCGCTCCGGGTCGGGGCCACGGTCAACACCTTCACCCCTGCGGCTAGCTGCCGGGCTCAGGTGACGTCACCGCACCCGGTCCTCGCCATCAGGGACGGCATCGTGTGGGAATCCGGTATGGCCGACCGCTCGCTGGTGGCGAGCCGCGGCGGCCTTCCTAACCCGGGCTGGGGACGGGGCTCGATGACCCCAGGAGTGCCTGTAACACCCTGGGGTCAAAATATGAGGCTCCGAGATCGGGACGAGATCGAATGACAGCAACTCGGCTCCTCACCTTCGAAAGCGGTGCGACCATCGGCTTCGTGCCAGGGGCTGTCCTCTTGAAGCGGTGTGGGGCGCTGGGCCAACGCCCGGGCGGGAGTGTCGCCTATCTGGAGGCCCTGCCAGGGCGGGCCCAGCCCACGAATGGAGCTGGGGGTCCCAACTGGAGAAGGCAACGGTCCGCAGCCGCCATCCGGCCTCTCCGGTCACCCCTGTCATTCCGGGCAGGCTGTCGCGACATCCCCGGGCCGTGCGGGGCGCTGGCAGTAGTCCCCGAGGAGTCCTCACCGACTCACTCGACCCAGTGCAACTCCATCAGGTCCGGGATGGCCGAGGCGGTCCGATGGCCGACGGCGCATTCGATGCTGACAGAGCGGGCCGCCAGGAACGCCCGTCGCCAGGTCTCGAGCGACGCTCGTGGGCCACTGCCGGCCAAAGCTGGCGAGCCAGACGAGCCGCCCACGAGCCGCCGCCCCGAAGGTTGGTCATGAGCGTTGTGCTGTCGACCGAGCGCCTGCCGTTGGAGCTGGCCCGCCGCGGATGGGGAAAAGCCGATTTGGCCAGGGCGGCCCGGGTCAGTGCCCCAACGATAGGGGCGGCCGTAGCCGGTCGGCCGGTGGCTCCGGGCACCCGCAGAAGAATCGCCACTGCGCTGGCCGATACCCCGCCAGTCGCCGGGGTTGATGACATCCTGCTTGATCAGCGCTAGGGTGCACTCGCCTGCTTCGAAGGCGCCGCCACGGCTCGGCAGCCGTTGCCCCTGAACCCGGCCTTGGCCCTCGCGTAGCGCTTTAATGAGGGCATGATCCGGCTGAGAGCGGGCCTCACAAGCTTGGTCGTAATCCTCGCCATCGTCTTGTCCGTGGCCCAGGTCAAGGGGCCATCCACCGCACCTCGGGTGGTGGTGCCGGTGCGCTTGTCGGACTTCCAGGTGGACGACCTGCACATGGTGAGCGCCAGCGTCGGCTGGGCGGTGGACGGAGTCACCGGCGATATTCTCCACACCGCCGGAAGCGTGGAGTCGTGGCGGGTGGTGGACCCTCCCGGAAAGCCACCCCTTGGTTATCTGTCGGCGTCGGTGTTCTTCCTTGGGGGGGAGCACGCCTGGGCAGTGATGGCGGGCAACGGCCGGTCCGAGGTGGCGGTGGCGCGCACCTCGGATGGAGGCAGCCGATGGATCACCGGGCCCAGCCTCGACCCCATGAGCGGCATGGATTTGGGCCTCCCGGCGGGCGACTCCATGACCGTCGACACTGTGACACTGGACTTCGTGACCTCGCGGGATGGCTGGCTGGCGGTCGGGCTCGGCGAGGAATGGAACGCTGCCCAAGGCCGGGCGGGGACGGGGACCGGTCTGGTCCTGTACCGGACCACCGATGGCGGCGCCGAGTGGTCGACGGAGCTGCGGTTCACGCCCTTCACCACCCAGCACGCCGGCCTTCGCTCAGGCTGCGCGTCCCCAGAGATCCTCTTCACCAGTCCCACCCGCGGCTGGGAGACCGGGGCCTGTGTGGAGCAGACCCGCGATGGCGGCATCACCTGGCAGATGGCCGACCCGCCCAGGCCCTCCGACATCTCGGCCGCGCGGTGGCGGCGCCGATCGTGCAGCAGCACTCAGCCCAGCTTCGCCTCCGCCAGTGTCGGCTGGCTGGCTCTCGAGTGCGCCATTCCGAGCGGCGCTGGAGGAATGGCTGATGTGCAAGTGGCGTACCAGACGTCGGACGCGGGGGAGGAGTGGATCCCTCGACAGCTACCAGTTCGCTGGCCGCAGCTTCCTCCAACCTACGGTACCCTCGACGGACCCCACCTGGGCACTCGAGCCTGGCTGTTGGGCGCTACCGCCCAGGAGCTTCGCAATGCGGGACCGGGCACTCTTTCCCAGGCGCTTTACCAGAGCGCCGATGGGGGTGCTCACTGGACGCTGGTCGACCCAGCGCTCCCAGCCTCCTCGGTGGATTTCGTGTCAGCCCAGTTTGGATTCGCCGTGCGCGCCTGCTTCGGCGCCGCAGTCGGCTGCACCAATCCGATGCTGCTGCAGACCATCGATGGCGGAGTGAACTGGGTGCAACTCCACCCGCATCTTTTGAGCGGGCGCCTCGGTTCGCCGCTGCCGTACAGCTAGTTCTGGTCCACATTCAAACTCATTGCGCAGATCGATGCCGGTGCCGGTCCCAACCCGGCTCGGTGATGGCGAGGAGGCCAGCTTGGCTAGGTAGTTGCGGCGGCGCTGGCTCCTAACCGTCATGGCGTCATAATGTAGGCATGGCCAAGCGCAAGACGACCATCTACCTAGACCCGGACCTGCGGACGGCCACCAAGGCTGTGGCATTAGCTAGCGATCGAAGCGAGAGCGAGGTGATAGCCGAAGCTCTGCGCCGTTACCTCGGTGCTGGGCACGCGGTGCACGCTGGGGCGGAGCTGGAAAGAATCCTGGGGAAGTTGGCTCAGCGCCAAGATCGACTTTCGGACGAAGACGCGATGGCGCTCGCGGTCTCCGAGGTTCGAGCGTATCGCGCCGAGCGCCGCGATAACTCCCGCTCGTAGTAGATGCTCCGTGCCGTGGCAGACACCAACGTGCTCGTCTCGGCAGTCTTGGCTCCAGCCGGGGTGTGCGGGCGCTTGGTGACTGCCGCCGCCGCCGGAGAGTGGGTGTTGGTGGTATCGCCCTCCCTGTTGGAAGAGCTGACGGCAGTCCTGAGTCGGCCCAAGTTCTCGTTTGTGCCCGGCGGGCAGGTGGTGCGCTTCGTAGCGGCGATCACCAGGGTGGCGCAGGTGGTTCCCGATGCGCAGCAGCCCTGGCCGAAAGTCAGCCCAGATCCCGATGACGACTACCTGGTAGCTCTGGCCCGGGACGCCGCAGTCGACGCGTTGGTGTCGGGAGACTCCGATCTCACAGGCCTAGCCAACCTGATTCCCCCGGTCCAGACGCCGGCCGCCTTCTTGGCGCGAGTCCAACAGGGAGCCCTTGGATCGGAATGAGTGATCAGCCCGCGTGGTCGGCTATGGCCGGATGCGTAGGTCGGTGGGCTCCTTTGCGCTCGGGCCTTCAAAGTGCCGTCGCTTAAACCCACTACCAAAGGCGGCCCCGGGCGGTTTTCGAACAGGTCGAGCCTTGGCGTTGGAGGTTGCAGACAGGCCTCAGGGCAGGCGTCGGTCCGGGTCTGGAGACTGACTCAGGGCGCTTGATAGCAGCGCCAAGGATCCTGAGGAGGGGTCGAGGAAGATCCAACAACCGGGGCCCCCATTGCCCTTCCCGAGCTACTGCAAGCGGCCTTCCACCGGGCGGCGGAGGCGAGTGCTGAAGAAGACTGCCATGGGCACCTCGATGAGAAAGTTGGCCCGGCGCCTGGATCGGTCTTCGGAAGGGGATGATCCGGCTGAAGGACCAGAAGTCGCCCACCGTCCCGGTCACCGAGGTCGAAGCCCGATGCATATCCCCGGCAGTGCAGGCTCTGGCGGCGACTGAACAGCTGGCAGCCGTGCTCAACACGATGGTCAGATCGATCCGGCGATCGTCGCAAAGGCCTGTGCCGTCTGGGCGCGGCACGGTGGACCACTCTGAAGGGGCCACTACTGGTGGGTCAGGACTGGGTTGTGGTCGCGACGACGGGTTCTCAAGAGCTGCCAGACTGGCGGCGCCACCTTCCGGGCCAACTCCGGCCCCGGGCCGTCGGCTCGACGACACGGATCGGTGCGCGGCTGACCACGCAACCTTCGTCGTAGGGGCGATGTCGTGGGCGTACAGTTTTTCGGTCAGAATGGGGACGTGACTCGGAAGAAGACCACGGTCTACATCGACGAGCAACTGCTTCGGGCAGCGAAGGCGGCCGCAGCGCGGGCCGGCAAGCACGAGTACGAGGTGTTTGAGGAAGCGCTCCAGCATCACCTGCGGCTCGCTGGTGCGGCGGGGCGCATCTGGGCCGGCATCCGCCCTGACGACGCACCCAGTGACGATGAAGCTGCTCGTATCGCGGCCGAGGAGATCGCGGCCGTGCGCGCCGAGCGTTCCGCCCGCAGGGCCGGCTGAGCGCTGCCGGAACCTTTCCGGGTCGCCATCGACCCCAACGTGTTGGTCTCCGCCTTGATCAACCCTTACGGCACACCCGCTCGAGTCGTAGAGCTACGCATCACCGGGCAGGTGGTCGCGGTCGTCACACGAGAGTTGCTCGATGAGCTCACGTTCGTCCTGGTCCGCCCAAGTTCCGTCGTTGGATTCCCATCTCTGACGCGGTTTCCTCTCTGAGGAACTGGCTGTCTACGCTGACCTACGCACCGCCCCAGGGCCCTCGACTCGCCGGCTTCGGGATCCCGACGCCGACTAATTGGTCGCGCTCGCCGAGAGCGCCGATGCGGGCATCGTAACCGGCGACGCCGACATCCTCGACGCTGGACTCTTACCCCTGGCGTTCACCCCCCCACCAGCTGCTCGAACTTATCAACAATGGGTGATTCCCAGGCAGGGCGGTTTGGTTTCAGTCCGAGCCGCAGGACTGGCATCCCAGTAGAGGGAGCGTTGGCCGTGGGAAGGGTCGTCTCCGACTCCCTGGGGGGCGCCCGGATCCGGCGGGGCCTTTCGAGGTGGATGCGGGGCGAGTCGGAAGCAATAGGTGAGACCCATGGGAAGAGCTGTATAACAGGGGATGCTTGGAGGAAGAGCTGCTACCGAATTCAAATGGACGACCGATGCAAGATGGCCGCAGAGCTGCTGTTTGGTAAGGAAGAGGTCGCGGGTTCAATCCCCGCCCTGGGCTCCGCTTGTCCAAGGGCCACCACGATGAGACGCGCTTGAGCAGGCCCAAAGGTAATCCTTGGGGAGAAGTCCGGCGGCCAAACGCA
>JABEUU010000097.1 GCA_013044295.1 Candidatus Dormiibacterota bacterium
CGACCAGCCGCTCTCGCCGCCGTCAAAGGCGAAGGTCACCTCCAGATCGGAGTCGACCCCAGGGGGCAGGCGACGGCCGTCCGCGACCGCGGCGGCGAGCTCGTGCAGCGTGAGGGAGCCGGCCGACGGCGCCTGACCGACCACCACTCCGTGGGCGATGTCGAGCTGGTCGGGGCTGGCGTCGACCAGCTGGGCGGCAACTTCGAGAACCTTCGCCCGCAGGGCCCGCGCCGCATGCAGAGTGGCTCCCCCCGCCATGGTGGCCGAGCGGCTGCCGCCGGTGCCAAACCCTTGGGGCACCTGGTCGCTATCGCCCACAATCACCGCGACCTGCTCGATGTCCACCCCGAACTGGTCGGCGGCGACCTGGGCCAGAGTTGTCTGATGGCCCTGCCCATGGGGCATCTGGGAGGTGAAGACCTCCAGCGTCCCATCTGGCGCCAGCCGCATCCGCACCCGCTCCCAGGTCTCCGGATCCCGGGATTCGCCAGGCGAGCGCGGGCCGGGGGCGGGCTCGATGTAGGTGGCCAGGCCCAGACCGAGGTAGCGGCCCTCCCGGCGAGCCGCCGCCTGCCGGCCTCGAAACTCGGTGAGGTTGACCAGTTGCGCCATCCGCTCCAGCGACTCGCGAGCGGTTACCCCAACCAGGCTGGGGCCGGTCACCATCTCCAGGGGCGGCTCCCCTCGCACGGCCAGGTTGCGGCGCCGGATCTCAAGTGGCTCGATGCCGAGCTCAGAGGCGATCAGGTCGATCATGCGCTCGCGGACCCAGGTCTCCGCCGCCCATGGCCCCCGGTAGGCGACGTAACTGGCCTTGTTGGTCACCACCACGGTCCCTGAAAAGGCAAGCGCCGAAATCCTGTAGGGACCTGGAATCATCTCCTGGACGGCGCCCACCAGCTGCGTCGCCATCCCTGGATATGCGCCTGAGTCGATCACCATCTTCACCTTGAGACCGAGGATGTCGCCCTCCTTGGTGACCGCCGCCTCCACCTCGAAGCTCTCCTCACGGGCCTGTCCGGAAGCGGTCAGGTTCTCGTTGCGATCCTCGATCCAACGCACCGGCCGGCCCAGCTCGCGGCTGGCGGCGGCACAGGCCACCTCCTCGCGGCTGGCCCCGAACTTCAGCCCAAAGGAGCCTCCTACGTCCCCGGCCCGCACGTGCACCCGCTCCAGCGGCATGGCCAGTTGTCGGGCGAGCTGCTGGCGCACCCCGTGGACGCCCTGGGTTGAGGTCTGGATTAGGAGCTCCCCAGTGGCCGGGGCGAAGCTGGCCACGATGCCCCGGCACTCCATGGGGACGTTCTGCTGCCGGTGCTGGCTGAGGCTCGCCCGAACCACCCGGTCGGCCCTGGAAAAGGCCGCTTCCACGTCGCCGAACCGCTGCTCGGTCGGACCCGACAGGATGTTGCTGCCGAGGTCCTCGAAGATGGGCGGACTGGCGGCGTCAAGCGCCTGCTCGGCGGTGGTCACCGCCGGCAAAGGGTCGTAGGTCACCTCGATCAGCTCGCAGGCGTCCTCGGCCAGATATCTGGTCTCGGCCACGACCATCGCCACCGGGTCGCCCACCAGACGGACCTTGTCGGTGGCCAGCAGGGTGAAACTCGGGGAGCCGGCCTGGGCGCTCCCCAGCTCCGACGCCTGGCCACCCCCGGCGCTCGCCAGCTTGGCCATGGCGGCCCCGTCGAATACGGCCACCACGCCCCGAGCCCGGCTGGCCTCCGCGGTGTCGATCCGGAGCAGCCGGGCGTGGGCCAGGGGACTGCGCACGAAGGCGGCATGCAAAGTACCGGGCCAGCGCACGTCACCGACATAGCTGGCTCGCCCGGTGAGGATGCGGAGGTCCTCGGTGCGCCGCACCGCGGCCCCCGTGTAGCGCTCGGCGACGGTTGCTCTCTCCACCCTCGGGGCCGCCCCACCCGCACTCTCCGGTAGCTGGTTGGCCTCTGCCACGGACATCAGCCTCCGCCCGGAGCGGCGCCACTGGCCGCCATCACACCCCTCACGATGCTCTGGTAACCGGTGCAGCGGCAGAGGTTGCCGGTCAGGGCCTCGCGCACCTCGGCCTCGCTCGGGGCTGGGTTCTCAGCCAGCAGGGCTGTGATCTGCATCAAGAAGCCAGGGGTGCAGAAACCACACTGGAAGCTGTGGTTCTCCCACATCGCCTGCTGGAGCGGTCCCAGGGTGCCCTCCGGGGCCAGCCCCTCGATGGTGCGCACCTCGCAGCCGCGCGCCTGCACCGCCAGCATCAGGCACGAGCGAGCCGGCTCGCCGTCGACCAGCACGGTGCAGGCACCGCAGACGCCGTGCTCGCAGCCAAGGTGGGTGCCGGTGAGCGCCAGGTCCTCCCTCAAGAAGTCCGCCAGGGTCTTGCGGGCCTCCACGTGGCCCAGCCTGGGCGTGCCGTTCACGGTCAGCTCGATGGTGATGATCTCGTCGGCGGAGATCGTGTCGCCGGCTCCACTCATGGGATGGCTCCCTCCTCCAGATCGCCCTGCAAATTGTGGGCAGCAGCGCGCCCGGACGCGGCCGCCAGGGCCCGACGCACCAGCGTCCCGGCGACCTCCCGGCGGTATTCGGCGGAGCCGTGCAGATCAGATCTCGGAGCCAACCGCTGGGCGACCGCCTGGGCCGCCCCGGCGAAGCTGGCCGCGTCAGGTGCGGCTCCCAGCAGGCTCCTCTCCGCGTCCACCGCTCGCACCGGTGCGTCGGCCACTCCGGTCAGGGCCAGGCGCGCCTCGGCAATGTACCCCGCCTCGAGCCGGACCGCAGCGGCAACCCCCACCATGGCGAAGTCACCGTGGCGCCGGGCCACCTCCATGAAGCTAACGCCCATCCCGCTCGGGAAGGGAGGAATCCGGACCTCGGTCAGGATCTCGTCCGGCTCCAGGGCGGTACTCAGGTAGCCGGAGAAGAAGTCCTTGGCAGCAACGGTCCGCTCGCCCCGGCCGGCGCTGACCACCACCATCTCGGCGTCCAGTGCCGCCGCCACGGCGGGGATCTCCGCGGCGGGATCAGCATGGGCGAGACTGCCTCCCAACGTCCCCCGGCTGCGGATGGCGGGGTGTCCGATGAATGGCAGCGCGGCGCTCAGCAGTGGGGCCAAGCGTCGCACCAACTCGGAGCGCTCCAGGGTTCGCTCCCGGGCCATTGCGCCCAGCGCGAGTCCACCGGCGCGCTGGTCCACTCCGGCCAGCCCGGGAACCCGGGCGAGGTCGACCAGCAGGGCCGGCCGTGCCAAGCGCAGGTTCAGCAAGGGCACCAGGCTCTGCCCCCCCGCGAGGACCTTCGCGTCATCCCCATGTTCCGCCAGCATGGAGAGCGCCTCGCCCAGAGACTCCGGCGCCCGATACGCGAAGGGGGGCGGCTTCACAACGGCCGCAGCATACGAATGGGACCGGGCAAGCTGTCAACTGCGTACGGGCCAAACTGAGGGCGACTCCTGGCCCCGACTCCTGGGGGCTGCCGGCGGGGAAGGGGGGCCGTTGTCATGGCGCGGCCCGCGCCGGCGGTCCTCGGGGACCGGGCTGTGCCACCCTGGCAGAACCGGGACTCGGTCCCCCAGGGGAGACCCGTCCAACTGCCGCTGCCCGAAGTGGCGACGCGTGGTTGTGAGTTTGCTGCTATGCTGACCGGCGTAGCTGCACCAAGTCAGCTGCAGCCTCTTGGTGATCCCTCGTCCCGCTTCCAAAGCGGCATCTTCGAGAAGCGTGACTACCTGATCCGGCGAGGGCACAAGCGGGCGCTTTCGCCCAGGGGCATCAAGTGAACTCATTCACAGATCTCGAACTACGACCGCGCATCCAGCAGACCCTGACCGGCCTGGGCCTCTCGGTCCCAACCCCGGTCCAGGCCGAGGCGGTGCCGATCCTGATGGGAGGGCGGGACTGCGTCATCCAGTCGCCAACCGGATCGGGAAAGACGCTGGCGTTCTTGATCCCGCTGGCTGAGAAGCTGCGTGGCCACCAGAATCGCGACCCCCGTGCCCTCATCGTCACCCCCACCAGGGAGCTGGCGACCCAGATCGGGGCCGTGCTCACCCAGCTCGACCCGCAGCTGCGTCAGGCCCTGGTCTTCGGCGGCGTCGGCTATGGCAACCAGATCAACAAGCTGCGCACCGCCGACGTGATCATCGGCTGCCCGGGGCGGCTGGTCGACCTCAGCAAGCGCGGCTCGGCGCTGCTGGGCGGGGTGGAGTACCTGGTCTTGGATGAGGCGGATGAAATGCTGGACGCCGGCTTCGCCAAGGACGTCGAGGAGATCACCGACCGCACCAACAAGCGCACCACCGACCAGCGCCGCCAGACTGTGCTGGCTTCAGCCACGATGCCCGACTGGGTGGCCAAGATGGCGCGCAAGCACCTGGTCAACCCCGAGCATGTGGCGGTGGCCCCGAACCCGGAGTCTGACCTGGAGCATGGCCTGGTGTCGGTGCCACGGGCCCAGAAGGTGGCCGTTTTGAGCCAACTGCTGAAGCAGTCGGCGTCCACGATCGTCTTCCACCGCACCAAGCACGGCGCCAAGAAACTGGCTCACGACCTGACCGCTCTCGGGCACCGCACCGCGGAGCTCCAGGGCAACCTCTCGCAAGCCTCGCGCGACCGTGCCATCGCCTCCTTTCGCCGCCGCGAGACCACCGTGCTGGTGGCGACCAACGTGGCGGCGCGCGGGATCGACGTGGTGGATGTGAACCTGGTGGTCAACTACGAGCTGCCGGACACCGCCCAGTGGCTGACCCACCGGGTTGGTCGTACCGCCCGCAACGGAGCCAAGGGCCGGGCCCTCACCTTCCTCAGCGAGGACGACGCTGAAAAGTGGCGCAAGCTGCGGCGTCTGGGTGCCCCCGAGCTCCGCTTCGTGGACGCCCAGCACCTGCTCAGCACCGGGGCCATGAAGTACGTCGAGGCTCGTCCGGAGCGGCTCAACGATCGCGCCCCTCAGCTCCGTCACCACCAGGGACCCGCCCGCGTCCGGACGCCTGGGCGCCCCTTCGCTCCCCGCTCCGGAAGGGCGTGAAGCGGTCGGTTTCGGGGTCTTCAGGCAGGCGCGGCTAATCGCGGTCGTCAACCCGCCTCGGGACGGGAGAACGGGAGCACCTTGCCCGATGGGTCGCCCCGTCAGTCGAGTCGCGGGGTGAGCCGTGGCTGGTGAGGGGGGCCATCGCCCCAGCTGAGGCGACGACGAAGCTCTCCACCACCAGGAACAGCCGGGCCGCACCCCTTGGTGATGGCCGGGACCGGCCCTACCGGACGCTCTGCTTCTAGCCGACCACCAGATCGCCGCCCCGGCCCGCGACACGCTCACTCAACCGGCCAGGCTCATCAGCTCCGAGGCGTCCAGGGCCAGCACCAACTGCGCGGCCTCGCGAGGCAGGCCGGGATTGAGGCCGGTGAGCTCCCGAATCCGGGCCAGCCGGTTGAAGACGGTGTTGCGGTGGCAGGGAAACCGCTCGGCCACCTCCGCCACCGAGCCGCCCAGGTCGAAGTAGCTACGCAGGGTGCGCAGCAGCAGGCTTCGCTCTCCCGCGGGCAGCTCGAAGACGGCTCCGAAGACGCGCTGCGCCAGCCTCTGGGCCAGCTCTGGCGAGGCGATCAGGATGGCGCTGGGCAGGCGCTCGTCCAGGCTCGTGATCAGGTGCTGGTGGGAAGGGATGGCCCGCACCGCCAGCTCCGCCTGCCGATAGGCGGTGCCGACCTGGGCGAGGGTCTGCACCGCCGGGCTGAGACCAGCCCGTAATGGCGCCAGCTCGGCCAGGCTCTGCTTGACCGTCTCGAGGCTGGCCCTGCCCAGTGCCAGCAGTCCGGCCAGCCGCTCCTCCTGACGGGTCCACTCGGATCGGATCCCGTGCTTCAGCAGCGACCGGGCCATGCCTTCGACCGTCCCCAGCGCGGGCTCCGCCACCGCCACCATGTAGGGTCCCTTTTCGGGCAGGCTCAGGCTCTCAGCCGCGAAGACCAGGTCGCGTTCGGTCGCCATCCCGGTGAACAGACCCTGCAGCAGCGCCTGCCGGCGCGTCCGGTCCCGGCTCAGCATGCCCGCCTCGGCATGGCGGTAGGCCTGGCCCACCGCCGCGGAGAGTTCGTCGGTCATCTCCCAGACCACCACCGCGGCCTCCATCAACTGGTCGGTGGGGGGCTCGGGCCGGCTGCGCGCCTCCTCCAGGAGCGCATCCCAGATCACGCTGCCACCCAGGCGGTAGGCGCGCAGGACGCTCTCCAGAGGAACCCCCATCTCGGCTCGACTGCGACCGGTCGCCCACGCCTGCTCCCGGCTGGGGGCCTGCTCCTGGGGGAGGCGGGTCAGGGCCGCGAGATATTCCTGGAGGCTGTCGTGCACCGAGCGACGCAGCTCCGCCATCGGTATGAGCCGCTCCTCGCGGTAGCCCTCCTCACGGTCACAGATGGCGGCCACCGTGCGCTCGGAGATCTCGGGGAGACGCTGGTGGAGGGAGTGCGCCAGCGACGCCAGCACCCGCATTGACTCCCCAGACGGAGTCCGCCTCGCTGCCGGCCCGGGTGCGGCGACCTGCGCCACGCTGCTTTACCTCTCTGCCCTGCTCCAATGTGCGGCTGCACACCGGAAGACCGACACAGGCCGTTCCTCGAGGTGGCAGCGCCGACCTCAAATGCTACGGCCTGGGCCAGGCGCACAGCTGACGGGCAAGAGGCCGGGGACGGCGGTGCCCCCGGCGCGGCCCGCCAGCCTAGCTGGGTTTGGGGTCGGAGACTCCATAGCGGGCGCGCAGGACCTTCTTGTCGAACTTGCCGACCCCAGTCTTGGGCACGGCCTCCAGGATCTCAATCCGATCCGGAAGCTGCCACTTCTCCCAACCGCGGCCGAGCAGGTGTCCACGCACCTCCTCCAGGGTCACCGACTGACCTTCCCGGGGTACCACCGCGGCCATCGGGCGCTCCTGCCACTTGACGTCGGGAAGCGCGACCACGGCCGCCTCCAGGACTCCCGGCATGGCCATGATGTCCCCCTCCATGTCGACCGACGAGATCCACTCCCCTCCCGACTTGATCAGGTCCTTGGTGCGATCCACAATCACGAAGTAGCCCTCGGGAGACATGGTGGCGACGTCCCCGGTGCGGAACCAGCCGTCCTTGGTGAACCGCTCCGGCGAAGTGCCGCCGTAATAGGAGTCCGCCACCCAGGGGCCGCGCACCAGGAGCTCACCGATGGTGGTGCCGTCGGCCGGCAGATCGTGGTCGGCCTCGTCGACGATCCGGACGTCGATTCCGGGCAAGGGCAGGCCGGCCTTGATCCGCACCTCCTTGCGCAGTCGGTCCGGGTCCCAGCCCCTCATCTTGTGCTTGGGCCAGGCCAAGGCGGCCACCGGCGAGGTCTCGGTCATGCCCCAGCCCTGGACTAGGGTGATCCCGGCCTCCTTCTCGAAGCGCTCGATCAGGGCCATCGGCGGCTGGCTTCCGCCCGCCATCAGAAAGCGCAGGGCGGGCAGCTTGACCTGACGCCGCGTCAGCTCGTCGACCACCCCCGCCCAGATGGTGGGGACTCCGGTGGCCAGGGTGACGTCCTCCTCCACCAGCAGGCTCACCACGGTGGCAGGGTCCATGAAGGGCCCGGTGAATACCTGCTTGGCGCCGACCATCACCGCCGCGAACGGCCCGCCCCAGGCGTTGACGTGGAACATGGGGACAATCGCCAGGGAGGAGTCCTGGGGGCCAAGTCCGGTGGCCGCCCCTGAGGTGGTGGTGAGCGCGTGCAGGTAGGTGGAGCGATGGGTGTACTCCACCCCCTTGGGGCGCCCGGTGGTGCCCGAGGTGTAGCAGATGCCCAGCACCGTCTCCTCGGGGATCTCCCGGCGCGGGTAGCTGCTCGGCTGGGCGGCCAGCAACTGTTCATAGGCGAGCACCTTGGGCAAGGTGGTCTCAGGGACCTGGTCGGCGAGCACGATGATGTGCTTGACGGCGCCCAGCGACTCCTGGATCCGCTCCAACACCGGGATCAGGCTGCTGTCGACCAGAATTGCCTGGTCGCCAGCGGACTGGATGATGAACTCCAGGTCGGGAGTGGGCAGGCGCGGGTTCAGGGTGTGCAACACCCGTCCAGTGCAGGGGATCCCGAAGTAGCACTCCAGGTGGCGGTAACCATTCCACGCCAGCGTCGCCACCGGCGCCCCGGGGGGCAGTCCCAGGGCATCCAGCGCGTGCATCAATTGCTGGCTGCGGGCGCTGAACTCCGCGTAGGTGTAGCGGTGGCGCTGGCCGGGGCCGACCTGAGTGACGATCTCGGTGTCCCCGAAGTAGCGTCCGGCGTGCTCGAACATCATCCAGGAGTTGAGCGACGCGTGCATCATGCCCATGGCTGTCATCCTCCTCGGTGCGCCGGCTGGCTATCGGCGATAGACCCACCACCGGCCAGAAGCTGGCTCGCCAAGCGGCGGCGATGCTGGGCGGGCGCCCCACCGAAGTGCTCGATCCAAAGAGCTCGCTTGTAGTAGCGGTGGAGCGGACTCGCCCAGGTGAACCCCATGCCGCCGTGGACCTGGATGACACGCTCGCAGGCGTGGACTGCCGCCTCGGCAGAGGCCGACTTGGCGGCCGCCGCCGCGAGGTCCACCTGGGCATCGTCAACGCTGATGCACCAGGCGGCCCAGTAGGCGAGTGAGCGGGCCAGCTCGACCTCCACAAAGGTGTCCACCAGGGGATGAGAGACCGCCTGGTAGGAACCGATCGGACGTCCGAACTGCTCCCGGGTGCGGGCATGTTCCAGGCCCCACTCGAGGACCCTCTGCGCCACTCCGACCGCCTCCAGCGCCAGCGCGGTGGCGAGCCGGACCTGCATAGCCTGGGCCAGCTCCTCGGCCTGCGGGCCGGAGGCCAAAACCTCTCCCTCTGAGCTGGACAGGGCGGCCATCCGGCGAGTGCTGTCGATCGAGGTGGCGGGCCGTCCCTCCGGCGCCACCGCCAGCAGCTGGTCGCCACTCAGCAGGACCACCTGATCCACCAGGGCCAGGTCCGGGACCAGCCTGGATGCGGCCAGGCTGGCCGACCAGCGCCGGCTCCCGGTCGCCACCTCGGCGAGCCGGTTCCCGGAGAGCGCCGGCCGGGCGAAGCCAATCGTGGAGAGGTAGGGACCCGGGAAAAGAGCGCGCCCGAATTCCTCGATCAGGATCGCCTCCTCGATGAAGCTCAGGCCGGCTCCCCCCAGATCCTCGGGCACCGATACCCCGAGCCAGCCCAGCTGGGCGAGCTGCGGCCATATGTCGGCGTCCCAGCCGACCTCGGACTCGGCAAGCTGAGCCACCCGGGACGGTGGGAAGTGAGCCTCGAGGAACGAGCGTGCCTGATCTCGCAGCTCGCGCTGCTCCGAGCTGAAGGTGAAGTCCATCAGCGCGACCTGGGCAGCCCGAGCACGCGCTCGGCGATGATGTTGCGAAGGATCTCAGAGGTTCCGGCCTCGATGGTGTTGCCCCGGCTGCGCAACTGCTGGTAGTTCCAGAACCCGTCGTCCACGACACCCTCCTCCCCGAGCAGGAACCGGGCCAGCTTGGTGACCCGCTGGTTCGACTCCGACCAGGCCAGCTTGATCGCCGATCCCTCCGGTCCGGGCATGCCGGTGCGGTCCAGCTCACCCAGGGACCGATAGGCGGTGAGCTGCAGAGCCTGCAGCTGGATCCACTCCCGGGCGATCTCTCCGAGCAACTCGTCGGCCTCCACAGGGTGCTCCCCCGCCAGCCGGAGCAGGGCCTGGACGTTGGCGTCGAGCAGGCCGGTCAAGGCAAACCCCAGGGTGGCGCGCTCGTGCAACAAGGTGGTCATGGCGACCTGCCACCCCTCACCGATCTCGCCCAGGACGTTGGTCCGGGGAACCTCCACCTCGGTCAGGAAGATCTCGTTGAAGTCGGCCTCCCCGGTGATCTGGCGCAAGGGCCTGACCTCCACCCCCTTGGAGTGCATGTCGACCAGCATGTAGGTGAGGCCGTGGTAGCGCGGGGCGGCGGGATCGCTGAGGGTGACCAGGATGCACCAGTCGGCGATGTGGGCATACGAAGACCACACCTTCTGACCATTGACTACGAAGGTGTCCCCGCGCAGCTCCGACCGGGTGCGCACGGCGGCCAGGTCCGAGCCCGCCCCGGGCTCAGAGAAGCCCTGGCACCAGATCTCCTCCGCGTCCAGGATTCGGCGCAGGTGCTGGCTTTTCTGCGCCTCGGTCCCGTGCACCATGATGGTTGGGCCGGCCATTCCCAGCCCGATCGCGCCCACATGCTGGGGCGCGTCGGCCCGCGCCAGTTCCTGCAGCAGGATCGCGTCCAGGGCATGGCTGGCGCCGCCGCCGCCGTACTCCTGGGGCCAGGTCAGACCGCCATAACCGGCCTTCGAGAGGGCCGCGCTCCACTTTCGGAGCGGCTCCAGCTGTTCGGTCCGGGTGCCCTGACCGCGCAGGCTCGCGGGCAGGTTGGCCGCTATCCAGGCCCGCAAGCGGTCCCGAAACGCCGCCTCCTCCGCACTGTCCCTGAGATCCACCGCCCACCTCCTGAGATTCCACGGGACGCCGATGGCATCCTCTCCGCTTCGCTTCGACCTGTCAAGCCCGGTCGGTCAGCGATCAGCCAGGTGGCGCCGGAGCGGCCCCGCCGAGGGACCGGCCAGCCCGCCCAGAGATGCTCCGCAGTATTCGGCGGGGACAGGCGAGGAGCAATGGTCAATGCCACAAGATCAGCCACCAGCAGCTGTGCAGCAGCAGCCGTGGGGTGGCCGTGACCCGCCTCACTGGCCCCCGTCGATGGGGAGGACCGCCCCGTTTATGTAGGAGGCTTGGTCGGAGGCCAGGAAGACCACCGCCCGCGCCACCTCCTCGGGCTCACCAAAGCGACCCAGCGGATTGTGCTCCAGCCAGTTGCGGGCGATCGCCTCGCTGCCCCAGAGCGGCGCTGAGAAGTCTGTCTTGACGATCCCAGGGGCCACCGCGTTGACGCGGATCCCAGCCCCACCCAGCTCCAGCGCGAGCTGTCGGGTGAGCATGATCAGGGCGGCCTTGGTGACGTCGTAGACCCCCAGCCCGCGGGCGGGCTGGAGGCCGCCGATGCTGGCCACGTTGACGATCGCCCCACCGTGCGCGCCCATCCAGGCGCGATGCACCAGCTGGGCCAGGATGAGCGGCCCCCGCAAATTGACCTCAAAGGTTTTATCCCAGGACCCGAGGTCGACATCCAGAGTCATGCCGAAGTGGGGGTTGGTGGCGGCGTTGTTGACCAAGATGTCGACCCGGCCCCAGCGCGCCATGGTCTGCTCGACCAGGCGCTCCGAATCCTCAGGGCGGCCGGCGTGGGCGCTCACGGGGAGCACCCGCTCGTGGCCGTCGCCGCCCAGACGTCCGGCGGCGGCCACTATCCCGTCTGGCTTGCGCCCGGTGATGGCCACCAGAGCGCCGGCGGCCAGCAGCTCGGCTGCGATCGCCTCCCCGATCCCACGACTGGCGCCGGTGACGATGGCGACCCGGCCCTCCAGGCTCGGTGACCCGCCGTGATCCGGGCTCATCGGGCGGTGGCCTAGGGTGCCCCGCGCACGTAGATGACCTGGCCGGTCACGTAGCTGGCCTCATCGTCGGCCAGGAACGCGATCACGCCCGCCACGTCCTCGGGCTTACCGGTGCGAGGGATGGGGTTGGTGGCAGCGACGCCGGCAGTGAGCTGCTCGAAGCTGATGCCCATCCGCTCGGCGGTGGCCTCGGTCATGCGAGTCTCGATGAAGCCGGGAGCCACCACGTTGACGGTTATCTCGTACCGGCCCAGTTCCAGGGCCAAGGTCCGGGCCAGCCCCTGGATGCCCATCTTGGCGGCCGAGTAGTTGGCCTGACCCCGGTTGCCGAGGGCCGAGGTCGATGAGATCAGGACGATCCGGCCCGACTTCTGTGGCACCATCACCGACTGGGCCGCCTGAGCGCACAGGAAGCTGCCCTTGAGGTGAGTGTCGATGACCAGGTCCCAATCCTCCTCGGTCATTTTGTAGACCAGGTTGTCCCGGATCAGGCCCGCGCAGGTGACCAGGACATCCAGGTGGCCGAACTCAGCCACGGTCCGCTCGACCATCGTCTGGACGTCAGTGCGGCGGCTCACGTCGCAGGCCACGGCCAGCGCTCGTCGACCCTCTTTCCGCAGGCTGGCCGCAGTCGCCTCGGCGACCTCTTGGTCGATGTCAGACACCACCACCGCGGCCCCTCCGGCGGCCAGGCGCCTGGCCGCCGCCCCGATGCCGCGACCGGCCCCAGTGACCAGCGCCACCTTCTCGGTCAAACTCATCGCATCACCTCCATCCGCGCTAGGAGCCGGTGTACAGACGGGTGACCGTCTCCGCCACGCAGGCGGGCTTCTCCCGGCCCTCAATCTCCACTGTCACCTCGAGCACCAGCTGCACCCCCCCCTCCACATCGGTCAGTGCCTGCGCCACGGCGGTCGCCCGAACTCTGGAGCCGACCGGCACCGGGGACACGAAGCGCACCCGGTTCAGCCCGTAGTTGACGGTCAGGGCCACCGCGGGGAGCCTGACCATGCCCTGCAGGAGCATGGGGAGCAGGGAGAGGGTCAGGTACCCGTGGGCGATGGTGCCCCCAAAGGGACCCTCCCGGGCCCGTTCCGGATCCACGTGAATCCACTGGTGGTCACCTGTTGCCTCGGCGAACAGGTCCACCTGCGCCTGGGTGATCTGATGCCAGGGGCTGACCCCAAGGGGCTTCCCCACCGCCTCCCGCAGTGCCTGTAGCGACTCCTCAACTCCGATGACGTCTCTCCTGTTGCAGAACTGGGGCCAGCCATCCCGGCGCGTCCGGGGCTGTGCGCTGAGCAGTATTCTCCTGCGGCGGGCAGTTTGGGCAATGGGCTCGGCCACAGCAATCAGCCGTCGGCGCTGTGTGGAGCTCCAAACCGGACTGGCCCCGATCAGCTCAGGAAGAGTTCGGCCGCCTGCTGCAGGCGCGCCTCGGGCCCGTCCACCAAGAGCAGCGTGGGCAGGCCCGAGCGCCAGGATTCCGACTCCTCCCGGACCTTTGCCAGCGGTCCCACCAGAGCCACCGCCTCCACCAGGGGGGTGGGCACCGCCGCGGCAGCGGCGGCGGGGCGACCTCCCAGGTACAGCTCCCGGACCACCTCCGCCTCGGCTTGGAAGCCCATGCGGCAGAAGAGGTCAAAGTGGAAGTTGTGAGCGCGGCTGCCCATCCCGCCAATGTAGAGAGCCAGCAGCGGCCGGAAGTGGTCGGCGGCGCGCTCCAGGTCGTCGTCGATCTCAAGCAGCAGGTTGGCCACCACCTCGAAGCTCTCCGGGCGGCCCGCGGGACTTCGCCTGGCGAATCCGTCCGCGAGGGCGGTCTGCTGCCACTGGGCGTGGGCGGGGGCATGGAAGCCGGCCAGCCAGCCGTCCCCAATCTCGGCCGCCAGAGCGATGTTGCGCGGCCCCTCGGCCGCCAGCCAGATCGGCAGCTGCCTCCGGAGCGGATGGACGGTCAGCTGCAGCGGCTTGCCACGGCCGCCGGGCAGGGGCAGCTGGTAGCGCTCCCCGGAGAAGACCAGCGGCCCCTCCCGGCGCAGGATCTGGCGCACGATGGCGACGTACTCCCTGGTCGATTGCAGCTGGGGGTCGAACCTGGTCCCGTACCAACCCTCAACCACTTGGGGCCCCGAAGCGCCCAGTCCCAGCACCAGCCGGCCGCCACTGAGATGGTCCAGAGTGGCGGCCGCCATCGCGGTGGCGGCTGGAGTCCGGGCGTGCATCTGGGCGGCGGCGGTCCCCAGCCGGAGCCGAGAGGTCCGGCTGCCCCACCAGGCCAGTGGCGTCAGGGCGTCTGAGCCGTAGGCCTCCGCGGTCCAGATCGAGTCGAACCCAAGCCTCTCGGCGGAGGCGACCAGGAGCTCTGCGGCAGGGGGCGGGCCGGACCCCCAATAGCCAAGGGAGAGACCCAGTTTCATCGGGAACCCCAGTTGGCGTTTCGGGTGGCGGCCATGGCCCCGCCAGGGTAGCGCTCTGCGACCGCGGGCGGATGCGCCATAGTTGGGGCCAAAGGCGAGGGACGGCGCTGGCCGTCCTGCGGAAGCGGAGGAGGTTTCCCATGTCCGAAGCGGTCATCGTGGCGGCTGGACGGTCCCCGATCGGGCGGGCCGGCAAAGGTTCCCTGGTCGACTTCCGGCCGGACGACCTCGGCGCCCAGGTCCTGCAGCGGGTGCTGGCTCAGATTCCTCAACTCAACGCGAAGGAGATCGAGGACGTCATCTGCGGCTGCGGCCTACCCGGGGGCGAGTCGGGCTTCAACCTGGGCCGCGCCATCAGCATCCTGGCCGGCGTCAACGCCCCCGGCCTGACCCTGACCCGCTACTGCAGCTCCTCCCTGCAGACGACCAGGATGGCCGCCCACGCCATCCGCGCCGGCGAGGGCGACACCTTCGTCTCCCTGGGCGTGGAGACGGTCAGCCGCTACGGCTACGGCACGTCAGACCCGCCCGACGCGCGCAATCCCCGGCTGCTTCCGGGCAACGCCGAGGGCCTGCCGGACCTCTACATGCCGATGGGCTTGACCGCCGAGAACGTCGCCCAGCGGGAGGGGATCAGCAGGGAGGAGATGGATGCCTTCGCGGCCCGCAGCCAGAACCTGGCGGTTGAGTCGCAGGCGGACGGCTTCTTCGCTCGGGAGATCGTCCCCCTCACCCTGCCCGACGGTCGAGTGCTGGACCGCGACGATGGCCCCCGCCCCAACACCACAGTGGAGGTCCTGGCCACCCTCAAACCGGTCTTCAAGGAGGACGGGACGGTGACCGCCGGTAACGCCTGCCCCCTGAACGACGGCGCGGCGGCGCTGGTGGTGATGTCATTGGAGCGGGCGCGCCAGCTCGGGATCACCCCGCTGGGCCGGATCGTGGCCACCGCGGTGGCGGCGCTGGAGCCTGAGTACATGGGCCTGGGGCCCATCCCGGCCACCCAAAAAGTGTTGCAGCGCGCCGGGATGACCATCGACGACATCGACCTGGTCGAGATCAACGAGGCATTCGCGGCCCAGGTCATACCTTCGGCACGAGGGATTGGGATCGACCCCATGGGCGACAAGCTCAACGTCTTCGGGGGCTCGATTGCGCTTGGTCACCCGTTCGGGATGACCGGTGCCCGGATCACCTGCACCCTGCTCAACGGGCTGCGCACCAAGGGCGCGACCCTCGGGCTGGAGACCATGTGCGTGGGCGGCGGTATGGGCATGGCGATGATCCTGGAGCGGATGTCTTGAAGGTGCGGGCGCCCGGACGCTGACGGTCAGCGGCGGCTGGGGGCGGAAGGGGACCCGGCCGGGCTGGGCGCGTCCGGGTGACCGGCGTCCCAGCCCCACGCCGCCACCATCGCCAGCCCCAGGCCAGCTCCCAAAAGGCACACCCCGGTCCAGCCCCAACTGCCATAGACCACGCCGGCGCCGGCCGAACCCGCCGCCCCTCCCACGAAATAGGTGGTCATGTAGGCACTGTTGATCCGGCTCCGGGCGCTCGGCGACAGACGGTAGACAAGACTCTGGTTGGTGACGTGGATGCCCTGGACGCCCACGTCCAGCAGGAGGATCCCGGCGACCAGGGGCAGCAACTGGGACCGACCTAAAATCATCAGCGGGAAGGCCAGCGTAACCGCCAGCGAGAAGCCCAGGGTCTCGACCCTGGCCCAGCCCCGGTCGGCCCCGCGCCCGGCCAAGGTGGCGCAGGCGGCGCCCGCCGCGCCCACCAGCCCGAACAGTCCGATCACGGCCACCCCGTAGTGAAACGGCGGCCCTGAGAGCAGGAAGGCGATCGTGGTCCAGGTGGCGCTGAAGGCGGCGAAGCCGAGCGCGCCCAGGAGCGACCTCCGCCGCAGGACCGGCTCGGAGCGGACCAGACTGAGGATTGAGAGCAGCAGGGCTCGGTAGCTGAGCGCTGGGGAGCGTCGGTCCCCGGGCAAAACCGCCCGCAGGACCAATGCCAGACCAACCATGGCGACGGCGGCGAACCAGTAGACGAATCGCCATCCCGCCAGCGCCGCCAGCAGCCCGGACAGAGTGCGGGAGAGCAGGATTCCGATCAGGAGCCCGCTCATCACGGTGCCGACGACCTGGCCTCGGCGGGGCGCTGAGGCGAGGTCGGCCGCCAGGGGCACCAGCAGCTGGGCCACCACCGAGGTGACCCCCACCAGCAGGGCGGCCCCCTCGAAGATGAGCAGGTCGGGGGCCAGGGCGGAGGCCGCCAGCGCCAACGCCGCCAGCAGCAGGACCCCCGCCACCAATCGCCGCCGTTGCCAGATGTCACCCAGGGGCACCAGCAGCAGCAGCCCGGTGGCGTAGCCCAGCTGGGCGATGGTGACAACGATGGCGACGCCGCCCGACCCGGTGTGAAAGCTGGTGGCCAGGAGGTGGAGCAGCGGCTGCGCGTAGTAGAGATTCGCCACCGCCAGCCCGCAGGCGACGGCCAGGGTCGCAACCAGCCCCCGGCTGATCCCAAGCGGAGGGCGCGGCTCGCTCCCGAGCGGCTCAGCCGCGGTCGAGGACACCCAGCGGCCCAGGGGCGGCCAGCTCAGAACGCCTCCCAGGCAAGGCCCGGCAGCGAGGGGGGCGCCAGCCCCGAGCGGCTCAGTCCGATGCCTGGTAACGGGCCACCGAGAAAGCCAGGATGAGGGGTATGTCGACCGCGTAGACGACCAGCATCAAGCTCAACCAGACCAGCTCCTTGGCGGGCACGCGGTCGATCACGAAGACGTACTCGAGCATCCCGGCGCTGATGGCGTAGGCGAGCAGCGCCCAGCCCCCCACCTGTCGGAACCGCCCCCAGGCGAAGCCCGACAGCCGGCGGAGCAGCGCGGCATTGACCAGGAGCAGGGCTGCCGCCAGAGCCCAGAGCACGATCGCTGGGGTCAGGGAGACTGGCCCAGGGATGTGCGCCGCCAGGTAGATCCCGCCCACCACGATCAGGCAGAGGGAGCCGACAGCCAGCTCCGCCACGGGCGGCAGGCGCCGCCCTGCGCTGGCGGAGTCTGCCATCAGGTGGCCAGCCTGGTCATGATCACCAGGGTGGCCACCTGCATCACGCCGGTAACTCCGGCGGTGTAGATGAAGCGCTTCATCAGGCGGGCGATGATCTCGCCGTCGGGACGCGGCTTCTTCATCTCGAACAAAACCGCAATGTTGGCCGGCTCCAGAATCCCCAGTGCGATTACCGCCATGACCCCCACCACGATGAAGGAGGCCACCAGCCAGCCGTGCATGGCAGCACCCGCATTGAGGTTGCCCAGATGGCGGGCCAACTGGAAGCCCGAGCCCAGGGTCATGGTCACCAGGGTGGGCATGATCAAGACCATCTTGGGCATGAAGCGAGCCGAGAACTCGGCTCGAGCCGGAATCGAGAGCCGGCCCAGGATCGGGCCCAGGATCAGCCCCACGAAGAGGTCGATGGCCGTCCAGAGGCCACCTCCGACGACATGGAAGAAGTCCAGCGCCCAGAGCCAGTTACCGGCGATGGCGACCACCAGCAGGGCGAGCACCACCGCCACAATCGGCAACCCCCGGAGCGGGACGACCTGAATCGGGGGACGAGCGCCACCCACCGGCTCAGGAGCTTGCGACCGGGCCGGCAAGGTCTCGGTTATCGATGACACCTGGGCGAACCTCCAGAGCCAGTCCTGGCCGCCGATGGCACGGTCGGCGGCGGTCACATGGTGGGGACCTGCTCAGTCGTGCGGATTATAGATTGCCGGGGCACGAGTTTGGCACCCCCGTCCCGCCTCAACCGGGCCCGCACAGGTTCACACCCTTGGCCACCAGCACCCGGTCGGCGGCGTCGATCAGCCGGGCCGAGGAGATCTCGCCGGTCGCCAGGGCCCGCGCCAAGGCGGCCTCGATCGCGGTCAGGACAGGTCCCGGCTGCCCGGACGAGAACATGACCAGGTCAGCCCCCGCCAGGACCGCCCTGACTGCCGCCTCGGGCACGCTGAGACCGACCGCGGTGATCGCCGGAGCGCTGAGGGAGTCGGTCATCACCAGGCCGTGAAACTGCAGTCGGCCCTCCAGGAGGCCCTGGATGGCCGCGGAGGAGAGGCTGGCAGGGCCACGTGTGAGGCCCGGGACAGTGGCGTTCGCCACCATCACCGCCGGCAGGCCGGCCGCCACGGCCTGCTGGAACGGCAGCAGGCCAGAGCCGAGCAGGGATAGGTAGGGCCGGGTGGCGGCGGGACCGTAATCGGGGTTGCCGCTGGCTCCCCCCAAACCGGGAAAGTGCTTCACCACCGGGATCACACCGGCGGCGAGCAGGCCGGCGGCGAAGGCCAGTCCATCACGGGCCGCCTGGGACGGACTCGCGCTGAAGGAGCGGTCGCCGTCGGGATTGCTCGCATTGGGACCGGGGCCACCATCCACGTCCAGCACCGGGGCAAGGTCCATGGTCACCCCCAGGGCTCGCATCCGCTGGCCCACCGCCTTCGCCAGACTCTGGATGGCAGCTGGGCTCATGGTGCCCATCTGGCGCGCCCAGGGCATCGATCCCACCAGATTGGCGATCCGCTGGACGCCGCCACCTTCCTCGTCGGTCATCACCAAGGGGCGGATGGACCCCAGCGCCATGGCGTCGACGGCGCGGATCTGAGAACCCAGGTCCGCGGGCGCGGCACTCCCGAACAGAACCACTCCGCCCGCACCCTGGGCCACCGCGGCTGCGGCTGCGGCCACATCCGACTCCGGGGCGGGGACCACCACCAGCTGGGCGGCGAGCCGGGCCGTGCTCCAGCCCGCCAGGACGGTCTGATTCGTGCACCGGGCCGGGGTGGGAGATGGCTTCGGGTAAGCGGGTGCGGCCGAGCCGGTGGTCACCCGCTGGCTGGGCCCGGCGCAACCCGCCAGCGCCAGGCTGAGCGCCAAGGCGGCTCCGACCACGGCCCGATCCCGCGCGCGGAGTGCCGCCACCGGCTGAGGATAGCGCCGGCGGCGCGGTGGCATGGGGGCTTCCGGGTGACCCGGGCCCTACTTCTTGGGCGGGCGGACCACCAGGACCGGGACCGTCGCGTGGCTGACGCACTCCTGCGAGACCGACCCCAGCAGAAGCCCGGTGAAACCTCCGTGGCCCCGCGAGCCCACCACCAGCATCGCCGCGTCGCCCGAGGCCTCTACCAGGACCTCTGCCGGCGATCCCATCACCGCCTCCACGCTGATCGGCACCTCGAAGCCCGGGCGCGCCTTCTCCACCTCAGACGCCACCATTTCGCGGACGTTTTCGACCAGATCGTTGATGTAGGTTTCGTCGGCGTAGGGGTAGCCGGGCACGCTGAGCGCGACCAGGTGGATCTGGACCACCCCGACGGCGCGCACCCGAAGCTTGCGCAGGGTGGCCTCCTCCAGGGCCCAGTGCAGAGCTTGCCGACTACCTACCGAGCCGTCCACGCCAACCACCACCGCTCGCTGCTCGCTCGCCGAGTCGTTCACCGCCATGGGCTCACCTCCAGGGCCGGGCGTCCCCCGAGGGCCACCCCAACCAAAACCGCTACTCCCTTATGGTGAGCCGTCGGTGGTGCTCGGGGCAGGACGCGTCCACGGCCCACCGGCCGCGGGTAATCACCTGCCGGAGCTCGGCCCCTGGTTGGAGTCACCAGCGAGCTGGGGCAGGCAGAGCCGGACCACAGTGCCCGCCGGCCTGGTCCCGCGAACCCGCAGGCTTCCGCCCAGGGCGCCCGCCCGATGGGCCATGTCCAGAATCCCAAAGCCCTCCGACTGGGAAGGGGTCGCCTCGTCGCCCAGCCCGATGCCGTCGTCGGCCACCAGCAGCCGGAGCTGGTGGGCCAGCATGGTGAGGCGCAGCTCGACCCGGGTGGCGCGCGCGTGCCGCTCGATGTTGCGGAGCGCCTCCTGGGCGATCCGATAGCAGGTGACCTCCGCATCCTTGCTGGAGCGCATGGCCTGCCCGTGGATGGTGAAGCGGACGATGGTGCCGGTCCGGAGGGTGAAGTCGGCCGCCAATGCCCTCAGGGCCTGGGGCAGGCCGAAGTCGTCCAGCACCGATGGCCGCAACTCCCGGGCCAGGGAGCGAAGATGATCGCTGGCCGTGGTGGCCAGCCGGGCCGCCTCCAGAGCCACGTCCTTGAGATCTGCCCTCGGAGTCTCGACCTCGACCGCGCTGACCAGCAGCCTGGAAATGTGGCTCAGCATCTGCAGTGGATCCTCCTGGATCTGGTCGGCCAGCCACTTGCGCTCCTTCTCCTGGGCCCGCAGCAGACGCAGCGTATAGGTGTCCGGAACCCCTCCGGAGCAGCCCTCTCGGTTGCCCGGCGGCGCACTGATCGTCATTGGCCTCCTGGGGTCTCGATCGAGAGCAGCCCGTGGTTGACCGCGTGCACCACCGCCTCGGTCCGGGAGCCGACCCGGAGCTTCTCGAAGATGTTGTGCAGGTGCCCCTCGACGGTCCGGAGACTGATGCCGAGCTCCACCGCGATCTCCTTGTTGGCCCGACCCTGGGCGATCAGCCGGAGCACGGCGAACTCCCGGACGCTGAGGCGGTCCGAGGCTCGGCTCGGCTCGACCCGAAACTGAGCCAGCTTGCGAGTCAGGCTGGGAGAGAGCACGGTGGCTCCGGAAGCAACCGTGCGCACCGCCTCCACCAGCTCCTTGCCGGGCGAGGTTTTGAGCAGGTAGCCGCAGGCACCGGCCGCGAGCGCCTCGCGCACGTAGTCCTCGTCCTCATGAGCGCTCAGAATCAGCACCTTGACGGTGGGGGCCTGTTCCATGACCTCCCGGGTCACCTCGATTCCGGTCAGTCCGGGCATGCGCATGTCCATCAGGAGGACCTGGGGACGCAGCTCCAGGGTCACCCGGACGGCGTCGTCGCCACGGGCTGCCTCGCCGACCACCTCCAGGTCGGGTTCGCGGGCGAGAATCTCGCGGGTGCCTTCCCGGACCAGGGTGTGGTCCTCGGCGATTACGATTGTGATGGCTTCGCTCATGGCTCTCCTTAATCTGAACGATAGCTCGATCGCGGCCGCGACCCCCCCCCGGTTCTACGCAGTTTCCACTAGGTGATTGCCACCGTGCCCAGCTCGGCCGGGGCTCAATCCTTAGAGTCGGCGGGCGGCTCCAGGTGGGAGCGGGCGATCCTGGCCACCACCAACGTCCCCCGCCCAGGCTGTGATCGCAGCC
>JABEUU010000011.1 GCA_013044295.1 Candidatus Dormiibacterota bacterium
ACTGGTGGGGCAGCAACGCCTGGGTGGCGAGCCCGCGAGACCGACATCTCTACGGGAAGGAGGACTGATGAGCAAGCAGAGCAAGAACATCGACGAGGTGCTGGCCGAGAACGGTGCTGCGGCGGAGAACTGCGAGATCCCGGGCGCCCTGCCTGAGAATGTCGAGGTCAGCCGCCCCAACCTGGGACGGCCCACGGTGGTCTCAGTACGGCTGTCGGCGGACGAGTACGCTCGCCTGCAGCGCGCCGCCGAGCAGGCGAACCTTCCCCTCTCCACGCTTATTCGCATCTGGACGCTCGATCGGGCACGCGTCGAGGCTGAGGGAGGGGCTGGCAGTTTGGCGCAGCGCCTCGCCCGACTGGAGCGGGCCGTCTTCCAACGCTCCGCGTGAACCAGCGAACTGCGGCGCTACGGCGTCGGCCCCGAGTCCCTCCCCGGTCGGGTTGCTCGGGGCCCGGGGCCGGACAAGGAACAGGCGCCCGCCGCATGCTGCTGCACAGGCGGTGACCGTGACCGGCTCTTCAGTTGCAGCTGGTGACCGATCGGTCGCTCCCTCGGACAGCCGAGTCGGTTCACTCGCGGACTTTCAGCCCGGCGTCAGCATGCCCAAAACTACGCTGTGGCACTCGGTTTACGACAGCTGAGAGGGGTGTGGCACCCCCGCACCCCCTTCACGACCCCTCAGCCGACACCCCACCGGCCATTCTCGTGCATTCGACCGGCCCGAGCGCTCCCGTGCCCCCGCTCCTACACATAGACGGGGGATTGAGGCTTACCTCCCCCTGCATCCCGCGCACCCCCGTCAGCCCACACCAACCGGCCCAGCCGGGCCTGCCGCCACCGCTACCACCCCCTCCTGGTGGTTCGTTGCAATATCAGGGACTGATCTTGCATTCTCGGCCTCATGCGCGCCGGATGCCCGTGCCATCCCCACCTGACGCGCACTGCCCGGAGGGCGGCGGGTCGCAAACGCGGCGCGACCGCCAACGGCCCCGCTTCAGGCCATCACCAGGGCCTGTCTCGGACGACCCCGTCCACCATCGAGCGGGGTGTTGCCGGGGCTGCTCAAACCGTTGAGGGCGGACCCCGGTGCCCGCGCTACTACCCGGTCGACATGGACCTCCGTGGTCACCAGGGCGTTGTCGAGGGCAGTGGCGGCGCAGCCCTGTCCGGACTGCGCCAGTGCTGCTGATAGTGGTCGTCCCGGCCCTCCTGCGGGGGCCGGGGGGAAGGCTGCCACGGGGTGGTGCCCCAGCATCTGGGGCGGACCCTGGACATGGACCGGGCTCCGGACGTGAAGACCCTTCGCCACCGGCAGTGGGCAGTGGCCGACCCACTCCTCGCCGCCCCTGCCAAGGTAGCGGCGGCGTATCATCCATTCCCGGGCCACTACTGATGTTCCCCAGCCCGTGGGAATCCTCGTGGTACGCTCGAGATGGACGCAACCAGGTTGGGGGAGTGGATCTATGACAGCTGGTCCGGCGGAGGACTTACAGGTCGTCGGGAAGCGCCTTCCCAAACTTGACGCACCACAAAAGGTGGCGGGGCAGACAGCCTACGCTCACGACCTTCGCATGTCTGGCCTGCTCATCGGGGCCATCCTGCGTAGCCCCCACCCCCACGCTCGCATCCTCTCAATCGATGTCTCAGCCGCCGCCCAGCTGCCAGGGGTGCACGCGGTGGTCCACGCCGGCAACGTGGAGCAGCGCCGGTTCGGCTACAACAACGACAACCTCCCGCTCAAGCAGAACAAGGTCCGTTTCATCGGCGACGAGGTGGCCGCCGTCGCGGCCATCGATGAGGAGACCGCCAGGCACGCGCTCGAGCTGATCCGGGTCGACTATGAGGTGCTGCCAGCCGTCTTCGACCCATTCGAGGCAATGGACGAGGCTTCACCGCCCATCCACGACGAACGCCTGGACATCAAGGGGAACGTGTCCATGCGGTGGGACTTCGATCACGGGGATGTCGATGCCGCCGCCTCCCGGGCTGCGGTGATCGTCGAGGGCAACTACTCCTCGCCCCAAGCTGCCCCGGCTCCGCTTGAAACCCACGTCATCATCGCCTCGTTCGATCCCTCCGGGCACCTCACGGTGTGGAGCCCGGTCCACATGGTCTTCATGTACCGCAAAGCGCTCGCCGACTGCCTCGGACTGGACTGGAGGCAGATCACCGTGATCCAGCCCTCGGTCGGCGGTAGCTTCGGCGGGAAGATCGACATCGATTCCCACGACTTCATTGCCGTCATGTTGGCCCGACAGGCCCGACGGCCGGTCCGGCTTGCCATGACCAGGGAGGAGGAGTTCACCGGGACTCGTACGCGCCAACCGATCCACTTCCGGCTGAGAACCGGGGCCGATGCCGAGGGAAACCTGCTGTTCCGCGATGCGGAGGTCGTGTCCGATAACGGCGCCTACAACGCCTGGGGTTCCCACGCGATGCTCGTCGCGATGAACACGATCACCTCCATGTACCGAGTGCCGAACAGCCGCATACGTTGCGCGGTTGTCTACACGAACAAGAACTACGGGGGTTCGGTACGGGGATTCGGCAACCCGCAGGCGACCTTTGCTGTCGAGCAGCAGATGGAGGAGGTGGCTGACGCGCTGGGAATGGACCCCATGGATCTCCGGCTGCGCAACGCCAACCACTCCGGTGACGTCACACCCCAGGGAATGGAGATCACTTCCTGCGCGCTCAGCGAGTGTCTGCAGATCGTGCGCGACCAGTCGGGGTGGGATGAACGGCGGGGCAGGATGCGCGATCGCCACCGGGGCCTCGGGGCCGCGGCCATGATCCATGTGGGAGGAGGCGCCCGTATCTACAGCTCTGACGGGTGTGGTGCGATGGTCAAAGTGGACGACTCTGGCCAGATCACGCTGATCTCAGGTGCTTCAGAGCTCGGGCAGGGCTCGGAGACCGCACTGGCCATGATCGTGGCGGAGGAGATGGGGGTGCCGCTCGAGGCCGTGCATGTGGTGAACTCCAACACCGACATCAAGCCCTGGGACGTCGGCGTCCACGCCAGCCGGACAACCTTCGTCGCGGGCAACGCCGCTCGCATGGCGGCGGCTGCGGCCCGGGACAAGCTCCTGGAGACGGCCGGCGAGCTCCTCGGGGCGCCGTCTGACCAGCTGCGCATTCGGGACGGCGCCTTCGAGGTGACCGCGGAGCCGGAACGGCGGATCGACTTCCCTCGGGTGGTGCGACGGCGGCTCCTGCGAGAGGGAGGCAGTGTGGTGATGGCATCTTCGTTCTACGACCCGCCCACCCAGCACCAGGACGAGAATTACCGCGGCAACATCTCCGCCGCCTACGGCTTCGCCGCCCACGTCGCCGAGGTGGAGGTCGATCCGGGAACCGGAATGGTCCGCCTGCTCAACCTCTGGACGGCTCACGACGTGGGTCGGGCGATCAACCCCATGTTGTGCGAAGGCCAGATCGAGGGAGGAGCGGCCATGGGGATCGGGCTGGCCCTCTCCGAGGAACTGGTCATATTCGACGGCCGGATCGCGGCCCCCAATTTCCACGACTACGGCCTGCCGACCGCTGCCGACGTCCCCCGCATCGTCGTCAACCTAGTCGAGACCATCGACCCGCTCGGACCGTTCGGGGCCAAAGGGGTTGGCGAAGCCGGCATCATTCCGCCACCGGCGGCCATCGCCAATGCTGTCGCCGATGCCACCGGCATCCGGCCGCGTGCCTATCCGATGCGACCTTGGGAGGTGAAACGCTGGATCGACTCCGACGAACGGTCGCAGGTGATCCGCGGGAAGGGCTCGTCCGACCATGGCTGATGTCTTCGTGCCGGGCACGCTCGAGGAAGCGATCAACTTCCTAGCCCACCAGGCGGGCCGGGCGACTCCGATCGCAGGTGGCACCGACGTCATGGTCGACA
>JABEUU010000098.1 GCA_013044295.1 Candidatus Dormiibacterota bacterium
CCCGCCATGTGCTGCTCGACGGGGGTCTGCGGCCCCAAGGTGGACCCGGCCCTGGCCCGCTTCGCCAGCGATCTGGCGTGGCTGGGAGAGCAGGGGGCAACGGTGTCGCGGTTCAACCTTGGCCAGGAGCCCGGGGCATTCGTGGCCTCCCCCGCCATCAGAGAGCTGCTCCAGCTCTCTGGCGAGGCAGCGCTTCCGGTGGTGATGGTTGACGGTCAGGTCAAGTCCTCGGGCCGGTACCCTTCAAGGTCGGATTTGGCCGCCTGGGCCGAAGTTCCTGAGCCGGCTGGGACAGGGCGGACTGGGCCGGAGCCCCGAATCCCGGTCGCTCTCTCGTCCGCTCCCCCCCAGCCCCGCGGTGGCGCCGGGGCAACCTCCCGGTCGGGCTGCTGCTGAAGGCTTGCCTGATGCTGAAGTCGATCATCGACCACCCGACGCGGTTTCTGTTCTTCACCGGCAAGGGCGGGGTCGGCAAGACCACCCTGTCGTGCGCAGCGGCGGTGGCCCTGGCCGATGGGGGCGCCAAGGTTCTACTAGTCAGCACTGACCCCGCGTCAAACCTGAGTGAGGTGCTCGGCACTCGGCTGGGCGACCAACCTCAGGAGGTGTCCGGGGCCGAGAGGCTCTGGGCGCTCGACATCGACCCGATGGCTGCCGCGGCCGCCTACCGCGAGCGGGTGGTGGGTCCCTACCGTGGGGTGCTGCCCGACCGGGTGGTGGAGGGAATCGAAGAGCAGCTGTCCGGGTCATGCACGGTTGAGATCGCCGCCTTCGACCAGTTCACCGGCCTGTTGGCAAGTCCAAGTGACTTCCGGCACATCATCTTTGACACCGCTCCCACCGGACACACGCTGCGCATGCTGGCGCTGCCGGGAGCCTGGACCAGCTACCTGGACGGCAATCAGCTGGGGGTGACCTGCGTCGGTCCAATGTCCGGCCTCACCCAGCAGCGTGCTCGCTATCGGCAGGCCCTCGCCATCCTTGCCGACCCGGCCCTGGCCACTCTGGTCCTGGTCACTCGACCCGACCAGGGGGCGCTGGCGGAGGCTTCCCGAGCCAGTTCCGAACTGGCCGAGACGGGTCTGCACAATCAACTTCTGGTCGTGAACGGCGTCTATCCACACCGTCCGTTCGGAGTCTTGGCAGATCCCACCGCGGCTGCCTTGACTACTCAGCAGGGCCTGGCGCTGGCCGCCATCCCCCAAAATCTGGAGGGACTCGACCGGGTATCGGTGGCACTGACGGATGCCCCGCCTCTTGGGATTGACGGTCTCCGCCGACTCTGGCATCACGAGGAGTCACCCCCTCAACCGGCCACAGCCCATCCGCCCCAGCTGGTCTCCAGACCGGAGTCGGGACTGGCCAATCTGGTCGACTCAATCGCCAGCCACGGTCGTGGCCTGGTCATGACCATGGGCAAGGGTGGGGTGGGCAAGACCACGATCGCGGCCGCAATTGCAGTCGCCGTCGCCCGACGAGGTATTCCGGTGATTCTGTCGACCACCGATCCGGCGGCCCATCTGAGCCGCGTCCTGGGGGACGAATCGGCCCTGCCGACGAACCTTTACGTGGAGCGGATCGACCCGGTCGCCGCCACTGCCGACTACACAGGGGAGGTTATGGCCAGCTCAGCGGCTGGGCTGGAGTCGTCCGCCCGGGACGTTCTGGTGGAGGATCTCCGGTCGCCGTGCACCGAGGAGATCGCCGTGTTTCGCGCGTTCGCCGCTACCGTGGCCCGGGCCCGGGACAAGTTGGTGATCCTGGACACGGCGCCCAGCGGCCACACCCTGCTTCTTCTCGACGCTGCCCGGAGCTTCCAGCGGGAGGTGAGCCGGCAGTCGGCTGAGGTGCCGCCCGAGGTCGAGAGCCTGCTAGACCGACTCGCCGACCCGGAGTTCACCCAGATTCTGGTGGTAACGCTGGCCGAGCCCACTCCGGTGCACGAAGCTGAGGCGCTCCAAGAGGACCTTTTGCGGGCGGGCATCAGGCCGGCGGCGTGGGTGGTCAATCAGAGCCTGATCGCAAGTGGCACCGTTGATCCGGTCCTGGCAACGATGGCGGCCCACGAGGCGCGCTGGATAGATGAGGCCGCCAGGATCGGAGGTCGGGTGGCTCTGGTCGGCTGGCAGATGCTGCCACCCGTGGGCGCTGCCAACCTGCTCGCCCTCTCCAGGGCCGCGGTCCCGGAGTACGCCGGCTCTGGGGCCCATACCGGCCGCTCAGGGCAGGGCTGATCGCGGTTGGAGGAGCGCTCGGGGCTCGACCCGGGCCGCCCCAATCACCGCCTGGGGCGCAGCGTCAGCTCCCCAGTCCAGGCGCCGTCCTCGCTGACAGTGATGGGCCAGGTAACCTGCACGCTCACCCCCTGATACATCGCCTCCACGCCCTTGAGAGTGCTTCCCTGGGCCAGCAGGGTTAGCCCGTCCACCACCGCTGCGTCGTCGGGGGACACCTCGAGCACAGCCCGGGCGCCTGGCTGCTGAACCACCCAGCCGGAGCTGGTCTGGCGAAGGGCGGCGCCATCCGCCTTCCGGCCTGGTGCCCAGGGGCAGCTGCGCACCTCCACCACCAGGCCGCCCTGCCACCGGCTGGTCTTTGAGCCGACCGAATACGTCACCCGCAGTCCGTCCGTCTGGACCCGGACGGACTTGCGGAGGATGAGGCGCTCGTCCTCCCACCAGAGGTCCACTCCATCAGCGTCCACTCGGTACTGGTAGGGCTGGTCGAGCCACTGCCCGTCGAGGCAGTCGCGGAGTGCCCCGATCTCCAATTGATCGAACTCAAGGCTCTGGCCACCGGACACCGTCGGGGCCTCCGACGGAGCCAGCTCCAGCTCTTGGTCCACCGGTCCGTGGCCCTCCTCGGGCAGGTGGTATGACTCCTGGTGCCGACCCATGACCGCGACCAGGTTGGCCTCGCCCTCCCAGCTGATCAGCTCCACCAGCTGCCCGCCTAGCTGCGGGGCGACGGTGGCGTAGCCCCAGGGGCCCTGCAGCCTCACCTCGTCGAACCCATCGGCGTCGAAGTCGCCAACCTCAATCCCGACGCCGCCAGCCGTCCCCAGGGCCTGGTTGGCAGCCCTCTCCGCTCGGACCAGGTGCTGCCAGAGCGCCAAGCGCAGGAAGGTGAGGTAGGCACCGCCGAAGGTGCCGTGCCAGTAGGCGCAATTGCACTGGGCCAGATGGAGCTCCTCCACGGCCGGTGGTGGGCTGCCGGCCAGCGCCACCTTTTGGCTCACTCGCAGCATCGCCTGCTGGAGGCGAGCTACCTCGGGGTACTTGGCCAAGAAACCCTGCCAGGGGGCCCCGCGTAGGTAGGGAAGGACTCCCATCGGGTCGGCCCGACGCAGCCGGGCGAGGGCGGTCTCCAGGCGACGCCTGGCGGGCGTGGGCAGCGCCCAGACCATCATCTCGTCGTAGCTGCAGGATGGCACATGGACTCTCCCCTCGGGGGCCACCGCCGCCGCCTGCCCGAGCTGAACGGCCCGCAGCCAGCCCTCGTCCTGGGCTCCTTCAACGGCGCTCAGAAAGCGCTCCAACCAGCCCCGCTGGTAGACCTGGCGGTGGGTGTGCGGCCACTCCCCGAACTTCTCTCCATCGTCGGCGTACACCATCAACCCGCCTGGTGGTCCCTTCCTGATCTCGGCCAGAACCGAGTCCGGGTGGCCGTAAGGGATGAGGTAGCGGAGCTGCCGGCTGGCGGGGAAGAGCTGCACTGTCTCCCCCTCGAAGTCGGTAAGAAAGGCGCCTGTGAGCTGCTCGTGAGGGACGCCCACCGCCAATAGGCTGGAGTCGTCGATGACGGTGTACACCACGCCCGACTGGGCGAGCGTCCGAGCCAGCTCCGGCTCCCACACCCGCTCCGTCAGCCAGAGCCCCTGCGGCGATGCCTGGTAAGTGGACCGCAGGTGGTTCGACATCCGCTCGATCTGGGCTGCTCGGTCGCGCTCGGGGATGGAGGCCAGGATGGGCTCTTCCATCCCTCCGGTGAGCATCTCCACCTGCCCGGTAATGATCAACCTGCGAAGCAGGAGCGTAACCTCGGGCGCGTTGGCCTCCAGCCAGCGCAACAGGCAGCCCGAGTAGTGCAGCGTCCAGGGCACCTGGGGGTGCTCCGAGATGGTCTCCAGGAAAGGCAGATAGCAACGGCGGGTGGCGTGCCGCATGACCGACTCCAAGTTGCCGACCGGCTGGTGGAAATGCACCACCAGCGCCAGCCTCCGTTGGGCCTCAGGCACGCCGCATCAGGACCACTAGCGAGCGGGCCGCGACCGGGATCGCATCGCCGGCATGGTACTGGGGAGGTGGCTGAGCGACCGCGGGGTCGTGGGTGCTCACCTCCAGGTGCCAACCGTCGCCCCACTCGATCCTCGGTAGCCGGAACTCGACCGCCTCGCTGTGAGCGTTGAAGAGGATGCACAGGCTGGCGCCCTTGAGGGCCCGCCCGCGGCTGTCCGTGGCCACGATGGCTGTCCCGTTGAGGAAGACAGCCATCGACTTGACGAACCCCTGCCCCCACTCTTCGTCGGTCATCTCGTTCCCCTGAGGGGTGAACCAGCCAATGTCCGAGACGCCCTGGCCGTGCAGCGGGACGCCCTCGAACCAGCGCCTTCGGCGCAGCACGCGATGGTCGTGGCGGAGGTGCACCATTTGGCGCGTGAACGCGAGGAGCTCTGAGTTGGAGTCAGCCAGCGACCAGTCCACCCAGGAGATCTCGTTGTCCTGACAGTAGGCGTTGTTGTTGCCCTGCTGAGTGCGTCCGAACTCGTCTCCGGCCAGCAGCATGGGGACCCCTTGAGAGAGCATCAGAGTGGCCAGCAGATTGCGCTGCTGTTGCGCCCTCAAGGAGGTGACCTGGGGGTCCTGGGTCTCGCCCTCGACGCCACAGTTCCAAGAGCGGTTGTCGTCGGACCCGTCGCGGTTGTCCTCACCGTTGGCCTGGTTGTGCTTGCCGTCATAGCTGACCATGTCGTGCAGGGTGAAGCCATCGTGGCAGGTGACGAAGTTCAGGCTGGCGAAGGGGCGGCGGCCGTTGGAGGCGTAGAGGTCGGAACTGCCGGTGAGACGGTAGGCGAATTCGGCCACGCCCCTCTCGGCGCCCCGCCAGTAGTCCCTCACGGTGTCCCGGTATTTGCCGTTCCACTCTGACCAAAGGGGTGGAAAGTTGCCCACCTGATAGCCGCCCTCACCGACGTCCCAGGGTTCCGCAATCAGCTTGACCTGGTTGATCACCGGATCCTGTTGGATGATGTCGAAGAAGGCCGACAGCCGGTCCACGTCGTGGAGCTCGCGGGCCAGGGCCGCCGCCAGGTCGAAGCGGAAGCCATCCACGTGCATCTCCTGGATCCAGTAGCGGAGGCTGTCCATGATCAGCTGGAGCACATGCGGGTGGAGCATGTTCAGGGTGTTGCCGGTCCCGGTGTAGTCCATGTAGTGGCGGGGGTCGTCCTGGCGGAGCCGGTAGTAGGCGGCGTTGTCGAGCCCGCGAAAGCTGAGCGTCGGGCCCAGGTTGCTGCCCTCCGCAGTGTGGTTGTAGACCACGTCGAGGATCACCTCTATCCCCGCTCGGTGGAACCCCTTGACCATGGTCTTGAACTCATCGACCTGCTGGCCGCCCTGCCCGGCAGCGCTGTACTGATTGTGGGGAGCCAGGTAGCAGATTGAGTTGTAGCCCCAGTAGTTGCGGAGTCCTCGTCGCACCAGGACATGGTCATGCACGAACTGGTGCACCGGGAGCAGCTCCACGGCGCTGACGCCCAGGCGATGAAGATGCTGCAGCACAGCTGGGGTGGTCATGCCGGCGTAGGTGCCCCGCAGTTCCGGAGCCACCCCGGGATGGAGCTTGGTCAGGCCGCGGACATGAGCTTCGTAAACCACCGTCTCATGCCAGGGTGTGCGGAGCTGTTGATCGCCCTCCCAGTCGAACTCGGTGTCGACCACCACCGACCGAGGCATGGCCGCCAGGGAGTCGCTGTCGTCGGGGGTCGAGTCCTCGTCGGGACCCCCCAACTGGTACCCGTACACCGACTGGCCCCAGCCCACCTCACCCTCCACCGCCTTGGCGTAGGGGTCAAGCAGGAGCTTGGCCGGATTGCAGCGACTTCCCTGGGCAGGTTGATAGGCCCCGTGGACCCGGAATCCATAGCGCTGGCCGGGGCCCACCCCGGGCAGGTAGGCGTGCCAACAGAAGCCGTCCACCTCGGTCAGGTCCACCCGCTCCTCGTGGCCCTCGGCATCCAGCAGGCAGAGCTGGACGCGCTCACCCACCTCTGAGAAGACTGAGAAGTTGGTCCCCCGCCCGTCCCAGGTGGCCCCGAGGGGGTAGGCGTCCCCTGGCCAGCGCTCCGGAGTCGTCATGGTCCCTGGCGCCTGCGCACGGGGCGCCGACCTCCCGTCCTGCTGGGATCGGCAGACTGCCCCGACTCCCGGCGCAGGGCCACCAGCCGGTCGCGTAGGTCGGCGGCGCGCTCGAACTCCAGGTTGGTGGCGGCCCGGCGCATCGCCTTCTCCAGCTCCAGGGTGAGTCGCAGCAGCTCGTCAGGTGGCAGCCCCTTGGCCTCCTGGAAGTCCACCGCAGCCTGGTCCTGATCTACCCGCGCCAACTCCTGCTCCCGAATGGCCTTGACGATGGTGGTTGGAGTTATCCCATGCTCCTGGTTGTAGGCGGCCTGAATCGACCGACGACGGGCCACCTCTTCGAGCGCCTGCTGCATCGCCTCCGAGGTGCGGTCGGCATACATCACGACGTGCCCGTGGAGGTTGCGGGCGGCCCGCCCAGAGGTTTGGATCAGGGAGCGATAGCTGCGTAGAAAGCCTTCCTTGTCGGCATCCAGGATGGCGATCAAGCTGACCTCGGGGAGGTCCAGCCCCTCGCGGAGCAGGTTGATCCCAACCACGACGTCGTAGACCCCGAGCCGCAGATCCCGGATGATCTCGACGCGCTCGAGGGTCTCCACGTCGGAATGCAGGTACTGGACCTTGACCCCTGCCTCCCGCAGATAGTCGGTGAGGTCCTCCGCCATCCGCTTGGTCAGGGTGGTGACCAGGGTCCGTTCGCCGGCCGCGGCGGTGGCCCGAATCTGCTCCAGGAGGTCGTCGATCTGCCCTTCTGAGGGCTTGATCTCGATGGGCGGATCGAGCAGCCCGGTGGGCCGCAGCAACTGCTCGGCCAAGGTCGATGAACGCTCCATCTCGTAGGGACCAGGAGTGGCCGACACATAGATCAACTGGCGCACGGAGTCCTCCCACTCGGCAAACGTCAGGGGCCGGTTGTCAAGTGCGGACGGAAGTCGGAAGCCGTACTCGACCAGGGGCAGCTTGCGTGATCGGTCGCCACCGTACATGGCTCCGATCTGGGGTACGGCAACGTGCGACTCGTCCACCACGATCAGGGTGTCCTGGGGCAGGAAGTCCATCAGGGTGAAGGGCCGCTCCCCTTCCTGACGCCCGGTGAGGTGGCGAGAGTAGTTCTCGATCCCAGCGCAGGTCCCGGTCTCACGCATCATCTCGAGATCAAACATGGTGCGCTGGCGCAGCCGCTGCGCCTCCAGGAGCTTGCCCTGGAGATCCAACTCATGCGCTCGCGCGTCGAGCTCGGCCTCGATGGCCAGGAGCGCCCGCTCCAACTTGGCCCTGGGGGTCACATAGTGGGTCGCCGGGAAGATGGCAAGCTCCTCCCGGGCGCCCAGGATCTCCCCGGTCAGGGGATCGAAGTCGACGATCCGCTCCACCTCATCGCCAAAAAACTCCACCCGGCTGGCAACCTCCTCATAGGCCGGCTGAATGTCGACCACGTCGCCGCGCACCCGAAAGCGACTCCGCCCAAAGTCAACATCGTTGCGGGCGTACTGAAGGTCCGCGAACTTGCGCAGGAGGATATCCCGCCGCCAACTATCACCCGGATGGAGCCGGATCGACTCCCCGAGGTAATCTTCTGGGGAGCCAACTCCGTAGATGCAGGAGATCGAGGCCACCACGATGACGTCCCGACGGGTCAGCAGCGACCGGGTGGCGGCATTGCGCAGGCGGTCGATCTCCTCGTTACGGGACGAGTCCTTCTCGATATAGGTGTCGGTTCGCGGCAGGTAGGCCTCCGGTTGGTAGTAGTCGTAATAGGAAACAAAGTACTCAACCGCGTTCTCCGGGAAGAACGCTTTGAACTCGGCCCACAGCTGAGCTGCCAGCGTCTTGTTGGGGCTCAGCACCAGCACCGGTCGCCCCGCCGCCGCCACCACATTGGAGATCGTGAAAGTCTTGCCACTGCCGGTGACCCCCAGCAGCACCTGGTGCCGCTCCCCACGCTGCACGCCCTCGAGGAGGGTGGCGATCGCCTGGGGCTGGTCCCCGGTGGGACTGAATGGTGCTTCGAGTTTGAGGACCGCCACCCCTCGAGTATGCCAGCGCCAGCCCCCGGACTCCTTGGCACGGCGGCCGCCCGAGCCGCGCCCTGACCTGGCGGAGACCCCATGGCAATCCTGAATTGCGATCAGGTGGCGGTTGAGTATGGGGACCGGTTGGTCTTCTCAGGCATGGACCTGAAGATCGAGCCCGGCGACCGAATCGGAGTCGTCGGCGCCAACGGGGCGGGAAAGTCGAGCTTCCTTGGGCTCTTGGCGGGAACGGACGAGCCCTCCGCCGGTACCCTTGACCGGCCCGGCCGCCTGATCGTCACCTACCTTCCCCAAGAGTCTCCGGAGCCCACCTCCGAGACCGTGCTGGGAGAGGCCATGGCGAGCCGGCTGGACTTGGCCGCACTTCGGGACGAAATGATCCATCTGGAGCAGCAGATGACCGCCCCGGGCCCGGAGATCGACGCCCAGCTGGCTCGCTACGGCGAGTGTCAGGCGGCCTACGAGGGCCTTGGCGGCTATGAGCTGGAGTCCAAGGCCCGGGCTGTGCTCCACGGCCTTGGTCTGGAGGAGGATGAGCAGTCGAGGTCGCCCCGAGAACTCAGTGTTGGTCAGGTACGTCGCATGGAGCTGGCCAAGCTGCTCCTCCAGGACGCTGACTTGGTCCTGCTGGACGAGCCCACCAACCATCTTGACCTGGCTGCCATCGAGTGGCTGGAGGCCCATCTGATGCAGAGCGCCCGCACTCTCTGCCTGGTGGCCCATGACCGCCGCCTGTTGGAGCGGGTGTGCACCCGAGTGGTGGAGCTGGAGGCCGGCCGGGTCGAGGTCTACGAGGGCAGCTATGACAGCTACCTACAACAGCGCGAGGCGCGTCGGCTTCGCTGGCGTCGTACCTGGGAGGCTCAGCAGGCCCATATCACCCACCAGGAGGAGTACATCAGACGCTACAAGGCGGGTCAGCGGGCGCGCCAGGCCAGGGGCCGCCAGACTTTGCTGGACCGGTTGGACCGGGTCCCGGAACCCACCGAACTGCGCCGGATGCGCCTTTCGCTGCACGCCACCCCGAGCGCTCAAGTCGTTTTGCGCACCGAAGCCCTGGCTTGCGGCCGCGATCACCAACCTCTCTTCGAGGTTCCGGACCTGGTGATCTCGCGGGGGGACCGGGTTGCCATCCTGGGGCCGAACGGGTCGGGCAAGACCACCCTGCTCCACACCCTGGCTGGGCACCTGGATCCGGTTCGCGGGCGGGTCGTGCCCGGCTCCAGGGCCCGGATCCGCCTCTACCGGCAGGACTTCTCCGACCTCGACCCGGATCGCACCGTGCTGCAGACCCTGCTCGATGACCACCCCAACGCCCTCTCCGAGCGGGCTCGCTCGGTTTTGGGGGCGATGCTCTTCAGCGGCGACCGTGCTGAGGCTGTCGTCGGCGACCTGTCCGGAGGGGAGAAGGCCCGGGTGGCGCTGGCCCGGTTGGGCATGGACGACGCCAACTGCCTGCTCCTGGACGAACCCACCAACCACCTGGACATTCCCGCCCAGGAGGTCCTGGAGCAGGCCATCGCCAGCTACCCAGGGGCGGTGGTGCTGGTCTCCCACGACCGCTACTTCGTGGATGCAGTGGCCGCTCGGATCATGGACGTGAAGGATGGCCAGTTGGTGGAACGGCGGTCTCAGCCAACCCCGCAGCGCTCCGGATCGCGCCCGGCCCAGTCCCGAGCGGTGGCGGCCAGTCCCAAGCGAGCCCGGGCCGGGACATCCCCACCGGCTCTGAGCCGGGCTTCTGCCGAGCGCAGGATCGGCGGCCTGGAGGAGGAGCGCAGCCAGATCGGGGAGCGCCTCAAGGACCCTGCCACCCATCGGTCCGCGTCCGACGAGCGAGGCTTGCTCCGGCGCCTGGGGGAGGTCGAAGAGGAGCTGGCCGCGACCTACGCGGCGTGGCTGGCGCTGGAGGCGAGCACCGACCGATAGACCTCAGCGATTTGGCTCCGGACCACGTCCCAGGAATACTTGGAGCGGACCACCTCGATTCCCTGGGCCGATAGGTCTCGCCAGCGTGCGCCATCCAGGAGCAGGGCTTCCACCTGCGCCCGGAGACCCTTCTGGTCATCGGGAGGCACCAGGATCACCCCGGTGTCACGGATGTCGCGCAGGCCAGGAACGTCAAATGCCACCACCGGGGTGCCACACGCCAAAGCTTCGAGCGCGACCAGGCCCAGCCCCTCGTACTTGGATGGCATGACGAAGATCCTCGCCCTCCGGTAGGCCGCCCGGAGCTCCTCGTCGGAGACGCGGCCAAGGATCCGCAGGCGACCGTCGAGAGCCTCCGCTGCCCCCAGGGCGGCGTGGTACAGGACGCCGTCGCCGCACACCTCGGCCTCCAGCTCAGGGTGCTGGTCGGCCAGGGCCCGGAACATGGCCACGAAGTACTGGACCCCCTTGGTGGGGATGAGGCGGCCCGCGAACATGATGGTGGTGCGAGAGCCCACTTCGGGTGGAGAGAGCCAGTCCGTGTCCACCCCGGAGGGAATCACGGAGATCCTGCCCTTGTTGACCCCGGAGTCGGCCATCAGGGAAGCCGCCGTGGATGGCGAGACCGCGATCACATGCTCGGCGAAGCGGTATCCCTTCGACTCCAGGTATCCCATTGGCATGGTGGTCAGGTTGCGCCCGTGCGCGGTCCGGTAGGTGTGGTGGGAGGTGTACACCAGGGGCGCCTGCGGTGGGTGCCGACGGAGCATGACCCCCCCCGGGCCGCCCTGGACGTGCCAGAGGTCCGGCTGCACCGACTCCGCGACCATGTCCAGGCGCGAACGCAGGTAAAGCGAGAAGTCCAGCGGTGGCCGGCGCGTGCGGCGAGGGATCTTGGCAGCGGCACCCCAGGGACCCCGTCTCGGGCTGACCATGTCGATCTGATAACCCTCAGCGGGCATCTGCCGCTCCAGAGCGGCCACGTATCGCCCCTGGCCGCCGATGGCGGGGACGTCGTCGAAGGAGACGACCGCGACTCGCGAAGTCAGCTCTGACACCTCCCACAGAAGACTGTCGTCCGGCCAGCGATCCGGACCTGGCGCAGGGTACTACGGCAGCGTACGCAGGCGCGCCCGCCCCGACCATAAACGAATAGAGACTCGAAAGCCTGCCCCTTGGCCCCGAATCCATCCCGGTAGTCGGAGAACGATGTGCCCCGGCGCTCGATTGCCTCCGCCATCACTATTGGGAGCGCCGCCAGAAGACGGCGCCGCTCGGACGTGGAGAGGCGCCACGCCCTCCGGCCGGGCCGGACGCGGGCCAGGAAGCACGCCTCGTCGGCGTAGATGTTGCCGCAGCCGGCGATGACGGACTGGTCCAGGAGCACCGCCTTGACCGGCCGCCGCGACGTCCTCAGCACCTCGGCCGCCAATCCGCTGGCGAAGTCCGGAGCGAACGGCTCCACCCCCAAACGGGGCATCACCCCGGCCTGTTCCAGCTCACTTTCGGTACCGAGCAGAACCCGGCCGAAACGGCGGGGGTCGCGGTAGCGCAGCTCCGAGCCTGAGTCAAGTCCAAGACGGAGGTGGGTGTGGGTCCGGAGTGGCGCCGCGGCCGCCTCGAGGGTCAGAGTGCCCGTCATCCCCAGGTGGACCACCAACTCCTGCTTGGAGTCCAGCCAGAGCTGGATGAACTTGCCCCTCCGACCAAGGCAGGCGACGGTGCGGCCCTCGAGGCCGACCGCCACGTCACCGGGGTCGGGATAGCGCACAACCGCCGGGTTGAGGTGCACCAGCGCCTCCACCCGGCTCCCCACCACGTGTGGCCTGAGGTCCCGGACAATGGTCTCGACCTCCGGCAGTTCGGGCACGATCAGCCGTCGGCAGAGCCGATCGTCAAAGGGGTCATGTCCCGCCAGTTGGGGCCGGCTTTGAGGTCCACCACCAGCGGAACCAGCAAGTCGGCGACTCCCTCCATCCCCTCGCGGGCGGTCCGCCCCACCATCTCGACCTCGTCCGCCGGGCACTCGAAGACCAGCTCGTCGTGTACCTGGAGCAGCATGTGGGCTTTGGCCCCGGCCTTGGCCAGTCCCTCCGCGGTACGAATCATGCCCAGCTTCATGAGGTCGGCGGCCGAGCCCTGGATGGGCATGTTGATCGCCATGCGCTCGTTCGCCTCCCTGATCTGGCGGTTGCTGGAGTTGATCTCGGTCAGATATCGCCGGCGGCCCATCAGGGTGCTCACATAACCGAGCCGGCGCGCCTCCTGCCGAACCGACTCCAGGTACCCCTGCACCGATGCGAAGGTGGCGAAATAGCGCTTGATGAACTGATCGGCGTCATCGGCCGGAATCCCCAGGTCACGGGACAGGCCGAAGCCGGAGAGACCATAGAGCACGCCGAAGTTGACGACCTTCGCCATCCGCCGCTGCTCGGGGGTCACCGCCTTGCGCTCGACACCGAAGACTTGAGCCGCCGTGTCCGAGTGCACGTCATCGCCGCGGGCGAAGGACTGAAGCAGCTGGGGGTCGCGACTGAGGTGGGCTAGGACCCTCAGTTCGATCTGCGAGTAATCGGCCGAAACCAGCTTCCAGTCGCGTTCCGCTGGCCCGAACGCAGCGCGGATGCGCCGGCCAAGCTCGGTGCGGACCGGGATGTTCTGCAGATTGGGGTCGCTCGACGAGAGCCGACCGGTCGCCGCCACCGCCTGATTGAAGCGGGTGTGAATCCGCCCGTCCTGGGCATCGACAAGCTCGGGCAGGGCATCGACATACGTGCTCTTCAGCTTGGTGAGTTGCCGCCACTCAAGCACCAAGGGCACGATGGGGTGCTCGTCACGGAGCCCGTCCAGCGCCTGGGCGTCGGTGGATCTGCCGGTCTTGGTTCGTCGTGAACTCTTCAGGCCCAGTTCGTCGTAGAGCAATTTCGAGAGCTGAGGTGAAGAGCCGGGCGAGAAAACATGTCCCGCCAGACGATACATCTCGGATTGGAGATCGCTGATCTGGACCTCGATCTCACGCGAGATCGCCCGCAGCTGGGCCCCGTCCAGGCGCACGCCGCGCGCCTCCATTGCCGCCAGAATCGCGGTCACCGGGAGCTCAAGATCCCGCAAGAGGGCGGTCCCGCCCGCCGCCTCCAGGCGCTCCGCCAGCTGGCTGCGGATGGCGGCCGCGCAGACCGCCTCCCCGGCGTGGAGGGCTGCGCTCTCGGCGACCGTAAGGTCGGAGGGCGCGCGCTGGGAGGCTCCCCGTCCCAGGAACTCCTCGGCGTCCGGAGGGGTGGGCCCGCCGTACTCTTGGCTGAGCGCGAACAGGGTCGGGGTCCGGCCTCTTGAGTCCGCCAGATAGGAAGCCAGCACGCAGTCGAAATCTCCGCCCCGTAGGGCCCAGCCAGCTCCGCCCAGCGCGAGCAGCTCATCCTTCAGTTGCAGCGTGGACTTGCTGACAGTGGGATCTGCGAGAAGGGCGCGCAGGGGCTGCAGTTCGCCCTCCGCCAGCCCGTCCCTCGCCGGGCCGGCCAGGGCCAGGTACCAGCTCTCCCCATCAGCCATGGCCAGGGCCACCCCCACGATATGGCCGCGGCGCCGAGGGGGATCGGCCGCCACTCGCACCGTCACCACCTGGCCGGACTCTCGAATCCGCTCCACCACCGCCTGCAGAGCGGCTGAGTCCACGATCAGAGTCGGGGCCGCAAGTTCAGGGCCGCTGACCGCCGGCTCGCTCCGCGCCGACCTGGGCGGCAGCCGCGCCACCAGGCTGGGCATGCCCAGGTCCTCGAGCAGCTCGCGGGCCGCCACCTGGTTGTAGTCGTCGACTCGGCAGCTCCCGAGGTCCAGTTGGACGCCCGGGACATCACGGACTATGGTCACCATCTCGCGTCCGAAACGCGCCTCCTCCAGATGGGACTCAAGGGTGGCTCGGACCCGCCCCGGGGGCATGGCCGGGACCGCCGCCAGCACCGAGTCGAGGTCCCCGTACTGCTGAATCAGGGTGGTGGCCGTCTTCTCTCCGATTCCGGGTACCCCGGGGATGTTGTCACTGGCGTCGCCCCGCAGCGCTTTGAAGTCGATCATTCGGAGCGGGTCAAAGCCGTACCGCGCCCGCACCGCCGCTGGGTCATAGACCATCGGCTCGCTGCTGCCGCGTCGGCTGGTCTGGACGAAGGTGGATTCGTCGACCAGCTGCAGCAGGTCCATGTCGCCGGTCAGGATCACCGTCTGGCAACCCGCGGCGAGGGCCTGCTGAGAGAGCGTCCCCAGGACATCGTCGGCCTCGAACTCAGGCACCACCACCACCGGAACATTGAGCGTCCGGGTGATTTGCTGGCACACGGGAATCTGCCCGATGAGCTCGCCAGGGGTGGGCTGTCGCTGGGCCTTGTAGGTGGCCATCTTGCGGTCCCGAAAGGTCGGTCCCGGCGGGTCGAAGGCCGCCACCGCGCAGTCAAAACCCTGGGAGAGCGCCAGCAGCAGCATTGAGGTGTAGCCGTAGGCGACCCTGATCGGCTCCCCTCTCGAATTGGTCATTTCGGGGAGAGCGTGATAGGCCCTAAACGCCAGGCCGTGGCCATCGATAAGCAAGAGGCGGGGCCCGGCGCTCAACTCCCCGGGATCAGACATCGACGTCAATTATCGGTTCCAGGTCGGTTCGCACTCGGCTGCCGTCGCCGCACCGGCTCAGGATCGCGGTCGACCAAGGTAGACGATGGTTCGATAGCCGACCCGATAGGGACGACCTGAACTTGCGATCACGTCTTCGACCGCGGCCAGCAGCCGGTCCCTCAGGTCGGGGGCCAACATCCGATGGTCCGACTGAGTTAGCAGCAGAGCGCGATAGTCGCGTGCCGAGTACTCCAGGTCCCATGAGAACTGGCATACCTTCACGGAGTCAAACTGGCCCGACCTCTCAAGTTCTGAGGAGCGGTCGATCTGCCGCTCGCCGGGAGGACCGGGCGTCAACGACGGTACCAGCGCCCGGTAGACCCGCTCGATTTCCGACGTGACCGGGTCGGGGTCCAGCCTGGGGCGGTTCCACACCAGGGCCAGCGTACCCTCTGGGGTCAGAACTCGCGCGGCCTTCGGATAGCCGACCTCCGGCATCACCCAGTGCCATGACTGCGCCGCCAGCAGAAGGTCGAAACTGCGCCCCGACGGGTCCCAAGCCTCGAAGCCCTGCTCGACCACCTGCCACCCCGAGGCGCCCTGGAGTTGGCTGCGCGCCACGGCCGCCATCTCGGGGCTCGGCTCAAGGGCGGTGACCAAGAGGCCGCGGCCAACCAGAGCCGCCGTGGCCTTGCCCGTGCCCGCTCCGACCTCGAGCACGCGCGCTCCCGGCCCAAGTTGGCCGAACGCCATCACCTCGTCGAAGACCGCCTCGGGATATCCGGGACGATAGCGATCGTAGAGTTCGGCGACCTCGCCAAAGACCAGGCGTTGCTCCCTATTCAAATCTGCATCCTTTGGTGCCACCGCGTTCAGGTCGACCAATCGGACCGCGGGGAATCGCTGCCAGACCGCCCCTGGCCGATGGCGGTTCCCTCGGCCCCACTATCATGAGGCTGAGGCCCGGCCAGAGTCCGGACGGGCGGCCTTCCAGCGACGGCCGAGCCGAGTCCCGTCGGATACGCGACACGGTGAGGAGCCATGGACCTGATCGAGATGGCGGTGGATAGCATCCGCGTCCACATGCCCAGCGGCCAGCACGTCGTGGTACTGAAGGAGAAGGACTCCGAGCGCTTTCTGCCCATCTGGGTGGGCATGGCCGAGGCCAACGCCATCGCCCTCAAGATCTCTGGCGTCAAACCGGAGCGGCCGGTGACCCACGACCTGATGGTGAATATGCTGGCCGCCCTGGAGGTCAACATCACGCAGGTGGTGGTCTCCGAGCTCCGCAATGACACCTTCTACGCGCGCATCATGGCTCAGACCCAGGGCCGCGATCTGGAACTGGACGCCCGCTCGAGCGATGCCATCGCCCTGGCGGTCCGGGTCGACGCGCCGATCTTTGTCGCCAAAGAGGTGCTCGACCAGGCTGCGGTCCTGCCCGAGGGTGAGGATGAGGATGCCAAGCTGGCGGTGTTCCAGCAGATGGTCAATGACATGAACCTTCCCGACCTCGAAGACCGCGGCCCCTGAGCGATACTGAGCAACCTGGCCAGCATGGCGGAATGGCAGACGCGGCGGTCTCAAAAACCGTTGAGCGCAAGCTCGTGTGGGTTCGACTCCCACTGCTGGCACCAG
>JABEUU010000099.1 GCA_013044295.1 Candidatus Dormiibacterota bacterium
CGACACCGGTGACAAGTACCCGGTCAACGCTGTATTCGTGGAATTCGACCCTCCACACACGTTTTCGTTTACCGAAGCTGGCATGCAAGGCGCGATGACAACCAAAATCGTCTTCAACGACCTCGGAGACGGGCGCACCGAGACGGTCACCCATCAGACCAACGTACCGCCGATGTACATGAGCCCCGAGGCCCAAGCCGGGATGGAGACGAGCTTCGTCAAGTTCGACGCCTACCTGGCCTCGCTGTAGTCACAGCCCTAATTTAAATCTGGGGTGTCCCTTTGTCGAAAGGCTGCCCTGTCAATCCTGCGAGGGCAAATGCTGCGGCGATGACGCTGTCGATGAGGCCAAGTCGTCGCCAGCGACGGTCGCTGACAGCGAGGCCTGCTGCGGTGAGGCCGTGAGCCGCGTCGACGAACGAGCCGGTGCGCCGCCACCGCGGCCACATGGCAACCTCGACAGCTCCCTGGATGCTATGGCGGACACCGAGAACTCGAGCGACCGTCACCGAAGTGCGGTCAACCGGACCGCCGACAACGCCGAGTACCTTCTCGGGCGCTCCCAGTAGCAGGGCAGCCCAGGCAAGGCGGATGGCACCGATTGCCGGACACGGTCGCGAGAGGCGAGACGATGAGAGCGTCATTGGGGCGTCCATTCGAGTTGTGAGCTGGAAAAGTGTTCGCCGGTTCGTTGAAGCGCGAACGCGGCGTTGATGAGCGCGAGATGCGACAGGCCCTGAGGCGTATTGCCGAGAAAGGCACCGGTCTCGGGGTCGATCTGTTCGGACAACAGCCCTACATCATTGGCCAATGCCACAGTGTCGTCCATGAGCTGGCGGGCTCGGCCGGTCTGGCCGGTGTGGACCAGGGCCTCGACCATCCAGAAACTGCAGGCGACGAAAGCACCCTCCTCTTGGTCCATGCCGCTGTAGCGGTATAGGAGCGGCCCGCGGCCCAGTTCGCCAGTGATGGCGTCAATGCTCGTTGCCAGGCGAGGACCGCGTTCGAAGCCAGTCCGGCCGGCGAGGAGAACGGCGGCGTCGAGATCGTCGGTCCCGGCATACAAGGCGTACGCCGACTTCGCGTCCGACCAGCAGTGGGTGTTGACCCAGTCGCGGATCTCCTCGGTGCCTGCACGCCAGCGCTCGACGTGGAGGTCTGGGATCTGGCGAGCCTCGGCGAGGGTGACGGCGCGGTCGAGCGCTACCCAACAGCCGATCTTCGAGATCGTGTAGTGTTCACGAGCTTTCAACTCCCAGATACCGGAGTCGCGAGTGCGCCACTGATCACAGCAGCGGTCGGCCAGATCGGCCAGCATTCGCCCGGTGCCAGGATCGATCACGTGGCCTTCGGCGCAGTAGCGGCTGATGGTGTCAAAGAGGTCGCCGTAGGTGCCGAGCTGTGTCTGGCCTGAGGCGGAGTTGCCGGACCGCACGGGTCGGCTGTGGCGCCAACCGGGGATGTCGAGTGTCGCCTCGTAGTTGGCGACCGCTCCGTCGAGGGTGTAAAACACGTGCAGGTCGCCGCCGTTGGCTCCTATCGCGCCGAGGAGCCACGAGACGGCGCCGTGAACCTCTTCGTGGAGTCCCAGGTTGATAAGAGCGTCAAGGGTGAACGACGAGTCTCGGACCCACGCGTAACGGTAGTCCCAGTTCTTGGAGCCGCCGACCCGTTCGGGGAGCGAGGTTGTCGCTGCCGCGGCAATAGCCCCAGATTGCTCGGCCAGCAGCGTCTTGAGCGCCAGCGCCGAACGCCGAACGGCTGCAGTCCATGGGCCGCCGCCACTGAGCAAGCCGGTCCAGCGCCGCCACGACTGTATGGTCCCGTCCAGCCGAGACTGGATGGCAGCAGCGGTGGGGATGAAGAGGGGTTCGCTGTCGGTGGCCACGACGGCGAGAAGTGCCCTAGTACCCTCCGACAACCTCGCGTGACCGGAGATGCCGTGCGGGGTCGTCACGGCAGGCGAGAGACCATCGAGGACAAGCCCGAGAGTTTGGTCCTCGATCGTGACGAATGGACTGCCGTCGCGCTGGGTGACCCACGGGTTGGCGCGACCGAACCGGTCCCCTGGGATGAACGCCCATTCCATGTCGACAAACCCGGAAAGGATGTCGATCCGTTGTGCGAGCTCGGTCCAAGGAAGTCGACCGGCGGATCCAACGTTGAGAGCTGCGGTGACGCGCACAACGCCGGTGGTAGTGGTGTAGGCGGCCTCGACGACGTTGGTGTCATCGAGGTAGCGGCGGGTGACCTCGTAGTCAGTCGACGGTGCCAGGGTGAGACGGCCGCCGCCGTCTGGGTCGAGCAGGCGAGACAACACGGGGGGTGAGTCGAGCGTCGGAAGCGGCCACCAGTCGACGCTTCCGTCGGTGGCGAGAAGAGCTACGGTCCGCCCGTCGCCGAGCACGGCGTAGTCCTCGACGGGGACGAAACCGTCGCGTCGATGAGTATCGCTCACGTCATGGCCCTCCCCCTGTCGTGAGTGGTGACGCGACCCCCGGTTTGGTCGGCGCTGCCGGCGCCCCGCGCCAACGGGACACGGCCGAGAAGCGGCCCTGCCGTGATCACGATGGCCAGTCCCAGGACCAGCCCGATGAGCGGAGCCCCGGGTTTCGCCAAACCGGTGGCGACGAGAAGAGCAGTTGCCGCAGCAGGGGCATGGTGTGAATCGAAAAGCTCAAGCACGGCGACCGTGACCCCGGCAGCCACGGCGGCTGCGCCCGCCTGCGCCCAAGTCGGCGCCCCCGTGATGCTGACCGACGCGTGATGCAGGAGTCCGAATACCACGAGCGAACTGAGCCCTGCTCCGACGGCGACGGAATGCCCGATGAGTGCGTTGCGAAAGCGAGAGGTTTCCGCCTCGGGGTGCGCGGCGAACATGTAGGCCGTTGGTCCGGCTGTGCTGGTTATAAGCGGCCACGCCAACCAGTGCCCGACTGCACCGACCACACCGACGACGACGCCGGTGAGAAGCAGGTAACGGACGGCGACCTCGACGCGTACTGGGCCCCAGAGTCGCTTCGACACGGCCACCGCTGCCGTCACGACTCCCCTTGTTGAGAATCGACCACCTTGGCAGAGGCCATGTGACGGAGTAACTCGTCGGCCAGGGCGGTATCGTCTGCACCGGGAGCGGTGGGATCTGAGCCGGTGAAGATCTCGATCAATTGGAGGTCCTGCCAGTGGAGGTCCTGCTAGTGGAGATCCCAGTCGGCGACACGGCAAGGGAGTAGCAGGGCTCTCCATCGATGTGCGCTGGCTTTCTCATGACTGGACTTTGCGTTCCGAGGCGAGTGCACGGTAGGTCTTCGCCTTTTCGCCGACCGTCCGGCCAACAGCAGCCGCGAAGGTGCGTGCGGTTTTGGGCAGGGATTCGAGGAAGCTGGGATCGAGAAAACCTCCCGCCGTGGAGTCGAAACCCCCGTGCGCGCCATGGTCAACCTCCTGATCGGCTGGCTTGTAGAGGTTAACAGGCCGATCTGCAGCGACCTTTTCGCCTGTCAGCTGCGTGTCCCAGGCTCCGCGGGCGGCGTACTGATTTCCAAGCCCCGGGAAGAGTCGACCCGCCACTACGAGCATCTTGTTCCAGGAACCGATCACCTTGGTGGACCGCCCTGAGAGCGCCGCCTCCAGGATGAATCGAGCAGGAATTTCCGGCTGATAGATCGGAGGGACCGGTTGGGGGTGATACTCGAGTGTCGTCTCACACCAATCGAACTGCGGAGTGTTCACCGCCGGCAGGTGCACCATCGAGAGACGCACGTGACTGCCCTCATGGAGGAGCTCGGCGCGTGTCGACTCGAAGAAGCCTCGACACGCGAACTTTGACGAGCAGTAGGCGGACTGTAGTGGGATGCCGATAAAAGCAAGCGCTGAGCCGACATTTACGATCGAGCCTCGGTCCCGCGGCCGCATCCGAGCCAGTGCGGCGGTCGTGCCCCAGACCTGTCCGAGAAACGTCACCTCCACTGCTCGGGCGAAGTCAGC
>JABEUU010000100.1 GCA_013044295.1 Candidatus Dormiibacterota bacterium
ACTCCCAACCCCTCCCCAACTCCGACAGCAACTCCCTGAGTGTCCTCGGAGGGCTGCTTATGTAACCTGGGAGAGTCGGCCAGCGTTAGTGCCAGCGAATCTGACCTTGGCGTGGGGAGGCAGCTATGTGCGGAATAATCGGCTACCTCGGTGAACGGGTGGCCGCCCCAGTTTTGCTTGACAGCCTCCAGCGGCTGGAGTACCGCGGCTACGATTCGGCTGGAGTTGTGGTGCTGGGCCAAGACGGTTCGCCGATGCTGGTCAAGTCGGCAGGCAAGGTGGATGCCCTGCTGCAGAGGATTGACGGCGAGGAGCTCTTGGGGCGGGTTGGCATGGGACACACCCGTTGGGCGACCCACGGCCGGCCCACCTACGACAACGCCCACCCGCACACTGATTGCCGCGGACAGTTTTTCGTCATCCACAACGGCATCATCGAGAACTTTGCCGAACTCCGGCGCGAGCTCCAGGCCGCCGGGCACACCTTCACGTCCGAGACCGACACTGAGGTGCTGCCCCACCTGATCGAGGAGTACTACGCCGGGGACCTAGTGGCCGCCACCAGAAGGGCGCTGGGACGGCTCCGGGGAGCCTATGCCGTGGTGGTGTTGAGCTCAACTGACCCTGACACCCTGATCGGGGCTCGCCTCAACGCCCCGCTGGTAGTTGGAGTGGGCCAGAAGGAATGGTTTCTGAGCTCCGACCTCACCGCCATCATTCCCTACACCAAGCAGGCTCTGGTCCTGGGTGAGGGGCAGATGGTGGTGCTCACCCCGGTCGGACCGGTGGTGACTTCGATCGTTGATGGCACCGAGCTCGCCCCGCGAGTGGTACGAGTCGAGTGGGACGTGATTCAGGCCGAGCGGGGCGGCTATCCCAACTTTATGTCCAAGGAGATGCACGAGCAGCCGGCCGCGCTGGAGAATGCCCTGCGGGGACGCCTGCTCGCCGACGGCCATGTGGAGTTCTCCGATTGGGGAGCGGATGACCGCCTCTTGGCGAGGTTCCAGCGGGTCCAGATTGTGGCCGCCGGCAGCGCGTTCTACGCGGGGATGCTGGCGAAGTATGCCATCGAGGACCTGGCGGGCCTGCCCACGGCGGTGGAGGTGGCCTCGGAGTGGCGCTACCGGCCTCAGCCGGTCGACTCGGCGACTCTGACCATCGCCATCTCGCAATCTGGCGAGACCGCTGACACTCTCGCGGCAGCTCGGCTGGCTCAGGAGCGGGGCGGGTTCGTCCTCGGGCTGACCAACGTGGTCGGCAGCACCCTGGCCCTGGAGGCTGACGGCGTAATCAATCTGCACGCGGGGCCGGAGATCTGCGTGGTCTCGACCAAGACCTTCGTCAACCAGGTGGCCTGCGCCCTACTTTTGGCTCTGCGCCTGGCCCAGGTACGTCAGACCAGGGACCCGGGTGATCTCCGCGAGTTGGCGACGGCGCTGCGGTCGGTGGCCGACGTGCAGCGTCAGGTCCTCTCCAGGGAGCAGGAGTTCGTTCCTCTCGGGGCCTGGCTCGCGGAGCACAGGGGTGCTCTCTACATGGGGCGAGGCTACAGCTATCCCGCCGCGATGGAGGCAGCTCTCAAGCTGAAGGAGGTCTCCTACCTGCACGCTGAAGCCTACCCCGCTGGGGAGCTCAAGCACGGCCCCATCGCCCTGCTGGATCCAGAGATGCCGGTGGTCGCTTTCGCCACCGAATCCGCCACCCGGGAGAAGACGCGCAGCAACATCCAGGAGGTCTGCGCGCGCCAGAGCCCGGTGCTGGCGGTGGTAAGTGACGGCGATCGTTCCCTGGTTGACGACGTTCAGTTCACGGTCGAGGTGCCTCGGGTGCCTGAGATCGTCTCGCCGTTGGTGAATGCGCTTGTGGGCCAGCTGCTCGCCTACCACGCGGCCATGATCCGGGGTTGCGATGTTGATCGGCCCCGGAACCTGGCCAAGTCGGTGACCGTCGAGTGAGCCGCTGTCCGGCGGATTGACCAAGCCCTGGCCGGAGGAGCGGCCGACGGTGGGCGTCGACATCACCGGTGTCGAGCGGATCGCTCGCCTCAGCAGCCGGCGGCCGGGGTTTGTGGCCAAGATGTTCAGCGCGGAGGAGGCTGAGTACTGCTCCGGCAGGCCGGAGAGGCTGGCTGCTCGCTGGGCGGCCAAGGAGGCCGTGCGGAAGGTGTTCGGCAGTCAGGGGATGCCGCTTCCCACCTATCCCAGCATCGCTGTGACGCACCGACCGGGCGGGGCGCCGGAGGTGCTGGTCGGAGGGGCGCCGGTGCCTGGCCTAGAGCTCAGCCTCTCCCATGACGTGGGGCTGGCGGTGGCGGTCGCCACTTTTCGCCCGGTCCTAGATGCCGCTGTCCGCCTCATCGCCGAAGTTCCCGGCGACATGAGCCTGCCCGGACGCCCCGGGCAGTCCCACAAGGGGACCTTCGGGACGGTGCTGGTGCTAGCCGGAAGCCCAGCGTTTCCAGGCGCCGCGATCCTGGCCTGCCGAGGGGCCCATCGGGGCGGGGCCGGCAAGGTCAAGGTGATCGTCGGCGCTGGCGCCGACGGGTTCGCTCCGGAGACCATTCGCGTCCCCGTGCCAGACCTCGCTGACGGATTCTCCAGCCACTCAGCCGAGGCCATAACAGCTTCTTTGTCTGGCGCCCAGGCAGTGGTGTGCGGCCCGGGGCTGGGCGAGGGCCAGTCAGTGCCCGACTTTCTGGGCCTGATCTTGCAGCGCATGAACGGCCGAGGCAGCCAGCTGGTGCTGGACGCCGATGCCCTCAACGCCATCGCCGGCAGCGGCCACCTGCGAGGGCTGGTGCCTCCAGGATGCGTCGTGACCCCGCACCCGCTGGAGGCATCACGGCTGATGGGACGTCCCCTCTTAGACCTCCAGGCCGACCGGGTGGGCGCGGCTGGCGCGCTGGCCCACCAGTTGTCCTGCGTCGTCGTACTGAAGGGCCCTGGAACTGTGGTGGCGGGGCCGCGCGGCGAGATCTGGAGCGACGACCACGCCACCGCGGCGCTGGCATCCGGAGGGACCGGAGACGTCCTCTCGGGTCTTATCGGCGCCCTGATCGCGCAGGGGCAGGCGCCCTTCGCAGCAGCCCAGGCGGGGGTTTTCCTGCACGCTGAGGCGGGGTCCTACCTGGGCAGGCGGCGGGGCCGGGCGGGCATCCTGGCCAGTGAGGTGGCCGATGCTCTGGTGGAGATTCAAGAGCAGGTGCGCCTGGTTATCGAGGCCAGATCCCGCCCCTGATGCTCCACTTGGCCGAACTGTTGGCTGGGGCGGCATCCCAGGCACCGGTGGTGCTGGCCCGGGGATCCGAGCAATTCAGCGAGATCGCGAACGACTCCCGCGAGGTGGTCGGGGGAGAGCTGTTTGTAGCTCTCCGCACCGCCACTGGGGATGGCCACAGTTTCATCAGAGAGGCGCATGCCAGGGGCGCCACCGGCTTTCTGGTCGAGCGCCCGGTCGATGACCTGGTGCCCTGGGCAAGGGCCGATTGGGCGGGGCCGAGGCCGACTGTGGTGAAGGTCGACAGCTGCCGGCGGGCGCTGGCTGAGTGGGCCTCGCTCCGCCTGGCCCAGAGCGAGCTGGTGGTGATCACCGGGAGCCTTGGCAAGAGCACTGCCCAGGCGGCCCTGGTGCCGGCCTGGGCAGCCGCCAGTGGCGGGCCCGTGTTGGGCAACGGCGACCGCAACGATCCCCTGGGCATCCCGCTGGCCCTGTCCGCGGGCCCGGCACGGCCCCGCCGAGTGGTTCTAGAAGTGGTCGCTGCCAACCAGCTCGAGGAGTCGCTTTTGCTCCGAATGCTACGGCCCCGGGTCTGGTGCGTCACCAGCACCAGCGACGCCGAGGCTCTCTACTGGCGCTCACCCGCGGCGCTGGCGGAACTGCTGGCGAGATTGGCGCCGGCGGGAGCGGTTGTGGTCCGGCCGATGGCGGACCCCTGGCTGGAGCGCGCTTTCCACCAGCGCCATCAGGTTACCTTTGGGGCTTTGGGGAGTGGGGCCGACGTGGAAGTTGGCGAACTGGACTCGGATCCCACCTGGCCGCGGCCATGGAGGTGCCGAGTGGTGATCCGGGGCGTGTCCTGGGATGTCCCCTCGAGACTCCACCTCACTGTGACCCAGACCGCCTGGGGCGGGGCTCTGGGATCGCTCATTGCCCTCGGCCTGGATCCCGCCCCTGCGGTGGCGGCGCTCTCCACGGTCGGTGCGCTGCCCGGCCGGCTCTCCCTGCTACCAGGTCTGGGCGGGGGCATGGTGCTCGACGACTCGGTCGACGCCACGCCGCTCTCGGTCGCGCTGGCGGGAAGGGCGCTCCTCAAACTCCCAGGACCGCACCTCGCGGTCGTCGGGAGTGCTCCATGGCAATCGGCACTTGGCTCTGGGATTCGGGTGGTGGCTCTGGACGAGCACGGGGACCGGCGCTCCGAGAGTTGGGCGGGGCCACGGGTCGAGGCGCTGGCCTCCATCACTGAGGCCGTCGCCCTCGCCGAGCCCGTTCTGGCCGAAGGCGGATCGGTGCTGGTGAAGGGAACGGCGGGCCAGCGGCTGGAGCGGCTCACGGCCCGGCTGGCTGGGCCGGGCATGCCGCTCCTCCGCCAGGAGCGCGGCCGCCGGCTGGTCGGGTTCAGGTCGCCTCGGCGGCCGACCTGGGTGGAGGTGGACCTGCTGGGGCTGGCCGCCAACGTGGCGGCGATGGTGGCGGAGCTGGCCCCGGTCCCCCTCATGGCAGTCGTCAAAGCCGACGCCTACGGCCACGGGGCCAGCCAGGTGGCCCGTACGGCCCTAGCCAGCGGGGCGCAGTGGCTCGCCACTGCGACGCTCGCCGAGGCTGCCCAACTCCGCGGCGCGGGCCTTGATGCTCCCTGTCTGGTCCTGGGCTACACCCCTCCCGGCCAGGTGGCCGAGGCCGTCGCCATGGGCCTGGTGATCACCGTCTTCGACCTGGAGGTTTTGGCGGCTCTGGAAGAGGCGGCGGACCGTGCCGACAGTCGCGCCCGGGCCCATCTCAAGGTCGACACCGGGATGTCGCGCCTGGGGGTTGCGCCGGAAGCCGTCGGCCCCTTCGTGGCGGAGGCTCAGACCCTAGCCCACGTGGACTTGGAGGGAATCTACACCCACTTCCGCAAGGGTCAGGACGCCGCCTCGGCGCGCCAGCAGCTGGCTCGGCTGCTGGCCGCAGTCGGGGCGGGCGAGGGGCAGGGACATCACTTCCGGCTCCGGCATGCCGCGAACAGCGCCGCCTGGCACCACCTGCCCGAGTCCAGGCTGGATCTGGTGCGCAGTGGCGGTGAGATGCTTGGCCTGGTGACCGGGGACGGCCGACGGCGGCAGCCCGTGCTCTCGTTCAAGACCACGGTGGCTCAGATCCACGACCTCGAAGCGGGGGCGTTCGTGGGCTACGGGGACACCTTCCGAGCCCCGGGCCCGATGCGGGTCGCGACCATCGCGGTCGGCTATGGGGACGGTTTCCGGCGCGGTCCGGCCAATTGGGGGTCGGTCCTGATCAGGGGCCAACGCCACCCTCTGGTCGGGGATGTCTCGATGGATCTGGCCATGGTCGACGTCTCGAACGATCCCGCGGTCAGCCGGGGAGATCCGGTGGTCCTGATCGGACGACAGGGGGCGGAGGAGGTCACCGCTGAGGAAGTTGCGGCCCGGCTGGGGACGATCAACTACGAGGTGGTGACCCAGATTCTGGCACGCGTGCCTCGTGAGGTGGCGGTCCCCGAATAGGGGCGGGGTCGGCCCGGCGCCATCGCTCGGCTGGGCCGACATCGTGATGTGAGTGGTGGCCGACATGCGAACTGACCCCGGTCCCCGGATAGGTGGGCGCCGACCAGGGCCGTCGGCGCCGGAGGCGCCCGCTCGGCCGCGAATACAATTGAGGCATGTCCAAGCTCAGCGCCGAGCCCCGGGAGCTTGTCGGCGGAGCCGCCCGGCGGGAACGCCTGCGTCGCTCGCGGCTCTACCTAGTCACCGATGACACGACGCCATCCGAGGATCTCCCGGGACTGCTCGCAGCGGCCCTGCGCGGCGGTGTCGATCTGGTGCAGCTTCGCCGCAAGGGAGTGCCGCCTGACCAGCTTATGGCCCTGGCCGCCACCTGCCGGGAAGTGTGCCACGCGGCCGGGGCGCTGTTCTTGGTCGATGACCACGTCGAGCTGGCGGCCGCGGCCGGCGCCGATGGCGTGCACCTGGGGCAGGAGGACACCTCTGTGGCCGAGGCCCGGAGCCGGCTCGGCCCCGATTTCCTGATCGGCCTGTCCACCCACGACGCCGCCCAGGTGAAGTCAGCGACGAGCCTTGACCTTGATTACATCGCGGCGGGTCCGGTCCATCGGACCCCGACCAAGATGGGGACCCCGGCGGTCGGCTTCGAACATGTGGAAGCTGCTGCTCGCGCCGCGGCGGTTCCCGTGGTCGCGATCGGCGGCTTGAGCCTGGCCGACGCCGGTACCGCCATCGCGGCCGGGGCCGACATTGTCGCTGTGGTCCGCGCCATCTGCGCCAGCTCCGATCCAGAAGAGGCGGCGCGAGCGCTGCGGGGCCAGGTCGACACGGCTCCGGCGTGGAGTTGGATCGAGCTCAACGGAGAGGCCCGGAAGTGCCCCCCGCAGGCCACTGTGCAGGGCCTCCTGGCCGGTCTCCACCTGGACCCCACGGGGCTGGTGGTGGAGCGCAATGGCGTCATCGTGGATCGCCAGCTGTGGGCGGAGGTGGCGGTTGGCGCCGGAGATACGCTGGAGCTGGTCCACTTTGTCGGTGGCGGGTGAACGCCGCGTTCGGCTGGCGCCGTCCCTGGCCACATCGGACCGCCAAGCGGCCTTTACGACCGGGCTCTGGCGGACCGCAGGCAGGAGTCGACGCGACGGGCGCCGATTACCTCTGGCTGCCGCGAGGCGAGGTCGGCGCAGCTGAGCTCTGGTCGGTCCGCAGCCTCGCGCCCGACTCCCAATCTCAGCGACGAGCAGAAGCAGCGGTCATCTGGAAGGGGATCCATGCCTGATCAAGACGGACTGCACCTGGGGGCGGTCAAGCTGACCTCCAGACTCATTCACGGCACCGGCAAGTTCCCATCCTCTGAGGTTCTGGCCGGCTCGATCACGGCCTCCGGGGCACAGATGATCACCCTGGCGGTGCGTCGGCTCCACCTCGACGGTGACCACCATTCGGAGCTTGAGGGGATCGACCTTGGTGGCTACATCCTGCTGCCCAACACGGCGGGCGCCACCTCGGCCGACGAGGCTGTCCGGCTGGCCAGGCTGGCTCGGGCGGCTGGCCTGTCCGATTTCATCAAGGTCGAGATCGTGGGGGACTCGGAGAGCCTTTTACCGGATCCCATCGCGACTGTGGAGGCCACTGCTAGGCTGGTGGCCGAAGGCTTCACGGTCCTGCCCTACGCCAGCGACGACGTGGTGCTTGCCCTGCGGCTGGCGGAGGCGGGCGCCACCGCGGTGATGCCGGGCGCCGCTCCCATCGGCTCCACCCTGGGAGTGCTCAATCCTCACAACCTGCGCCTGATCATCGCCAAGTGTCCCGTCCCGGTGATCGTAGACGCCGGCCTGGGATGCCCCTCGGACGCGGCCCGAGTCATGGAGTGGGGAGCGGCCGGAGTTTTGGTCAACACCGGAATCGCCAAGGCCCGCGAGCCGGCGGCCATGGCCAGGGCGTTCGCTGCGGCGGTGCAGGCAGGTAGGAGCGCCCATTTGGCGGGCCTGGCGGGCCGCCCGGAGGGTTTTGGCGCCAGCTCTCCGCAGGCGGGGACTCCCGCGCCCCTGGCGCCAAACTGAGCACCGGAGAAGCCGCCGACCAGCGGTCGCGGTTACGCCGGTGCGGATGGTCGGGGCCGGATCTCCTAACGGTCGGCGAAGAGGGGCTGCTGACCCGGCTGATGGCGGCCGCCGGTCGGTCGCCTGGGCTGACGGTAGGGCCTGGAGACGATGCGGCCGCCTGGCTCCCGGCAGCGCCCACCGTCCTGGTTTCGACAGACACCCTGGTGGAGGGGGTGGACTTCGAACGGGCCCGTCAATCGCCCTATGAGGTTGGCCTCAAGGCTTGGGGCAGTTCTGCCTCGGACCTGGCTGCCATGGGTGGTGAGGTGGAGTTCGGTCTGGTCGCCGCGGTGCTGCCGCCGGAGACGCCCCTGGCGGCTGTGGAGGCGATCCAGTTGGGCCTGGTGGAGGCGGCTGCCCGTGATGGGGCAGGCATCGGCGGGGGGGACGTTAGCGCGGCTGATGGCCCGCTGGTTCTGACCGTAACCGTGTTGGGGACGGTACCTGACGGCCGCCCCGTCACCATCTCCGGCGGACGCGAGGGTGACGTCCTGCTGCTGACGGGTGACCTGGGCGCCGCCGCCGCGACGTTGGAGGGTTGGCGCCAGGGTGATGCGACCGTTCCAGCTGCATGGCGGTCCCGGCTGGTTGCTCCGACGGCGCGGATTGCCGAGGGGCGGGCGTTGCGCCAAGCTGGGGCAACCGCAATGACCGACCTCAGTGACGGCTTGCTGCTGGATGCGGCCAGAATCGCGGCTGCGAGCCGGACCGCGGTGGAACTGTGGGCCGATTGCCTGCCCCTGGCAGCCGGCTTGCGGGAACGCTTTGGCGACGACGCCGTCCGGCTGGCGGCCGCTGGCGGGGAGGACTACGAGCTTCTGGCCAGCCTTCCGACCGACGCCGTCGAGCGGCTGCTGCAAGAGTGGCGCCCGGAGCTGGCGCCACTGCGCCGGGTGGGAAGGTTGGGGCCGGGCGATGGGGTGCGCCTCCTGGAGTGTGAAGGTGGTGCGGAGTTCAGAGTCGGAGGCGGGCTTGGATACCAGCACTACTGAGGCGGCCGGCGCCCCCCTCCAGCCGCGGCGGCTGCTCTCCAGAGGGCCCGACGATACGGCCCGGATAGGGTGGGGAATCGGCGCTCGACTGCGACCAGGGGACTGCCTGGCACTGGAGGGTGGGCTGGGCTCCGGCAAGACCACACTTACCCAGGGCATCGTGGCCGGGGCGGGTGGCGGCGAGGACGTTCGCAGCCCCACCTTCCTGCTCCATGCCGTCCACCCGGGAAGGGTCACCGTCCACCATCTCGACCTCTACCGGCTCCCGCAGACAGCTGACCTCCGCGCCCTGGGGTTGGACGAGTTTTTGGAGGAGGGCGCGGCCGTCGTGGAGTGGGCGGAGCGCACGAGTCGGGAGTGGTTCAACGGAGTGATCAGGATTGCCGTCCTGGGTCCGACGGATCGCGAGTTCCGCCTTAGCTTACCGGCCCACCTGGTGGAGCCCGCGCCGGATGCCTGAGACGGGGCTGATCCTGGCGGTCGACTCTTCCGCTCGAGCCGACGCACGGGTGGCGCTACTGGACCGATCGGGCCAGATAGTCGAGGCCCGGGCCGAGCTGACGGGCATCGTGGCCCTGGTCGCGGCGGTGGCACAAGTTGTCGAGGCTGCGGCGGGACGCCTCAGTCAGGTGGTGGTGGCCCGCGGCCCCGGCTCCTATATCGGGGTCCGGGCGGGGATGTCCATGGCGCTGGGGGTCGCCCAGGGCCGGGGGCTCCCACTCCACCAGGTGGGGAGCCTCGAGGTGATGGCGGCCACCCTCGACCCCCAAGATTGTGAACTTCTGGTTCTGGCCGGGGCCGGCCGCGGCGGTGTCTACGGACAGCGGTTCAAGGGCAATCCGGGGCGAACAAGTGAGAGGGGCTGGCGACCGGTCGGTCCCAGCTATGCCCTCCGCCCGGCGGACAGTTGGCCACCTGACTGGGACGGAGTTGACCTGCTGCTGTCAAGCCCTGAGCTCGACCCAGCCCCTGGCCTGAGGCGGGCCAGCCCTCGGCTGTCGATGCTGGAGGGTTTGGCTCAGCTGGCGGGGTGTGATCTGGGCCTCGCCAGCGCGTACGATCTGCTCAGCGCTGACTACGGAGTTCGCGGCGAGGAGCCATCATGATCCTGATCGGCGAGCGGTTGCAGCTCAGCCCGATGCAGCTGGGCGATATCGGCGAGGTCCGGGCCATCGAGATCGATGTGTTTCCAACTCCATGGCCCAGCAACGCCTATCACCGGGAGTTGACCAGTAACCGTTCCGCCCACTACCTATGCCTGTGGCGCAATGGGGTGATCGCCGCGTACGGCGGTCTCTGGGGAGTGGGGGAGGAGGCGCATGTGACCACCATTGGGGTGCGCCGCCTAGACCAGGGGAAGGGGCTGGGCAGGGTCATGTTCGCCGCCCTGGTGACGCGGGCCTACGACCTCGGGGCCAACTTCATAAGCCTCGAGGTAAGGCCAACCAACGAGGTGGCTATCCATCTCTACGAGAGCTTCGGTTTCAAGGTGATGGCCAGGCGCCGGGGTTACTACACCGACAACGGTGAGGACGCCATGGTGATGTGGTCCGATCTGATCCATGCCCCCGCTTTCAAGGCGCGGTTCCTGAGTATCGCCGGCGCGCTCGAGGTTGAAGGCTTCGGACCGCTGCCCAGCGCGGAGTGGCCCCGCAGTTGAGGCTGCTGGCGGTGGAGAGCTCTTGCGACGAGACCGCGGCCGCGGTGGTCGACGACCGGTTCCAGGTCTGGAGCTCGGTGGTGGCCTCCCAGGCATCAGCCCATGCCGCCTTCGGCGGGGTGGTCCCCGAGCTGGCGGCGCGGATGCACCTGGAGCGGATCGCGGACGTCGTCAGCGAGGCGATGGTTCCCTTCAAGGGAGACTGGGGCAGGCTGGACGGGATTGCGGTCACCAGAGGGCCGGGGCTGGTCGGTTGCCTGGCGGTCGGGGTGGCCTACGCCCAAGGCCTGGCCGTCAGCTGTGGCCTCCCGATCCTGGGAGTGAATCACATGACCGGCCACGTGCTCGCGTCCCGAATCGAGGACCCCTCACTGGAGCCGCCCTTCGTAGCCCTGGTGGTCAGCGGCGGGCACACGGATCTGATCCACTACCGCTCCGACGAGCAGGTCGAGCTCTTGGGGGCGACTCGAGACGACGCCGTTGGCGAGGCGTTCGACAAGGTGGCGCGCATGCTGGGCCTGCCCTACCCGGGAGGGCCCGCGATTGACCGGCTCGCGGAGCGGGGCAATCCCCGGCGCTTCCGCCTGCCCCGGCCGGTGCTGCCCGGGTTCGCATTTTCATTCAGCGGTCTGAAGACAGCGGTGCTGTACCTGCTGCGCGACCTGCCCGACCGGGAGCCCCAGACGCTGGCCGATGTGGCGGCGAGCTTTCGGCTCGCGGCGGTCGAGACGCTCTGCATTCAGTTGGAGGCGGCCGTCGAGCACACCGGGTGCCGCAGGGCCGTGCTCGCCGGCGGCGTTGCCAGCAACCGGCTGCTGCGAGCCATGGCCCGGGAGCGGCTCCAGGGGATTGCGGAGGTAACCATCCCGGCCCCCCGGTTGTGCACGGACAATGCCGCGATGATCGGCGCGGCCGCCATCGTGCGCCACAGCACCCATGGCTTTGACGCCCAGCCGCTTGACATCGACCCTGGTTTGCGCCAGTACGGCTGATCATCCTACCGACGGCAGCCAGGGCTGGCGAGATACTCTGGCGGGGCCATGGAGCACTGGGGGATTCGCTTGAGGGTGCCGGGAGTGCGCGCCGACGCCGGACCCCGGTCCACGGGCTGGCTGCTGATCCTGACGGCGACCGCTGCACTCAGCGTCATCATGCTGGGCGGCTGCCAGCTGGTTCCCGCCAGGCGGGTTGCTTATCACCTGGCTACCGCTTTGGCCCCCGCGCCCAGCCAGGCGGTGCCCGCCGTGGTGTCTCCAGCCACTCCCACGCCACCAGCGGTCCCGAGCCCTGCGCTACCGACCTCGCCCCTGGCCAACCCCGCGGCCAACCTGCCCGACACGTTCACGGCCATCTGCAGCGCCACTCCCGATGCTCTCTCCGCCGCCTGCGAGCAGGCTGAGCTGACGGCACTGGTCCGGGCGGGTCAGCAGGAGGGACTCTCCCAGCTGCCTCTGCCGGCCGACTTCCTCACTCTGCCGGCGCCTGAGCAGATGTTTGTTCTCATCAACGAAGAGCGGCTAAGCCGGGGTCTTCTTCCGATCCAGGGCCTGACCGCAGGCGCAGACCAGCAGGCGGCCGCGGCCGCCCAGGCCGGCTCCGACCCACCCATGGGCGGCGGCATCGTAGCCGGCAACTGGGCCGCGGACTTTGGTCCCCTGGGCGCCGTCTATGACTGGCTCTACAACGACGGCTGGGGCGGGACCCGCGGCACCACCACCAATGGCGGCTGCACCGCAGATGGTGCACCGGGCTGCTGGGAGCACCGCTCCAACCTGCTGCTGCAGGCCAGTGGGCAGCACCTGTATGCCGGCATCGGTTGCTCGCCCTGGGCCGGAGCCAAGGGGATGGCCGCGCTGGACTCTTGCGCCCTTGAGATCGGTACCGTGGTTGGAGCCAGCCCCACCTACAGCTACGCCTGGTCCCAGGTGGTGACGCCGGGGTGAGTTGGCCAAATGCGGTCCCATGGTCTCCCGAAGGCGGCTTCCCTCGGCCCCCGGAGGGGTACTCCAAGCCGATTCGCAGCAGACTGTCTGACGGCCGCTCGTCGGGAATGTCCGCAGCGTCATCCTGGAAAAAGTCCAGGTAGACAGTCGCATCGCACCCGGACCCCGGGGTGATTCGCCCCTCGACCAAGAATTCAAACCCAGTTTGGATAGGCCCTGGTGATGATGATGCTGACAGTGGCCACCGGGCCTTCGCCGAGAACTTCGCAGATCCCGACCCATCCGCCGAGCATGTCGCCAGGTGGATCCGACCTTGCACCCGCCGGGGGTGCGTACCACCTATGAAAGCGATCTACGGTGAAGAACGAAGTGGTCATAGGGGTCTCCGTGCTACCTGGCCTTCGAACCAAGCTCGCAATCCGCTAGCAGTCCGCCGACAGCGAACTGGACAAGCTCCCAACCAGGCGTGCCTACTAGGCAGACCGGAGGAATCGTGAGCCGAGCGTCTGAGCTGGCTGCGACGGTGGCTCGCACCGTGGCCGCGCCTCGGAGAGGTCGAGCGTACGGTCCCGAGGCCGGAGCTTGCCCCGCTCCAAGGTCGGACCCGAGAGTACCCGATGACGAGCAGCAGGGAACTCGCTCGAATCTCGGAATAGTACCGTAAGCCACCGTTTACGTAGAAGTAATGCTCCGCAGCGGGCTTTTGTCAGGGAAGCCCGGCTTGGCATCTCATTTGGAAGTGCGCTAGCGGACTCT
>JABEUU010000101.1 GCA_013044295.1 Candidatus Dormiibacterota bacterium
CAATCCTCGGAGGTTATGGACGGTGACGACCGATTTGAAAGGACGGGTCAATCAGGTCTGGATCGCCGTGGGTCTGATCTGCGCGATCGCGGCGTTTGGACTCGCTTACTACTTCACGCGCGCCAGCGCGACCCCGCCGAAGCCGACGGTTCCGGCCAACGGCCAGTTGGTTGTGGTCGCCCGGGTGGCCATCCCCAGCGGCTCTTTGATCACGCCGGGCATGCTGGAGGTGACTCGCATCAAGGGCCTGGTGCCCGCCAATGCCTACACCTCCTGCCAGCCATTGGTGGGGGAGGCATGCGCCACCACGGTCGGGGTCTCTTCCTCGCAGCCGGCCGCGTCGCAGGCCACCACCCTCAACTACTACGCGGTGGTGCCGATCGCGCCCAACACCGAGATCACCGCCAATCTGGTATCGCCCAGTAAGGTCGTCCAGACCCCGTCTTTCGGCAGCCTCAATCTGCCCCCCGGAGATGTCGCCATCGCGATCCCGCTCAGCGCTCAGCAGGCGGTGGCCGGCTATCTGCAGGCGGGTGACCGCATCGATATCATCGCCTCCGCCGCCAGCGGCAACACCAACTTCTCCTTCCAGGACATTCCCGTGCTCGGCATCGGGGCTCCCCAGACGACCGCGTCCGGGGCCGCTTCGTCTTCCTCGGGCGGGCTGGTGGTCCTTCAGGTGACCCGCAGCCAGGCGCTCGGGATCGAGGAGCTGGAGAAGACCGGCAGCATCTACACGGTGGCGCTGCGGTCGGCTGCCGACTACGGCCACGGGTACATCCCCACCACCATCACCCCCGCGGACAACTACACCCAGGCCTGCACCCCGGGGACCAAGGTCAACCCCATCATCGAGGAGGACCTGCAGCAGGCCCAGCGGGCGGTGACGCTCGCCAGCAAGACCTACAGCTCCGCCCAGACGCAGTTCAACAAGGACAACACCACCCTGCAGTCGATGTCCAGCAGCAGCGCCGGTGAGCCGGCCGCCCAGCAGCTGGTGCAGGCCGACGCCGCGACGCTTGCCCAGGATCAGTTCTCCCTGATCCAGGCTCAGAACGAGGTGACCGCCGACCAGGCGGTGCTCTACTGCGGCGCCACCGCGTCACAGGGTCAGTCCTCGGCCAGTGGCTACGCCTCTGGCAGCTCCCAGATGATGCAGAACCTCTTCGGCTTCGGCATCGGCTGAGGGCGGAGGGAAGGCCGAAGGAGACTGGACGTTGGCGCGCTCACAGACGCGAGGGTCGCGGCCTTGATCAGGGTCGTGGTGGTGGACGACATCCCCAGCACCCGGGAGAACCTCAAGAAGCTGCTCTCCTTCGAGGAGGACATCGAGGTGGTCGGGACCGCCGGTGACGGTCGCGAGGGCATCGATGTGAGCCGCCAGCTCCAGCCCCACGTGGTCCTGATGGACGTCAACATGCCGGGCATGGACGGCATCAGCGCCACCGAGGCGCTGGCGGTCGAGCTGCCCCAGTGCCCGGTCGTGATCATGTCGGTGCAGGGTGAGCGCGACTACCTGCGCCGGGCCATGCAGTCCGGGGCCCGGGAGTTCCTGATCAAGCCCTTCACCGGCGACGAGCTGGTGGCCAGCATCCGGCGCGTCTACGAGCTGGAGGAGAAGAAGGGCTCCTACTCGCCCAAGGCGGCCGCAGGAGCGGCGGTGGGCGAGCCGGTCAACCCGGGCGGCCAGGTCTGCGTGGTGCTCAGCGGCAAGGGTGGCTGCGGCAAGACTTTTGTCGCCATCAACCTGGCCGCCGCGCTCAGGGTCGAGACCAGCACCAGGGTCTGCCTGGTCGACCTCGACCTCCAGTTCGGCGATGTCGGGGTGATGATGAATCTCGACCATGCCAAGACCATCACCGAGCTGGTCGACGGTCAGGGCAGCATGGACTGGGAGTTCATCGACGATGTCCTGGCCGACGGCCCGCTCGGCCTGCGGGTGCTGCTGGGACCGTTCAGTCCCGAGTACGGCGACCTGGTCAGGGCCGACCATGTGCGCGCGATCGTAGACATTCTGCGACGAGAGTTTGACTACGTCGTGGTGGACACCGCCAGCCAGTTGTCGGAGGCTACTCTGGAGGCCATCGACGCGGCGGATCGCGTCATCGTTGTCGGGGCCCTCACCATCCCCGCCATCAAGGACACCAGACTGATGCTGAAGATGCTGGAATCGCTCAAGGTCAACCGGGACCGGATCTCGGTCGTGGTGAACGGTCACGACGCTCACGCCGTCTACGACGCGCCCAGCATCGAGCGCAACCTCAAGTTCCCCGTGCGGGTCCAGCTCCCTTCCGAGCCGCGCTTGGTCGGGGGCTCGATCCACCGTGGTTCGCCTCTGGTGGTGACCCACCCGGAGTCCGACATCGCCGAGCTGCTGCGCGGCCTGGCGAACAGTCTCAAGCCGGACGCGGCGGCCAGCGGCGAGATCAAGGTCGAAGTCAAAGCCGCCAGCCCGCGCCGGTTCAGTCTGCGGCGCTAGGGCATAGCTAGGAGCATTTATTCCATGTCACTTCTGGAGCGGGTCAGGACCAAGGGCGACGGGGACGACGCCGCGACAGTTGCCCCGGCCGCACCGGCTGCGGCCCCGCTGGCGCCGTCCGAGGCGCCAGCTCCGGCGGGAGTGGGAGTTGCTTCTGCCGGCGGACAGCGCACCCCCTCACGGCTGGCGGCTGCGGTCGCCGCTGGCGGGCCTGAGGCGGCAGCGCCCGCACCCGCCAGCCATCCGGGCTGGCACGAACGAGCCGAGGCCGTGCGCGAACGGCATGCCGGACCCGCTCATGAGTCCAGGAGCGCATCGCTGCCGCAGTACTCCGCGATCAAGGCCCAGGTCACCATGGCGCTGCTGGAGGAGTACTCGGACGTCTCCAAGGCACCCCGCGAGCGGCTGGTGGCCAAGATCGGGGAGCTCACCAACTCGGTGCTTGGCGAGCTCAGCATCTCAATCACTCGCAACGATCGCCAGCGGCTGGTGGAGCAGCTCATCAACGATGTGCTCGGACTGGGGCCCCTGGAGGGATTGTTGAAGAACCCGGAGATCACCGAGATCATGATCAACGGGCCTGACAAGATCTATGTGGAGCGCCACGGCCGCTTGCAGCGATATCCGGCCAAGTTCGACTCCAGCGACCACCTCATGCAGATCATCGACCGCATCGTGAGCTCGGTCGGAAGGCGCGTCGACGAGAGCTCGCCGATGGTGGACGCTCGGCTCAAGGACGGTTCCAGGGTCAATGTGATCATCCCGCCGCTGGCGCTCCAGGGGCCCACCATGACCATCCGCCGCTTCAGCAAGGACCCCTTCACCATCGACAACCTGATCGAGTTCGGGACCCTGACCAAGGAGATGTCGACCTTCATCAAGGCCTGCGTCCGCGGCCGGATGAACATCGTGGTCTCCGGCGGCACCGGCTCTGGTAAGACCACCACCTTGAATGTGCTGTCGGGATGGATCCCGGACGACGAACGAATCATTACGGTCGAGGACTCCGCCGAGCTGCAGCTCCACCAGGAGCATGTGGTGACGCTGGAGTCGCGTCCCGCCAACATCGAGGGTCGGGGCCGGATCGGGATTAGAGAGCTGGTGATCAACTGCCTGCGCATGCGACCCGACCGGATCGTGGTCGGTGAGTGCCGTGGCGGCGAGGCCCTGGACATGCTCCAGGCCATGAACACCGGCCACGATGGCTCGCTGACGACTGTTCACGCCAACAGCCCGGCTGATGCGCTCTCCCGCCTGGAGACGATGGTGCTGATGGCCGGCACCGACCTGCCCTCGAGGGCAATCCGAGAGCAGATCGCCGCCGCCGTCGACATCATCGTGCAGCAGGCGCGCCTGCGCGACGGCACCCGCCGGGTGACCGCGATCTCCGAGGTCACCGGGTTTGACGGTGACAAGGTGGCCCTCAACGACATCTTCCTGTACCACCAGGAGGGGCTCGACGAGCAGGGCAATGTGATCGGTCACTTTGCCCCCGCCAACGTTCCCGACTGCCTGGAGACACTCAAGTCGATCGGCGAGGGGGTGGACCCCGCCATCTTCGAAGCGCCGGCCACGCCGACTCCCAAGGCGGAGGACAGCGCGGCATGAGCCCAGTCGTATTCGCGCTGGAGGCGGTCGGAGCGCTGGCGATCTTCGTCGCCATAGCTGTCGCCGGCATGAGGCGCACCAAGAGCCGGGAGTCAGAACTCGACGCTCGGGTGCAGCGATTCGCTGAGGCCGGGGCGGGCATGGTGATCAACATGCCGCAGCAGTCGGATGACGGTGCTGCCGAAGCTCCGTCAGGCCCTCTGGCGACTCTTCGCGCCCGCCTCGGCCGCAGGACGGAAAGCGCCGGCAACGCGGCCCAGCGTGCCCGCAACGCCAACCTCGCGGAGGCGCTGGCGAGGGCAGACGTCAAGCTCCGTCCGGCGGAGTGGTACCTGATCCGCTTGGGCTCGGTTGTGATCCTGGCCCTGATCGGCTTCGCCGTCTACCGCAACGCCATCTTCGCCCTCATCCTGGCCGTGATCGGGGTATTCGCCCCGCCCCTGGTGCTGCGCTTCCGGGAGCGCCGTCGCTCCCGTCGCTTCAACGATCAGCTGGGGGATGTGTTGACGCTGCTCAGCAACGGGCTCAAGGCCGGCTACAGCTTCCCGCAGGCGATGGGCAGCATCGCCCGCTCCGCCAACCCGCCGGTGGCGGAGGAGTTCTCGAGGGCCACGCGCGAGGTCCAGCTCGGGGTCGCGACGGACGATGCGCTAACCCACATGGTGACCCGGATTCGCTCCGAGGACCTCGACCTGGTCGTGACCGCGGTCCAGATCCAGCGGGTGGTGGGCGGCAACCTGGCCGAGATCCTCGACAACATCGCCTTCACCATTCGCGAGCGGGTCAGGATCAAGGGCGAGATCCGGACTCTTACCGCCCAGGCGCGTGCCTCCAGCTACATCATCACCGCCCTCCCGGTCGGGCTGGCCCTGATCTTGCAGGCGATCAACCCCTCCTACATCGGGCCGCTGCTCAGCTTCAAGG
>JABEUU010000102.1 GCA_013044295.1 Candidatus Dormiibacterota bacterium
CACAGCCGACCTGGCGTCGGCGAAGCGCGCCACCGGCCGTGAGGACCGCTGCGCCGTGGTGACCGAGCCCTTCAGCGAGTGGGTGCTCTGCGGTGACTTTCCGGCCGGCAGGCCCGCCTGGGAGAGCGCCGGCGCCCACTTCGTGAGCGATGTCAGGCCGTTTGCGGACCGGAAGCTGTTCCTCCTGAACGGCGGCCACTCCGTGCTCGCCTACGCGGGCTCCGTGCTGGGGCACGCCACCGTCGCCGAGGCCATGGCCGACCCGCGGTGCCGGGAGTGGCTGGAGGAATGGTGGGATGGCGTCACCCCCGTCCTCGCGCTCCCCGGCAACGAGGTGGCCGGCTACCGCGCGGCGCTCGTCGCTCGCTGGAGCAACCCGCGGATGAGTCACACCCTGAGCCTCATCGCCCGCGACGGATCGCAGAAGCTCGTCCAGCGGGTGGTCCCGGTGATCCATCGTTACCGGGAGGTGGGAGAGCCCGCCCCACCGGGAGCCGGGCGGGTCATCGGCGCCTGGCTTGCCCACCTCCGCGGCTCCGGCGTTGAGATCACCGACCCCCGTGCTGGGGAACTCGTCACCCTGGCCGCGGGCGAACGCCCCGAGGCGGCACGAGCTCTCCTCGATGCTCTTGAGCCCGGATTGGGAGCGGACCGCAGCCTGGCGCGCGAGGTCGCCGCGACCTGCCGGGAGCTCGAGGGCCCGCATGGATGAAGCCGCGGGGCACGGCTGAGGTGGACGCGCGCGACCCGCGCCGCCGTTCGGCTGCGGCAGCGGCTCGAGCTCGCAGCGATCTCCGGCTGGTGCCCAGCACCAGCGGGTGGGACGGTCGGGTTGATGCCCCGTGGTGGCAACCGTCACCGCCACCAACCGGGTGGCGTTGCTGTCGGCCACTGTGCGCACCGTGGCTCCTCAGGCCGAGCTGCCGCCCGAGTATGACAGAGAGTGGGCTCCCCTGTACCGGACCAGTCCAACCCTGCGGCGCTGGCTGATTGCGGTCCCAGCCCGAGTGGTCCACGACTCCCCGCAACTGCACCTTCGTTTGCCCCGGGGCTGGTGGCGGGCCGACACCTTGACCGCCACCTATGACCGGCTATGCCTGCTCTCGGTCACCTGAGGATCGGCCCAGTCGTCGGCCGCCTCGCCCTCCCCAGCGTCCTCAGCTGCCGCACGCCTGATCCCTACCAGGGGCTCCTCTGGCCGCTCCTCAAGCGCCCAACAGCCAGTCCGGCCTGCCCCAGCGAGCTACAACAGGTCCCGCTCCACCCGCCAATGGCGTCCCCGAACGCCTCCGACGCCAGCCTGTCCGGCGGTTGGCGCCTTACTCACTGATCCAGGTCAGAAACGGATCGGTCGGCAAAAGGCCGACTTGCCGGCGAAGCTCGCGCTACCGCCAAGCTCGTCCTCGATCCGCATCAATTGGTTGTACTTTTCGACCCGCTCGCCTCGGCAGGGCGCTCCGGTCTTGAGGTGCCCTGTGTCCAAAGCGACGGTCATGTCCGCGATGAAGGTGTCGACCGTCTCTCCGGAGCGATGGGAGACGAAGGCGCCCCAACCATGGAACTGGGCCAGCCTGGTGGCGGCGATGGTCTCGGTGACAGTGCCGATCTGGTTGAGCTTGATCAAAGTTGAGTTGGCAAGGTCTTCCCGGATTCCCCTGGCGATGATGGCCGGGTTGGTGCAGAAGATGTCGTCGCCGACCAGCTCGATGGTCGCCCCCAATTGGCGATTGAGCAGCTTCCAGCTCTCCCAGTCCGCCTCCGCCAGGCCGTCCTCCAGCAGACAGATGGGATAGTCGGCGACCATCGATTCGTAGTAGGCGACCATCTCCTCGCTGCTGAGCCGCCGACCCTCGGTGCGCAGGTCGTAGGTGCCGTCGGAGAAGAACTCGCTGGAGGCCGGGTCCATGGCGATCCCAACTTCGGCACCCGCTCGGAGACCTGCCTTTTCGATCGCGGCCACGATCAGGTCCAAGGGCTCCCGGTTCGACTTGACGTGGGGAGCGAAGCCGCCTTCATCGCCCACTCCGACCGTGAGTCCGCGACTCAGCAGGATGCCCTGCAGGGCGTGGTAGATCTCGCTCCCCCAGCGCACCGCCTCGTGGAAGTCGGCAGCGCCGTAGGGGGCGATCATGTACTCCTGGATGTCGGCGCCCTGGCCGTGGGCGTGCACACCGCCGTTGAGAATGTTCATCATGGGGACCGGCAACCTGCTGGCGCCGGGCCCGCCGAGGTACTGATACAGGCGCAGGCCGCTGGCTTCGGCGGCGGCTCGGGCGCATGCCATCGAGACCCCGAGTATGGCGTTGGCGCCCAGGTGACTCTTGTTGTCGGTGCCATCCAGGGCGATCATCCTGGCGTCAAGGTCAGCCTGTCCCCGGGCGTCCATACCGATGAGACTGGGCGCGATGGTCTGCTCGACGCCGGCCAGCGCCTTGTGGACGCCCTTGCCCCCGTAACGCTTCCGATCGCCGTCGCGGAGCTCGACTGCCTCGCGACTACCCGTAGAGGCCCCAGAGGGCACCCCGGCGCGGGCTCGCACCCCACCCGCCAGCTCAACCTCAACCTCGACTGTCGGATTGCCCCGGGAGTCCAGGATCTCGCGGGCGTGAATTCGATCGATGGTGCTGTCCATCCCACCCCTCCGGTGATGCCAACTTAGTCGAGTGCCAAGACGCGTACGGGCGCGGAAGCGGGCGCCGCGGCAAGCTCTGCTGGGCCTATGATCCCAGGTCGGCCGGGAACCGGCCCCATTCCACTTTCGGCCCGAAACCCCAGCTTTGTCTGCGGTCTTCCAGGCCGGGAGTGGCCGATGCCTAGGCGCCGGAGTCCTGCCGCCAGGCCTGCCAGAGCTCGGCGTAGGTGGAGCCGGCCTGAAGCAACTCCACAAGCACCCTCAGACCGACCACGGTGTCGGCTGTGATCGAGGACGCAGCGCCGATCAGCTCGCGCTGAGCCCGCTGGCGGCGCTCCAGGGGGCGAAGCAGCGGTCCCACTCCCAGCGCCACCAGGGGAACTCCCACCAGCACCACCCGCCCGAGTTGAATGGAGATCACGACCACCACCCCGGCCACGGCGACAGCGGCCACCACTGCTCCGATCAGGCGGGGCAGGATGTCCAGCACGGTGGCGATGCGCTGGACGTCGCTGGAGCCGATGCCGGCGACCTCGCCGGTGGCCACATGGAGGGCAAGGTCGCCACCCAGTTCGGATTGGAGAGCTGAGATTGGGCGTGCTCGGCGGAACCAGGAGAACGGACCGCACCGGACACATCGTATCTACGGTGGCTGCCCCCGGACCTACTCCAGAGACTGAGGCTCTCCCCGATCAAGGTTGGCGGCGTCCATCCGCCAGTACGCCTTTACCGACAACTGGTTCCTGGGGACGCCGCGAGCCACCAGCAGATCCCTCATAGACAGCACGGTTTGGGCTTCTCCCGCCAGATAGGCATGTCCGGGGCCGCTGGGAATAGGGAACCTCGCCAGTGCCTGAAGCAAACCCGCGCCATAGCCGGGGCTACGGCCGCGACGGTGCAGCCATCTGACCGACCCTTCTGGCCGTGACTCGACTGGCACCTCGTCCGCCTTCGAGTCGACTTCGAATATCTGCCAGGAGGGCGCCCCCTGCGGTAGTGACTCAGTCATGTTGAGCATCGCGGGGACTGCGGTATCGTCGCCGACGAACAGGTGCCAGGGTGCCCTGGCGTCGACCGTGATCTTGCCCCGCGGGGCCACCACCTCGGCCACGATGTCGCCGGCCTGGACCCGATTTGCCCAGGTCGCTCCTGGTCCCGATCCCGATACCACGACGTTGATTTCGAGAGTCGCGGCGGCGGCGTTGACCCGGCGAATGCTGTACCGGCGCTTGACCGCGCCGTTGGCGGCGGCGCCCAGTGAAAGCATCACGTCCTGGCCCGGGGCATAGACGAAGCCTCTCAGCGCCTCGCCGGCGAAAACGATCCGCCGCACCGACGGGGTGGCCTCCTCCACCATGACCACCTCCAGCGACATCTGGCGCGGCACTGGCAGCTGCGCCATATCGACACTGATCTGAGACGCCAAGGCTGACCTCCGTGAAGTGCGGGTCGAACTCCGGTGCCGCCGCGAGCGTCCAGGCAGCATGGACGGGAGGTTCCTGGGTCCCCCTTCCTGTCAAGAGTAGGGAAACACGCCTGGCTCAAGTGTCCGCTCCCACCATTCCTGCCCTCGCTTGCCTACCTCGCTCCGGCGGTGCATATTGGTGCTTGGTCGGGAATGGAACTGATGGTCAAGTAGGGCCGTGGGAGGGCACCGTATGGCAATGAGCATGGGATTTGCCGGAGCGGGACTGGAACTGCAAGCTCGGCAGGCGGACCTGGCAGCCCGTCTGGCGGAGGTCGATCGCATGGCTCCCCTTGTCGAAGAGGCGCGTCGCTTGCAGCACCAGCGTCACGCCGCGGCCCTGCACCGGGTGCTCGCTCAGGTGGAAGCCGCCCTGGGCAAGGTTGAAGATGGCACTTACGGCCAATGCGACGCGTGCGCTCGAGCCATCCCAGCCTCTGACCTGACCCACGAGCCCGCGGCGACCCTGTGTCGCTCCTGCCGGGGATTCCAGACTGAACCAGACTGAGCAAAAGGTGAGAGTGGCCCCGCGGTGGGCGCTCCGGGCGGTAGCCGTTTCCTGACATGTCCACAATGACCATCAGGACTGAGCTGTGCCGCGGTAGAGCCGGGCGGCCAAGTCGTGCCGTCGGCGCCGTGACCACCTGCTGGCACGACGTCCGTTCTCCCCGCGGCGGCGCCAGCCTTGTCCGCGGGACCCTGGGGAGCGGCACTATTCTGAGACCGTGAGTTCCGGCTTGACCGCGGCCGACATTGACCTGGCGGCGGCGCAGCGCCGGCTCGTGGGGCGGGTCCACAGGACTCCCCTCCTCCACTCCCGGCTTCTGGATCAGAGGGCAGACCTGCAGCTGTGGTTGAAGGCCGAGACCTTCCAGCGCAGCGGGTCGTTCAAGGCCAGGGGGGCATTCAACTCGGCCCTGGCAGGACTGGAGGCCGGCGACCACCGGGGCTTGCTGGCGGTCTCATCCGGCAACCACGGCCAGGCCGTTGCCCTCGCCGCTTCGGAACTGGGGTTGAGCGCCACCGTGGTCATGCCCGAGGACTCCTCTCCGGTCAAGCTCCTCGCCGTCGCCGCCTACGGCGCCACGGTGGTCAGCGCTGGGGTGACCGCGACCAACCGCGAGGAGATTGCCGCCGACATCGCCCGGCGTTCCAGGTTGCGAATGGTCCACCCTCACAACGATCCCCTGGTGATCGCTGGCCAGTCGACTGTAGGCGTCGAAATCGCCGACCAGGTGGCCTCGCACCAGATGCGGCCCAGCGCCGTGCTGGTACCCGTCGGAGGAGGTGGCCTGTTGGCCGGTGTCTGCCTGGCCCTGGAGCGAACCCTCCCCGGGGTCGAGATCGTGGGCGTGGAGCCTGCCAGCGGTGACGATGCGGCGCGGTCTCTGGCAGCCGGACACTTGGTCACTCTTGGGACGGCACCCGTGACCGCGGCAGATGGTGCTCGCACCCTGCACTTGGGCAGCCTCTGCTGGGAGGTCGTCCGCAACCGGGTGAGTCGCATCGTCACCGTTAGCGATGAAGACATAGCCGAAGCGGTCTGGTGGCTCTGGACCCGCACCAAGCTGGTGGTGGAGCCGACCGGGGCCATGTCGGTGGCGGCTCTGCTGGCAGCGGCTCGCGGTGGCCAGAATCCGCTCGTCAAGGATGGTTCGGCGGTGGTGTGCATTCTGTCAGGCGGCAACTGCCTGCCGGACCAGATCCAGGAGCTGACCGGCTTTCGGGCGCGGACCTAGAAGTTGGCCGTTGCCTGCGGGGCCGGGGGCGCGGCGCATCGCTGGGCCTCGTCGCTGCTGCCCTAAGGCAAGGTCAGGGCGGGCGCTGCCAGGCAATCACGCAGCCGTCGCCGAGCTCCCGTCGCGCCGCGGTTCGCTCCGCCTCTGGATGGCGACCGGCTGCCAACCACGACCTGAGGGTGCCCAGGCCAACTTCCAGCTCTTCCGGGTGGTCGCGCTCGAGGCGCTCGAAGAAACTGGTCTGCCGGCGCTTGCTGGGGTCCAAAATCGCTTCCGGGAAGTTGCAGAGGGCGGCGATGGAGCCATCCGTCAGATCATCCTGCCAAAAGGGGATTACCGCGCTTCCCCCGGCCTCATCGCAGAGCGCCTGGATCGACGGGCGATGGCGGAGCGATAGGGCCCTCATGCTCGGAAACAGATCGAAGACCCAGGCCACGGACCGCACATGGTCGGAGGTCAGGGTGGCGACCGCCAGGCACCCGGACGGCCTGAGCACGCGGCGCGCCTCGGCCAGGGCGCGGCGCCACTCATTCACCTGGTGGAGCATCGAGATCATGGTCACCGCATCGAAGCTGGAATCGGGAAAGGGCAGACCGGTCGCCTCTCCGGCGACCACGGGCAGGCCCTTGCTGAGGGCCACCGCTCTCATCTCACGGCTGGCGTCCAGCACGATGGGGGCCCAGCCCATGGACCGCAGTGCGGCCGCGTAGTTACCGGTGCCGCCGCCCACATCGAGGACGGCGCGCCCCGGGGCATCGCGCAGCGCTCCGGCCACCGCCGCCAGCACGGCCGAGCTGGCGCCCCGAGAGCTGTCGTAGCGCGGACCCTGTCGCTGGTAGTCATGCCGCAAGGGTGGTTCGGTCATCTCTTCTGCCTGCGTCGCGGACAGCCGTCGGCGACCTCCAGGGGAGCGGTGCAGCGGCCGGGCTGGCACCGATTCCCCAGCTCCTTGTCGGCGCATCGCCTGCAGCGGGCATGGGCCCGTCGAAGGTGGGGGCTCGCCCGACCGGGTCCCCGCCCTTGGCCGGGCTCACAGTTCAAGTCAGCTGAGCCGGCTCCATCCGGCTGGACTCCAGAGCCAGGTCTGGGCGCTGAAACCAGATCCTCGGCTGGTGGCTCCTCCGAACAGGAGCACCCCCCGCCCATCGGGCGCGGGGGCCATGGCCTCAAAGCTGTAGACAGCTGGGGAGGTGGCGCTCGCCATGGGCTTCCAGTCGGTCCCCGTCCAGGTCCAGGTGGACTGCTTCTCGCCCGCGCCCGCATACAGGAGTACTGTTCCGTTAAAAGGATCTGAAGTCATTGCCTCGTACGCGAGAGGGCCCGGTGAACGGGACGGATGTAGCTGTGTCCACTGGGATCCGTCCCAGCTCCAAGTGCCCCCCAGCCTGCCGGCTTCGTCGCTCCCGCCATAGAGAAGCAGGGTCCGCGAGCGCGCATCCCAGGCCATGGCCGCGGCTGTGATGGCGCCCGGATACGGGCCGACCGTGAGCCGCCTCCAGCTTCGCCCGCTCAGCACCCAGGTTCCTGCCAGGGGCTTGCCGGCGGCATCATCACCACCGACCAATAGCAGTTGATGGGTAAGTGGGTCGTAGCCCATGGCGGCAAACCGCCTTCCGCTGGGCGCA
>JABEUU010000103.1 GCA_013044295.1 Candidatus Dormiibacterota bacterium
AGTCAGTCGGCCGCGCCGGCACGGTGCGCCGCCGACACCCGACCCAGCCGCGCTGGCTCAGATCTGCAGAAGGTGGCGGCGCGCCAGGTATCCCAGGCGCAAGCCGATGGCCCCCAGCAAGGCGGCGATGATCACAGCCGGTAGCCAGGGAGGCGGTCCTCCCTGGGCAGAGTAGAAGAAAAGGCCGGTGCCCAAAAGCCCGACTGCCAGCACCCACAGAGCGGCCAGCACCAGGCACCCGCTCACGAGCAAGGCGGCCACGCTCACGGTCACCTCGTAGGCGATTCGTCCAACTCCGGTTGGAGCCGCCACCGAGCTGCCGGGGTCGGCGCCGGTCGCTCGCGCACGGCGCAGGCCGGCCGAAGCCACCAGAACCACGATGGCGACGAGGGCGATGAGCCCGCCCAAGAGGACAAACACGGGGCCGCCCACGAGCAGGGAGCTCATGGGCTCGATTATGCGCTGGGGACAAGGGGCGGCGCGAGGGCGGCACCGCCCGGGTGGGCCCCGACCTCGACCATCGGCGATCTGGACCCATGGAGGCACCAAGCCCGGAGCCACACCGTCAGCCAGGGAGCGCCGCCTGGGTGGCGATTCTCATCGACTTGACATCTATCTGCGCTGGGTGCGGCGCGGAGTGGTGGCGACCATCGTGGCGATGCTTGCGCTTGGCCTTTGTGCCTGTGCACCGAGCCCTGGTCCGTCGGGCCCTTTGGTCATCCACTGGAGCCGGCAGACCAGTGCCCATCCCCCAACTTTCAAGATCGAGGGCAGGGGAGTCACTCGAGTTGAGCACACGTTCTCGACCACCCTGCGCCTTCCCACCGGCGTCTACAGGGTCGTCATGCCCGGCGTGGTCTGTCCGTCGCCTCCCAGCCCCCTTGGCGGTTCGCCTGGGCCGGCGCCCAAGGCGGTTCGCATCCTGGTGGTCAGGGTGACCGCACAGCGGCCTGCCCTGGTCTCCGACATTGGGCCCGCGGCCGGTGTGGCGGCCTGTTCCTAATCGCCATAGTGGCGGCGCCAGCTGTCACATCGGCCCGGCCTTCTCCCATGGTCCTGGGGCGGGCGTCCTATCATCCATCGCGTCGTGCCCGCTTCGCCCCTGCACCTGACCGGCATTGAGCTCCTCTGGACGGCAGTTGAGGACCGAGACGAGTACCCGTTCGCAATCGCGGCCATCAGCCATCTGACGACGCTGTCCCTGGCCAGCCAGGTGACATTTTTCGTGGGCGAGAACGGCAGTGGAAAGTCGACCCTGATCGAGGCGATCGCGGGCGCCGCCGGGCTCAGCCCCGAGGGCGGGAGCCGCAATCTCAACTTCGCGACCAGACGCTCGGACTCCTCGTTGCAGGAGCATCTGCTCCTCACCTGGCACAGCCGTCCCAAGAGCTGGTTTTTTCTACGTGCCGAGAGCTTCTACAATGTCGCCAACGCCTACGAGAGTCTGTCCGAACCCATCACTGGTTACCACGAGCGGTCCCACGGCGAGGCCTTCCTGAGCGCCATCAAGGGCCACTTTCGGGGCGGAGGCCTGTACCTTCTAGACGAGCCAGAGGCCGCGCTCTCCCTGGTCGGGCAACTTCAGCTCTTGGCGGTATTGCACCAGCTCCAGGCCGACCACTCCCAGTTCCTGATTGCCACCCACTCTCCGATCCTGATGGCGTTCCCCGGCGCCGGCATCATGGAGATGAGCGACAGTGGGATCCGACCAATCAATTACCGCGAGTCGGAGCAGTACCTCCTGACCAGGTCATTTCTCGAGGATCCGGACGTCTTCATGCGGCATCTTTTCGTGGGGGACCCCAATCCCAGGGGACCCTCGGAGCGACGGCCGTGATCGGCTCACGCGCTGACGCCTACGCCGACAACCACAGAGAATTGCACGCGGTCCGGCGGCGGCCAGCCGCGAAGAGGCGGTGGCCCGGCCTGCTGTTGGCTGTCGCGTCGATTGGACTGGCTGGGTGTGGGGCGACCTCTGCCGCTCCTCCAACCAGCATATGTGGACACGTTCTTAGCCGGTCCGCGGCGGGCATTGAGGTCTACACCATCTGGGGCCGAGGGGCTCGTGCCGTCGTCCGATACCCAACGGTGGGCAATGTTGTGTATTTGCAAGTAGCCAGGGGGTGCTCAACCGGTAGTGAGCTGCAAATTGGGCCGGCCGGACTTCTGCGCGTCGTGCGTTCGGTCCGGGCCAGGGATGGACACCTGGCGTTGGTGGTGGTGGCCCAGGTCCGGCCGGGCCTGGCCACGATCACAGCGACGCACGCTGGACATACGGTGGGCAGAATCGAGATCGAGCTGTTACCCGCGCCCCCGCCACCTTCGCCATAGCGCCCCGGCGTCTTCATCGGGATTTGCGCCTGAAGCGGTCGCAGGGTCAGCACCCTGGCAGCCAGCCGAGCGTTAGCGGCACGGCCGCCGACCGGGGACGGGTCCTCGGTGCGTTCTGACTCAAAGCCGCTTCTTCATCTTCAGGCAGTTCGAGGAACCACAGGTCGTGCCGAGGCGAAGAAAAGCTAACCCCAGGGGCCCCTGGGCGGACACGAAGGGACTTGACTTCTCGAAAGTGGAGGTGGTGCGCCCAGAGGGATTTGAACCCCCGCAAACCCAGATCCGTAGTCTGGTGCTCTATCCGGGCTGAGCTATGGGCGCCCGCGAAGCTCAAAGTCTAAACCGTTGCCGGTCGGAGCTCAGATGGCGGCTTGCGGCTCCGCGCCTTTCTCGAGCGCCCGGGTGGCGGCGATCCGACATCCCACCTGGTCCAGCACGTCATCCAGCTCGTCACGCAGGCCGGAGTCAAGCACCACCGGGTGGTTGTCGAGCTCGCGCAGCAGGGCCGAGAGCTGGAGAGCCTTCTGTTCGATCTTGGCCACCAACTCGCGCTCCCCGATCAAGGTCCCGGCAGCGGTTCCACCTATCTCCAACGCCTTGCCCTCCTGAGAGGCTGTCGTGAGACGGCTGCCAGGCGGCTGCCTGATCGCGATGCCGTCTCCGTCCTCATGCTAGCCTGGCCGAGGGCGGCTGTCGAGGTCTGAGAGGCGTCCCGATTGGCTATACTCGGCGCCGTGCTGCGGTGGCCCCGCAACCGGTCGGCGCGGATGGCGGAACTGGTAGACGCGCGGGGCTTAGAACCCCGTGGGGCAACCCGTCCGAGTTCGACCCTCGGTCCGCGCACCACACCAGTATGGGAAGGATCATGAGCCAGAGTTCCATGGACGTTGCGGCGCTGGAGGTGGAGGTTGAGCGATTGCCAGCCGCTCAGGCCAAGGTCACCGTGACCGCCCCGGCCGAGCTGGTTGACCAGGCCATTGCTCGCGCCCTGACAGAGCTGTCCCGGCGAGTTCGCCTTCCCGGTTTTCGGCCTGGCAAGGCTCCCGCAGCCGTGGTTGAGCGCGCGGTCGGTTGGGACGCGGTTCAGCAGGAGGCCACCGATCTGCTCCTTCCCGACCTGTACCGGAGAGCGGTCGAGCAGGCGCAGCTGGACCCTGTCTCCCAGCCAACTGTGGCGGAGGCGGATCTGGAGCGCGGCCAGCCCTTCCGGTTCGTGGCGAGCGTGCTGCTCCGCCCCGAGGTGACCCTGGGCGACTACCGGCAGATCAGGGTCCCCCTTGAGGTCAAGGAAGTCCCGGAGCAGGATGTCGACGGAACCCTGGAGGCGCTGCGCCAGCGCTACGCCCAGCTGACCGACGCCACGGACCGCGAGGTCCAAGCCCAGGACGTGGTCACCGCCGAGCTGACCATGCGCCACGGCGACCAGGTGATCGGGACTCCGAACCAGGTGCAGACCCTCGATCTCCAGCGTGGCGACCTCCTGCCCGGAATGGCCGATCAGTTGCTCGGCGCCCGAGTGGGAGGCGACCCGATCGAGATCACCGTCACCCTGCCTGAGGACTACGCCCGCGAGGAGTTGCGGGGGGAGATGGTGGTGGTGACCGCCAATGTGACCGGGATCCAGGCCAAGTCACTGCCCGAATTGGATGACAATTTGGCGGCGATTGCAGGTCGTGGCGAGACTCTGGAGGAGCTCAAGGGGTTCATTCGAGACGAGCTCCGCGAGGAGCTCGCCGCCGAGGCCGAGCGCGAACAGGCCAACAAGGCCATGGAGCTGCTCCTGGGGATGACCAAGGTCGAGGTTCCCGAGGCCATGATCCAGGCAGAGATCGATCATCAGGTGCGGGACCTTGAAGCCCGGCTCGCAGAATCCGGCCTCGCGCTGGATGCGCTCCTGGCCGCCCAGGGCCGCAGTCTGGAGCAGCTTCGCGGCGAGCGTCGACAGGCAGCCGTAGAACGCGTGCGCCTGGACCTTGCCCTGGGCCAGGTGGCCAAGCAGGAGGCCCTCGAGACCTCCGACCTGGAACTGGCCGCAGCGCTGACTCAGATCCTGCCCAAGGGGACGTCGAAGGAGGCGCGGGAGCGCGCGCGGGAGCCCATCCGGCGGGAGGTCACGATCGGCAAGGCCAACAACTTCGTGCTGGAGCTCGCCCGTGGTGACCAGGAGCCGGGGAGTCCTGCCGCGGGTTGAATTTCCGGCCTTGGGTATACTCGCCTAGCAAGAGCGACCAGGTCGCCCAACCCATCGCAAGCGATAACCCAGGAGGAGATCATGGCCCTCATTCCGATGGTCGTGGAGACCACTAGCCGGGGCGAGCGAGCCTTCGACATCTACTCCCGGCTGCTCAAGGACCGCATCATCTTCATCGGCACTCCCATCGACGACCAGATTGCCAACCTGGTGATGGCCCAGATGCTGTATCTGGAGAGCGAGGACCCGGAGCGGGACATCAGCGTGTACATCAACAGCCCCGGGGGCGCCGTCTCGGCGGGACTCGCCATCTACGACACCATGCAGTACATCAAGCCCCGGGTGAGCACCTTCTGCATGGGCCTGGCGGCATCCTTTGGCTGTGTGCTGCTGGCCGGGGGCGAAAAGGGGTTGCGTTTCAGCCTGCCCAACACCCGGATCATGATGCACCAGCCCAGTGGGGGCTTCCAGGGGCAGGCCTCGGATATTCAGATCCAGGCTCAGGAGATCCTGCGCCTGCGGCGGACCATCGACCAGATCCTGGCCCAACATACCGGCAAGCCGGTTGACCAGATCACCCGCGACTCCGATCGGGACTTTTACATGTCCCCCGAGGAGGCTCTGGAGTACGGCCTGATCGATCACATCCTCTCCAACCAGAGAGCCACCCCAGTGGTGGCGGCCAACGGCGCCGCCAAGGCGGCCGAGGCCGAGTCGGAGGCGGCTCCGGCAGCTCGGTAATGGGTTAATGTGGGTGCCGTAGATGCAAGCTCATGGTCGTGGCGAGCAACGCCGGGAGCGGCAGCCCCACTTGGTGCGGGCGCTCGGTCCTCGCTGTGACTTCTGCGGCGCCTCGGCGGTGGCGGTCGCCTTGGTGGCGGGGGGAGGGCCGCAGCAGGTGACCATCTGCGCCCGCTGCGTCGGTCGACTGGCTGCGGGCGCTGGCCCACGGGATGGAGGGGACGCGGCATGACTGAGCGTGAGGACCGGCGGCGCCACACTCGCTGCTCCTTTTGCAACAAGGGTCAAGAGCAGGTGCGCAAGCTCATCGCCGGCCCCGGGGTCTACATCTGCGACCAATGCATCGAACTCTGTCAGGAGGTTTTGGAGGAGGAGACCAAGGGACCGGCGTCCCGGCGACCCCGCACCAACGTGGTGCCGAATCCTCAGGTCATCTGGGACTCCCTCAACCAGTATGTGATCGGCCAGGACCAGGCCAAGCGGGTGCTCTCCGTGGCCGTCTACAACCACTACAAGCGGATCAATCACGCCCGCGAGGTCGGGGATGTCGAGCTCCAGAAATCGAACGTCCTTTTGGTCGGGCCGACCGGTTGCGGTAAGACGCTGTTGGCCCAAACTTTGGCCCGGATCCTGGACGTTCCCTTCTCGATCGCTGACGCCACCTCCCTGACGGAGGCGGGCTACGTCGGCGAGGATGTGGAGAACATCCTGCTGCGGCTGATCCAGGCGGCGGATTTCGACATCGCCCGAGCCGAGCGAGGGATCATTTACATCGATGAGATCGACAAGATCTCGCGCAAGTCTGACAACCCCTCGATCACTCGCGATGTCTCCGGGGAGGGCGTCCAGCAGGCCCTCTTGAAGATCCTGGAGGGAACCATCGCCAACGTGCCGCCCCAGGGCGGGCGCAAGCATCCGCACCAGGACTTCATTCAGATCAACACCGGCAACATCCTCTTCATCTGCGGGGGAGCCTTCGATGGGCTGGAGCGTCTGATCGAGCAGCGGGTGGGCCATCGCACGATCGGTTTCAGCAGCGACCCAGCGGCCACCAGAACCAAGGAGAGCACCCAGATCCTGCGGCTCATGCAGGCCCAGGACCTACTCCGCTACGGCCTGATTCCCGAGTTCGTCGGCCGGCTCCCGATCGTGGTGGCCCTGGAGAGCCTGGATCAGGCCGACATCACCCGCATTCTGACCGAGCCGAAGAACGCGTTCGTGAAGCAGTACCAGAAGTTCTTCGCCCTGGACGAGGTGGAGTTGGTCTTCGAGGAAGCCGCTCTGAACGCGATCGCCAGCCAGGCTCTTGCCCTGGGCACGGGAGCCCGTGGGCTCAAGAGCATTCTCGAGTCAGTCCTGCTGGGGAGCATGTTCGAAGTCCCTTCGCATCCTGAGATCAAGCGTTGCGTGATCACGGAGCGGGCCATCCTCGACGCCACCGAGCCCGAGCTCTACAGCGAGGACGAGCTGCAGGCTGCCTCCGCCTGAGCTAGGTCACACGGCCGGCGACTTCCCACCCCAGCCCCAAGCGTCGCTGCCCGGGTAGACTGGAAGTGCGGGAGGGCACCAAGCGCAGCTCTGACTGGGCTCGTACCCGTCAACTGGTAATCACCTAGGAATGAACCTGCCATATGCCACCATCTAGCAGCGGTAGCCTGACTGCCACCAATCTGGGTTTTCCCCGCATTGGTCCGGCCCGGGAATTGAAGTGGGCCCTAGAAGGGTTCTGGAGTGGCCGCCTGTCCGCCGCCGAGCTGGAGAGCAGGGCGGTCGGCCTGCGGGCGGCCCGCTGGAAGGTACAGCATGCCGCTGGCATCCAGCACATTCCCAGCAACGACTTCTCCCTCTACGACCACGTCCTGGACACGGCGCTGATGCTGGGGGCAGTCCCGGAACGGTTTCTAGACCTGGGCACGGGCACCAACTTGGAATTGCTCTTCGCGATGGCCCGCGGAGCGGTCTCGGGACGCGGCGAGGTGCCGCCACTGGAGATGACCAAGTGGTTCGACACCAACTATCACTACCTGGTTCCGGAGCTTTCCCCGGGGCAGGCGTTCCGGCTCACCTCCCGCAAGCCGGTGGATGAGTTCTTGGAGGCGCTGAGCCTTGGAATCGAGACCAGGCCGGTGCTGCTGGGGCCACTCAGCTTCCTTCGGGTCAGCAAGATGACGGCCCCGGGCGTCTCCAGGCTGTCGCTCCTGGATCGCCTGTTGCCGGTCTATGGGGAGGTCTTGCAGCTGCTCCGCGACGCTGGCGCCAAGTGGGTGCAGTTTGACGAGCCGTGCCTGGCCCAGGATGCCCCAGTCGAGTTGCTGGAGGGGCTGGAGAGCGCTTATGCGTACCTCCGTCGCCGGGTGCCCGGAGTCCGGATTCTGGTGGCGTCCTACTTCGCCGGCCTCGGTGCCAATCTGGAGACTGCGCTGATGCTGCCGGTTGATGCGCTCCACCTGGACCTCGTCCGCGGCGGCCACGACCTGAATCGGGCCCTGGGGATGCTGCCTGACAGCATGTCCCTGTCCCTGGGCCTGGTGGACGGGCGCAATGTCTGGAGCCTGGACCCGGATCCGGCGATCGCGTCCATCCATCAGGCGGCCGCGAAACTTGGCCCCGATCGCGTGCTGGTGGCTCCGTCCTGCTCGTTGCTTCACGTTCCGGTCAGCCTAAAGGGGGAGGACGAGCTCGACCCAGAGATGCGATCCTGGCTCGCGTTCGCGGAGGAGAAGCTGGCCGAAGTCACCCTCTTGGCTCGGGCGCTCAGCTCCGGGTTCGAACAGGACCCCGAGCTGCAGCGGCTCAGGGATCGGGCGAGGGCGCGCCGGGAGTCACCTCGGAGAGTGAACCCCGAGGTCAGGGGCCGCCTGGCGAAGATCGCGGATTCGGACCTGAAGCGCTACGCGGACGCCGCCACTCGGCGCGCCGAGTGGCGGC
>JABEUU010000012.1 GCA_013044295.1 Candidatus Dormiibacterota bacterium
CTGCCCGTGGGGACCTTCAACCGGCTGCCGGGGATGATTGCCGACTGTCTTCCCGATGACTTCGGCAACGCTCTGACGACGGCGTACCTCGCCAACGAAGGCATCGGCGCCGACCAGATCACGCCCCTCGATCGGCTCGCCTACCTGGGCACCCGCGGCGTCGGCGCCCTGGAGTTCCACCCGATCCGAGGCCCGCGAACTCGCAAGGCGACGGCGATCGAGCTCTCCGAACTCGTGGTCGCAGCTCGGGGCGCACTGGCCGGTGACATCCGGACCGCAGATGGAATCACCGACGCGCTCCAACACCTGATCGTGGTGGGAACGTCAGCCGGCGGCGCTCGCGCCAAGGCGGTGGTCGCGCTCAACCCCGCCACCGGTGAACTGCGATCGGGCCAAGTGCCGCCAGACCCTGGCTTCGAGCCGTGGTTGCTGAAGCTAGACGGGGTTGGCAGGGATCCCGATCTTGGCGCGACCGGCCACTTCGGCCGGATCGAGTATGCGTATCACCTGATGGCGGTGGCCGCGGGAATTGAGATGACGGAGTGTCGCCTCCTGGAAGAGGGTGGTCGGGCGCACTTCATGACCCGCCGCTTCGACCGCGATAGGGGCGGGCGAAAGCTCCACACCCAGACCCTGTGCGCACTGGGCCATCTCGACTTCCGGCAGATCGGTGCCCACGATTACTCGCAGCTGTTCTTGCTGCTCGAACGGTTGGGACTGGGTGCCGCCACCCGGGCCGAGGTCTTCCGCCGCATGACGTTCAACGTCGCGGCCGCCATCTGCGATGACCACACCAAGAACTTCTCCTTCCTGCTCCCGGAGGGTGGCGGCTGGCGGCTGTCGCCGGCCTACGACGTAACCCATGCCCACGCGCCTTCCAGCAAATGGACGGGACAACACCTGATGGCGGTTAACGGCCGTGCGGTCGGGATCACCCGGGCCGATGTCCGGGAGGTGGGGGACCGCTTCATGGTGCCCGCTTTCTCCGAGGTGATCGGGCAGGTCCTCGACGCGGTCGCCAAGTGGGAGATCTTCGCCGCTAAAGCCGGCGTGCCCGAGGCAACTGTCGAGCACATCGCCGATGACATCGCCGCCTGGTCGGGGCCGTTGCGGGGCTGATGGGGCCCAACTGGCCGGTGGCCGGCAGGGGCAGCGGGCAAGCCAGGCCCTCCGTTGCGCCAGGGGTCGCGCCGTCTACCATGGGCCCGAAACCGGTGCGTCTCGTAGCATGGAGGACCACGGATGCGGCTGTACCCGCTGCCATTGGGCGAGCTCTGCTGCGACAAGGGTAAGGTCCTCTCCCCCGGAGCCGGAGACGGGGTGCGGACCCATATTCCGATCGTCGGCTACCTGGGGGTGACCAAGGCGGGCCGGCGAATCGTGGTGGACACGGGCATGCATCGCCGCCACGTCGATGACCCGGATGCCACCTGGCGCGGCACCGACGCGGTGACCGAGCTGACCCCGGTGATGCGCGTCCAGGACACCGTCGACTATCGCCTGGCCGAGCTGGGGCTGCGCGGGGCGGATATCACCGACGTGATCAACACCCACTTTCACTTCGACCATGCCGGGAATAACGACGCCTTCCCCAACGCCACCTTCCACGTGCAGCGCAGCCACTACCAGGCGGCCACGGACAATCCGTCATTCCCCAACCAGTACTGGCGCCTTCCGGGTCTCGACTACAGCCTCCTCGACGGCGAGGCCGATCTCGGTGACGGGCTCTTGGTGTTTCCCACTCCGGGCCATGCCCCGGGCCACCAATCGGTGGCCCTCCGCCTGGACAGCGGTCAGAACATGATCCTTTGCGGGGACGCCATCTACGAGGAGGACAATCTGCGCTATGACACTTGGGGTGGGCACGCCGACCCACCCCAGGCCCGTCAGAGCGCCATGGCCCTGCTGGAGAGGGGTCGAGATCTGAACGCCGTGGTCCTCTACGGGCACGACGCCGGCCAGTGGCAGACGGTGCGGAAATCGCCCAACTGGTACGAATAGCCGGCCCCACTGGGCAGGGACCGTGACAGCCGTGCTGGCGACAGTGTGGGGCCTCGGTCAGCACCGGGCGGTTGCGGCGCGTGCCTCCGATGCCGGAGGCAGACCGGGTCCCATCCGCGGCTGGCGACGGGCCCATAAAGGGGGCTGGGTCGTGCTGGAGCCATGATCCCTCCGCCACAAGCTGTGGAGGTCTGACCATCAGCGCCGGGGGTGCCCCCAACCTTCGCCGTGTGGGTGGGCCTCGATGACCCTGGGCATGGTGTCCGCCCTCGGTCAGCGCCTGCCTGTGGGCGACCGGAGGCACGGCGCAAGCTGGTCCTTGGGGAACGCCATGGCACCGACAAGGCGGCGAACCGTGGCGGAGGCGGCCGCGGTCCGTATCACCGTCCCTGCCCGATCCAGCTGCGAAGACGGGAGTCATCGCCGGCGACAGAAGACCGCTCTCAGGTCGCCATCCTCGTCGTGGCGGCGTTGCACGTCCCAGTAGCCACCGGCAGTCAGCAGCGGCTGGAGCAGGTCCGCCTCCTGCCCTCCGAGCTCGAGCAGCAGCGAGCCGCCCGGGCGCAGCAGGGGCCCAGCCTCGAGCACCGCGCGGCGCAGTAGCAGCGTGCCGTCGGCACCGCCGTCAAGAGCCAAGTGAGGTTCGTAAGTGGTGACGTCACGGGGGAGGAAGCTCAGTTCCCAGGTCGGTACGTACGGCACGATCGCGGTCACCACGTCTACCTGACCGACCAGGGTGGGGGGCAGGCTCGCGGACATGTCCCCCTGGAAGACCTCGAGCCCGTTGCGCCTGGCGCAGGCGACCGCGGTCGGGTCGATCTCGGTGGCTAGAATTCGGGCCAGGGGCCGGAGCCGAGCCAGTACGGCCGCGACGGCACCGGCTCCAGTGCAGAAGTCGACGGCTGTCCCATGCTCCGGAAGGCGGGCCGCGGCCTCGAGTGCCAACGGTTCGCTCTGCCACCTGGGGACGTAGACATCGGGATGGACGAGCACGGTCTGCCCGCAGAACGTGACGCTGCCAGTCAGCCAGGCGAGGGGTTCCCCGGTGCACCGTCGGGCGACCAGTTCCTGCAGGCGGGCCGCGTCTCCGGCTGCCGCGCTGGTGAGCTCCTCCGCCTCCTCCTCCGCCGCGATGCAGCCAGCAGCCCGCAGCTCCGCGGCGATGGTTCCGCGCTTGTCGTCCGGGGTCACGCGCCCAGTTTCCCGCAATGGCCGGCAGGGTGGCGTGACACCGGAGCGCACTCTCCGGAGGGCCCGGGTTCAGGATCGCAGCCGGGAGCCCGCGATCAAGGTCGCCCGCCTTGAGTCGGGCAGAGCGCCTCCACCGGCGGAGTCTCTGGCGCGACACGTCCAGAACGTCGCGCGCCCAGACGGCATCTCCCACCGGCTGATCCGGCCCAGGTGCCAGCCCCGGTGGCGGGAGCGGACCGCGTCCATCTCCATACGTGTCATCGGCGACCCTGGTCTTATCGCGAGTCACCACCCGGCACGGAGAGCGGGAACATCCCCGGGGAGTTGGGATCTGAGACCAGCGCCACGGTCTGGGTCGCCGGGCAGTCGGGCTCGCGATCCGAGCCGGGGACTGGCGCGACCCCAGCGCCCGGGACGCCCGCTCGACGGCCGTTGCACCTTGCGGCCCTGGGTCGGGCAGGACTGGCGACTAAACTGCATGGAGGGAGTCAGCTCAACGCGGCCGGAGGCTGGCCGCCGCAGCCTGGATGGTCGATGGCGAGAGTGGCGTTCCTCGGCCTGGGGCAGATGGGTGCGCCGATGGCGGGGCGACTCTTGCAGGCCGGCCACGGGTTGACCGTCTGGGACATCCTTCCCGAAAGTGGCGCAGCGCTGGTGCAGAGGGGCGCTGAGCTCGCTCCCCCGCAGGCTGCGGCCTGTCTGGGAGCGGACTTCGGCATCACCATGCTGGCTGACCCAGAGGCGCTGGAGTCGGTGGCGTTCGGGGCTACCGGGATCGCTGCTGCGCTCACCCGGGGACAGACCGTCGTGGAGATGTCGACGGTTGGACCCGAAGCGGCCCGGGGCTTGCACGCTCGGCTCGCCCCGGTCGCCATGGTGGACGCCCCCGTGCTCGGCAGCGTGCCGGAAGCGGCTTTCCATCTTCGTGGGCGGCTCGGGCGCTGACTTCGAGCTGGTGCGTCCCGTCCTGGAGGCGTTGGGCCGGCCCCACCACGTGGGCGGCGTCGGCGTCGGAGCCGCCACCAAGCTGGCAGTCAACCTCACGATTGTGACGGCTATGGCCGTAATCGGAGAGTCGCTGGCGATTGGCGGCGCCCTTGGAGTCAGCCGGGAGGTGATGCTGGACTCGCTGGCGGACTCGCCTCTGGGGGGACTGGCCAAGCGGAAGCGGGCCCTCATCGAGGCGGGCGAATTTCCGCCCCAGTTCACACTGCGCCTCGCCGCCAAGGACCTTCGTCTGGCCGACCTGGCCGACCTGGCCGCCACGGCTGCAGGCCTGAGGACCCCGGTCACCGGGGCTGTCCGTCGGTGGCTGGATGAGGCCGAGCTGGCCGGCGCTGGCGGGCTCGACTTCGCGGCCCTGGTGGCCCTGATCTGCCGCGAGGGCCGTTCGCTCCGCCAGGGCCCCTCGACCCTGGCGCCTGAGGGTTCGGATCGGCGCCTGTCTAAGGCGCTGGCGCCGGCAGCTGCTCGGCAGACCGCTGAGCCCGGCACCACAGTGGAAGCCCGCCAGGATGTGAGCCGCCGTGGCTCCCGATTCCATCGTCGATCACCGCATCGGCTCCGCGATCGATCCCGGTCGGTCCGGTTAGGGGTCGGTGATCGAACGGATACTTCCCCGGCGATCGACCCGCAGCGGCCCCGTGGGTCCCCTGCCTCAGCTCGTCCCCTTCTACCTAAAAGAGATATCGCGCCCGACCAGTTGACCGCGTCCCAGACCTGGTGGGTGGCGCCGGTCATGGGCATCCCATGAGGAGAGCCTCACGGTGCTCTAATCTGAGGCTCACCTGATCCGGTCACCGTACCGACTTGGAGGCAACAGAGAATGCGGTGGCAGACACTTCGGAACAACTTGCGCCCACTGGGCCGACCCGCCCTGGCGCTGGCCCTGGTGGCCGGGGTTGCGGCCGGGCTCATGATCGGACCCAACCTGTCAGTGAGTTCCACCCGCCTACCCCACTCGGTCAGGCTGCGCACTGAGGCGGCCGGGCAGGGGACGCCATCCACCTCATCGGGCGGACCCTTGTCATCTCCCGCTGGTTCCTTGCCAACCACCACCCCCCAGCCGACCGAGCCGGTGGAGACGTTGACCCCTCCGCCTGCGGTGGTCAGCATTCCCAACCAGGATTCCACCACCAAGGAGCAGCAGCAGGGATCGTCGTGCACGCCCGCTCCCGGCGGCGACGGCTCGTGCTCGTCAGGTGGGGGATGAGCGCGGAGCGGTCCAGTCGCTGACCCAGCGGGGGAGCGGTGAAAACGCGGCCACGGTCCGTTCGGGGACGCCTGTGACCGGTGCCCTCGGTCGGCTCCGGCTTGGCTCCGCCGGTCGGCTCTTGCTGCTGCACGGGGTGGTGGTGGCGCTGGTCTTGGGGGTGGTGTCCGTGCAGGTGATCCGCGACTTCACCGTCCACTACCAGAGCACGGTTCTGGCCGACCTCGGCGACGAGCTCACCGGCTATTCCGCAGCCTACCTGGGTCGTCCCGCCGGCCAGAGTTTGGAGGCGTTCAGTCGCAGCTATCTGGGCACCCACCCGGTGCCCACTGGAGAGGTGCTCCTGATCGGGCTGCCGCATCAGCCGATCCTGGGCAGTGGCCACGCGGCGGACCTGGTCCGGGTCGCGCGGGTCCGCACCTGGCTGAGCACCCCACCAGCGAGCACCGTGACCGACCAGGTCAAGGTGGGCACCGTCAGCTACCTGACCCTCGCCAGCCCGATCACCGAGGCCGGTGTCACGCGCGGGGTGGTTGTGGCCGCGGCCAGCTTGGCCCAGTTGCAGGCGGAGAGCAACCAGGTGGCGTTGCTGGCAGCCGCCGAGGCCGCCGTGGCCCTGGTGGTTGCTCTGCTCAGCGCCTACCTGATCCTGCGCCGGCTGCTGCGCACCGTGGGGGCTGTGACCGCGACGGCGGTGGATGCGAGCCAAGGGGACCTGAGCCGGCGGATCGGGTACCGCGGCCCCGACGATGAGGTGGGCCGAATGGCGGCGGCGTTCGACGGCATGCTGACCAAGATCGCGGCGACGGTGGCCGCCCAGCGGCAGCTCCTGGCGGACGTGTCCCATCAGCTGCGAACTCCGCTGACGGTGGCCCGGGGCCATCTGGAGGTGCTCCGCCGAAGTGGCGCTGACGACCCCGAGGACGTGCGAGAGACCACGGCCCTGGTGGTCGAAGAACTCAACCAGATGAGTCTGCTGGTCGACCAGTTGCTCCTGCTCGGGCACTCCCTGGAGCCCGACTTCATCCAACCGGAGCCGGTGGACCTGCGCTCGTTCATGGCGGACCTGAAGGCCTCCGCCACCGTCCTGGCGGAGCGCAACTGGGTGTTGGCCGAGGTTCCTGACGCGGTCCTCTTCGTGGACCAATCCAAGCTCCGGGGCGCCTTGCTCAACCTCATCGACAACGCCGTCAAGGCGACCCAGCCCGGGGACACGATCAAGCTTTCCGCCAGCTCCGACGGAGCCGTCATCCTGGGGGTGATGGACACCGGTCGCGGCATCCCACCCCAGCTACAGCAGTCGGTTTTCGATCGCTTCCGCACGGCTGCCCCGAGCGACCAGCGGGGCGCCGGCTTGGGGCTGGCGATCGTCAAGGCGGTGGCTGAGGGGCACGGGGGCTCGGTTCACCTGGAGAGCGCGTTGGGCCAGGGGACGACGGTCACCATGGTTTTGCCGGTCAGCATTCTGCGGGCGGGGCTGGTGGACACCGAGGAGGCCGGGGTGTGATCCTGCTGGTCGAGGACGACGCCAGGATCGCATCGTTCATCGCCAAGGGGCTCAAGGCTGAGGGCTACGCCGTGACGGTTGCGCCGGATGCGGCGACGGCCCAGGGGATCATGGCCGTTCGGGCCGAGGACCTCGACCTGGTGTTGCTCGACCTGGGCCTGCCGGACGGCAACGGCCTGAGCCTGTTGCGATCATGGCGCGACCGGCATCTGCGGCTTCCGGTGATCATCCTGACCGCCCGCGACGACATCGCCAGCAAGGTCTCCGGGCTGGATGCCGGGGCCACCGATTACGTCACCAAGCCCTTCGCGTTCGACGAGTTGCTGGCCCGCATCCGGGCGGCCATGCGGACGGCCGAACAGATCGTCTCCACCGAGCTGGTGGTGGGCGACCTCCGCCTGGACTTGCTCTCCAAGATCGCCTGGCGAGACGATCAGCGCATCGAGCTGGCGCACCGGGAGTGGGCTCTGCTGGAGCTCTTCATGCGCAGCCCAAACCAGGTGCTGTCGCGCACTCAGATCCTGAATCGAGTTTGGGAGTACGACTTCGACCCGGGTAGCAACGTGGTCGACGTGTACGTCAGCTACCTCCGTCGCAAGCTGAACCGGCCCGGCCTGGCCCCGCTGCTCCATACCGTCCGGGGCGCGGGCTACCGGCTGCTGTCCGGCGATGGCCGCTCGGAGTGAGGGAACTCTAATCCCCCCCCAACTAGCCGTTCACTCGGGGTGGTCAGAGTGAAAACCAGGGCTTTTCACCCCGAAACCACTAGGAGCACAACTATGAAGGTACCGATGACAGCGGGCGCCGTGGGCGCACTGGCGGTGGCGGGCGCCGTCGCAGCGGTCACACTCACCACCGGCGGGACCCATGCCGGCGTCCCCACCAAGGTCAACTTGGTGTCGGCCACGACCGCCATGACGAGCGCCGACCAGGCGGCACTCAGCTATGCGGCCACGAACTATTCCGGTACCGGCACCGCCGCGGTGCTCAAGACCGAGGCCGACACCGAGCATGGAGTGCCCGTCTACGACGTCACCGTAACGGCCCCCAACGGGATCACCTACTCGATCTCGATTCGAACCAGCAATGATTCGGTGCTCGCGGCGCACCGGGCCGAGAGCCAGCCGACTCCCGCCACCTCCGCGGTCGCGCCGCAAACGACGACCCCTTCGGTGGATGTCCAGACTCCAGAGCCGACAGCGTCATCCACAGGTGCCCCGGAGCCCAAGCAGTCCTCCGAGCCCGCGCAGTCTCCAGAGCCCGCTCAGACTCCCAAGCCGGCATCCGCCGACTCCCCTGACGCCCAGGGGACGCAGACCACTCAACCCAACTCCCAGAGCTCGACCGACCAGCAGCAGAGCCAGCCCGGGACCGACGGCTGAGTTTTCGTCGCTTCCGCTGGGGCGGTCCCCGCAGTCGAGTGCTGTGGGGGCCGTCCCACGGCCGGCTGAGGGGGCCGAAGCTGCTTGGGCACGGTGCCAGGGCCTCCCTGGCTACCCTCGACACCCCTTGGGACGGCTGCCGAGACTGGTTAGTCACCGGATGTGAGTGCCGGCCCAGCCGGAGGCCGCTGTGGAATGGAGACAGCTTCCGCCTCAGCGAGATGGGTCGCGGAGCCAATGAAGCTTCGTTCGGCCGCTCCGCCAAGACTGCGACCGGGCGCACCTGTGCCGGTGCCCCCCGTCTGACCGGTCGTAGAACGGCAGCGGCGGGCGACACCATTTCGTTGGCCGCCGCCCGACCCAAGGGTTTCGCCACCTGACAGGGGGCAGGCGGCTCCGGTGCGAGGTGCCAGCGCCGTAGGTGTACCATTTTAGTATTCGAATAACAGAATCTGTTAAAGGCTGGCCGTGACCTTCGACCTTGCCGTAGTCGGCTCCGGTTCGGCCGGGTTCGCGGCTGC